>JAUWPZ010000088.1 GCA_030611315.1 Sedimentisphaerales bacterium
CTAATCCCGAGCCCAACAACTGCATTTTCTGCTGTACCAGCTCTTCCATAGCTCCAAAATCATGCCCGACTAACTGAAAATCATCCTTGAAACTCTCGGCCAATTGTTCGATAATCTCGTCGTACATTTTTTTGCCTTTCATTGTAGGTTTTTAAATTTGTATTCCTATAATGAAAGGCAATTTTTGTGCCAGTTTTACCTACAAACAAAAGATGCACCCGCCTTTTTGTACGAAAACAGCCGTTTTGTAATCTTAGCTACACAAAAGCGAAAAGGTTGTATAAAGTATCTGTTTGACGGCTCGATTCATCGATGCTATTTTCTCAGTCGGCGAATAGCTTTTATAATATCTGTTACCTGGAAAGGGCCGGACATGGAACAATCCACCGTAAAAAACTTATGTATTGCGTCCTTTATCACAGGGCTGCTCGGCATCATCTTCAGCTTCATCTATTACGCTGTTGAAAGGCGAGGTGAGGGCCTTACAGTTGTCCTTACCTTTGGCTCGACACTGATAATCTGCTGCAGCGTCATAGCCGCCGCAATCGCCTCGCGGGCAAATTCAAAGAACGAATAACCCTCCGGCTAAGCGCTCTTCAACTGCGTTACGAGCTGCCTTGTCTGCGGCGATTGATTCGCGTGGGCCTGCTTGAAGGTCTCTATCTGTTTTACGTTGGCATTCTTGAACAACTCATTGCCCGCGATAATCTCTTTTAGTGCCTTCGATTTTGTCCTTGCCTCTTTTAGAAACTTAACCGCCCTCGTGCCATAGACCCCGCCCAACAAAGCACAGATACCGATACCCAGCTCCATCGCCGAATCCGCCACCTGCCAGGCATCCGGCCGCTCAGCCGAATCCGCAAGAGCCCCCTTAGCAAGCTGCAAGTTCGATTCAGCTAAAATGTCCTCAGCCGTCTCAGCCGGCGGAAATTCCTTCGGCAGTCCGCAATAAGAGCTAAACGCCCTGCTCTGCAATTCATTCAACTGCGTCAACGCCTGCAGTTGTTCCGAGCTTTTTTCTGTCCTTGCCTTCTCGGCCGTAACTATCGCCGTGCGGTTATGCAGCCAGGCGTTCTGCTTCTGCCGCTCGCCCGGAGCATATCGCAAACTCCCACACCCAGCCGACAATAAACACAACCCAATTATCACCGATGAAATCTTTCTCATTTTCTCACCTCTTTACATGTTCCGGTTAAAATGTATTTTCCGATGAATCTGTGACGGCTGTGGATTTCTCCAGCGCCCGCAGGCAGTATTCGTAGGAGATACTCTTGGCTGATAGTGTTTCGAGCCTTTGCTGCAGGTCGCTTTGGTTTTGCAGCAGCATCGTTACATCTCGCTGCAGCAAATCGAGTTGCCTTTGCAGGTTCACCCAGCTTCCCACAATCAGAGAGGCTAACAACGCCAGCTGAATCAGCACGGATACATTCACCTGCCGATTAAACTGCCACGATTTACCGTTAGCCTTTGTCATTATTCAAAGAGCCTTCGCCCTTTCCTCGTTTCGACTTTACAACCACCCCGTCATTTCGACCTTACCATCACTCCGTCATTTCGACCAAAATAGCCTTCAGCCCTGAGCGCAGCCGAAGGGGAAGCGAGTGGAGAAATCTATTAAAAAAGTCATTTCCGTTTTTCTTATCGCAAAGTTTTTGTCAAATGCCGGACTACACCGGCGCATAGAAGACGTTTCTTTCGCCCACCCTGAACATTATCGCGTATGTCCCGCTGTCCAGCGTTCCCTGCTCCAGAAACGGCTCAGCCATATTGACAGCCTTGGTCTGCTGACCTATCTCGACCGGCACCGAGCCTGCCGAACCCAACACCACGGCGATTACGTTATACACGTTGTATGACGAAAGGCTCTTGACCTTGATTGCCCACGCCGCGGCCCTTGCACCCGGCGAAGTAACAACCGATATTTCGCCGGTCTCCTGCGAACCTGCCCGTGCGAGCCGTTCCAGAGCTTCCTGGTTGATATTGGAACCGTTACTCATAGAACACTGCCCCTTTTTCGAACTATCTTCAGATTCGTACACTGTTTCTCAAAATCCATTTGCACCTGCTCAATAAAGCTCCTGCTGCGGTTGTCGCTCCTGCACGCAAGCAGGTCCCTGCTCTCGGGGTTCGTACTTACCCTGTCGCCGACTTCGTAATCAAACGCCAGATTCGGCGTCTGTATTTCAAAGGTTTCGATAGTTTCGGCCGAACCGAGCGCCATGTGGCGTATGAACTCATACAAAGCCGCCGAATCATCGACCTCGTCCGCCGCTCCGAGAGCCGCATCGGAGCTGTTCGCAAAGATACTCCGGCTCGAGACCTTGCGATACTTGAACCGGCGGGGCAGCGTGATTAAATGTTCGACGACCGCGGCCGTTGAGTTGACCGGCCCGTCGCTTACCTCGCAGCTCAATCGCTCATCGCTGATTACCGCCGCGGTTATTCTGAATCTAAGCGACCCCTTCAACGCCGCCACCCACGTATCGACATCAAGCCGGTCGCTGCTCAGCCACACCCCGCACTCATCCAGCAGGTTGTTAAAAGCGCTGAGGTACTGCCGCCAGTTCGAGCCGCTGTCGTATGATACCTCCAGAAAATAACCCAGCGACTTTCCCTGTTTGTCGGCTGTAAGGCTCGGCCGAAACCGCCTGCGGCGACGTGCGAAGTTACCGCTCTCGAAAATCCTCGAAAAGTCAAACGCTTCGCCCCGGTTGTATGGTTCGCCGCTGTAATCGCCCGCCTCGTTGAGAGTCCATTTGCGATATACATCCTTGACCTGATAAAAGTCGGGATTGCTCGAAGGTGAAAGTATATCGTAGTCGGTATCTTCAAGGCTGCTGTCCCAGGCCTTGATTAATTCGAAAGTCGCTTCATAGACCTTGAAGTCCCCCTGGCCGATGTACTTGTTCGTTATCGGCCAGAAATCTTTCTTACTGTGCAGCCGTGCGATATTCGTCTGCGTGATGTCCAACTGCTCTTTGGCCTGCTGGCAGTTCAACTCAACCACTCTGCCCGTACCGCTTTTGTAGAACACAATCGCCTGACCCGGCTCGCTCTCAACCGGCCTCGGTACGAACTTAAACCTCAGCCCTATTCTCTCGCAGCATCGGCCCAGCGCCTCTATCTGGTCCAGCCCCGTAACATCAAGGTCGCGTACCGTTTGGTTCTCGGTCAGCGCCCTCAGTTGTCCGATGCCGGGTGTTTGCAATTGGCCGCTCGGCAAATACTCGTAGAGCAGATAATCAATCACCTCGGCATAACTCCAGGCCTTACCTTGCGAAGGCTCGGCGCAAAAAGCTGTGAAACTGCTGCCTTTGATTTCTATGGGCTCCGGGTTGGCGTTGGCCTTGCCGTCGGGATTGAATGCGGTATCAAGGCCGGCTAAAAAAATGCTCGTCCCGTCCGCCCGTGCCAGACGCTGGCCATAGACTGTAAGGCGCTTTAGGTTTGCGCTGAAATCTCTCGCTACGATTTCCACCATCTCGCCGTCGGGCGTAAGTTTTGTCTCGATGCCTTCTATCTGTCCGCGAAAAATGGGATAACTAAATGCCGCTGCGCCCGGCGGCACACCGTTAAACAATCGCCGGATGCAGACCGATTGCCCCATCGCGAATTCAGCCTCGATATTTTCAGCGGCTGTTACATCGCTGCCGGTGTATGCCGCCCGATTTACAGCTAATCTGGCCCAGCTAAATTCCCCCCGGCCGCTGCGCACAATCTCTTTGAGCTCCAGACTTGGGCATAATGTGCCATCGAGTAAAATCGAGACGGTAGCAGCCGGAATCGCCGTCCGCCTTTTGGCTGATTGGATAAAGTCGATTCTGTTGGACATATCTTATCTCTCGCGGACCTCTTAGACAGTTTGAGCGTTTAGAATTTTGATTGCGCTGACCTCTGCGGTTTGGAACTGGATTTTTAACTGTGCGAAGGAAATGTCCTCAATTCCTCTCGAATCCTGCGCCCTGATAGCGAACAGGTATCTGCCCGCGTCTAATGTATTACTTTCGTAGCTGTAAAACTTTCGTCCCTGATAATCGACCGTGGCGATTGCGTTTTCGTAATCGATTTGCCCCGTCCCGTCATCGTAATAAATCTTGAGGCACGCAGGTTCGGCCTTTTGTTCGACAGGACAATAATACCAGAGCAACTGTATCCGGCTGCCGTTGACCTGTTTGGTTCGTGAAGTGAAAATCTTGTTTGGCTGCGGCTCTGCCAGATCGCCGTCGGCGTCTATTACAACTTTGACCGCGGCGCCCAGCGTTAGTTCCTGATAGCCGCACTTGTTGAACCTGCGAATAACATAGAAATATGTCGAGATGCTGTTGTGCTGAACGTAGCTTGGCACTGTTATTATCTCTGCCTCTTGTCCTGCCACAGCAAGTATGTTCGCAAAATCGATTTGTCCCATACCGCTGCCGCGGTAGAGAACAGAACAGCCGGCGAAACGAGTCCAGAACCATCCCAGAGTAAGGACCGTGCCGAGCTTAAATGCGTTGGCTGTCATCCCCGCAAAAAGCGCATCCCGCAGCCATTCCTTTTCTAACAGCTTACAATATTTGGATGATACCGTAAGGCTTGTGTACAAACCAGCCGTTGAATTTATCGAGCCGCTCAAACTGACCGTCCGCGCCAGCGCTCCTGATATTGCAGATTGCCCGCCTGTCGAACCGGCCAACGACACAAGGACATACGTTAATTCGACTCTGGCGCGCCTGGCAAACATCGCAAATGGTTCTTGATAGAGCCGGGCGATTTCGCCGGCCCAAAGAGCACGTCTCCAAATCATTGCGTGGTCGATTTCACCATCGTAATTAGTGGAAGGGCCGCTGCCGAATCCGCCTATAATTAGGTTGTGGGTCGAATCGATAATTGCATTAACCGTGCCGGAATGAACTTCTATGCCGTTACGATAAGCCTTGACATCGGTTCCCTTATACACCACGACTATATGAATCCACGCATTTAGAAGGCCGGTGAAAAAATCGCCATCCGTAGTCATCGGCGAGCCGCTGCCTCTTATTGATAAACCATCGTTATCTATGAATATCTCGAACCCGTAATTTGTATTCCAGAATTCTCTGTTCATAAAGAGAACGCCTGTCTGAGACAAACTATGCGGTTTCGTCCAGAAAGAGACCGTCATATCCGCATTGTCCAGGTCGGATTTTTTAGCTATATCAACGTAGTCTCCCGTTCCGTCAAAATCTAAGGCCCGGCCGAACTTGCCCGGTACGAAATGAGTGTCGTTTACAAGCACACCTGTATTGCCGTTGTCGCTCAAATCAAAGATTTTTCCGCCTGCCCCCTCATTCATCAGCCAGCAGCCGACAAGGCCTTCGGAAAGCGAATGGCCTGATGCCGGATGTGCCGATACCGGCGGTTTCATCTTGTATAAACTTGGTATAATCATGCGTCTCTTTCAGCGTATAGCGTATCAAAGTGAATCGTTGTTTGTCTCTTTGTGCCTCTGTGCCTTTGCCCCTGTCCTTTCCCTTTTTCCTTTTCCCTTTTTACTTTCTACTTTTCCTTCTTATCCCGTTTGTGCCAGAACGCCGCCGTATTTTTTCTCGAAATTATTCTCGGTTCCATTCAGTACCGCCCCGGTTTTATTGTGCACGATTATGCCCCATGCACTGGGCAGTACGCCGCCGAAGGCATTCGCCACACTCATCATGTCCGAGACATAACTTGATGCCGCTGCCGGCGTACTTATCACGCCGATAAGTTTGGTATTGTCGAGGTTTCCGCTATACGCCCCATCCAACCCGCTTGCATCACCGGAGTATCCCATGTTGTCCTCAATTGTCCCGTAGGCATAAACATAGAGCGCCTTATCACCGCTTACAGAGTTGCCTGTTTTGACCTTCAATTGCACCAGCACATCTAAGTAGAGATTAACAGTGTTGGATAGTTCCGTACTCTCTCTCTTTGCATCGTTGGCAAGTGATGTTAACGTTATGGTTATGCTCGCGGCGGCCGCGTATTTGGTTTTTATATCTGCCATTTTGAAGTCTCCTTTGCGCTAAAAGCATCGGCCGGTCTCGCAAAACTTTTTGCACTCCTTACGTTACCGTCGATTATTTTCCAGTTAATCTAGCGAAACGTCCAGGTCGCCTGCTGCGATATTCGCCGTATCTCCGCTGCCGATGCTTTTCGAGGCGCTTAACGCCCCGTGAGCCAGCAGATTGCCTCCCGATGCGGCATCCATCAGAGCAAAATGAGTCATGGTGCCCCAGTCTCCAGTCGCTTCGGCAAACGTAATCTCATTGGCATTATCGAGTGCCCCGCCGGCCGCTGCATTCCAGTCGCTCGCGGATGTGCTTTGTCTGGCATAGCCGTTACCGCTTGGTTCGCTCAGGGCTGAACCGTCATCTCCGGGCTCCGCCGTTGATAATGCCACGTAAATCGTCGGCGGGGTATAACTGCCCTTGCCGAATACATGGTCTAAAATCTCATTTTCCCAGTAATCTCCAAAGCTACTCATTCTATACCTCCTAAGTTTTTACGGGTTATCCTTTTTCAGCTCGGCGTCCTTGTAATGCTCGATTCGACATCAGTCGGAGTATGAGTGAGGATAACAGTCTGGCCGTCATCGTCGTAGTAGTCGATTGCTCCGGTCGATTTGTTTTGGACGGCCTTGTTGGCCAGTATCTTCTTTGCGGTCAACTCTCCGTTGCCCGCCCAAATTATCTCGCTGCTTTCTACCACCGGGTCACTGTCCGCAGGATTGGCGCCCGCCTGGTCGTGTGCCCGCCAGAAGTATTTTCTGACGCCCGCAATATTATTACTCGAATCGAAGTCGGCTACATAGTGGCCGCTCGAACCGACCTCGCTCGCACTGACGTCATAATCGTCGGCATCGTGACCGCTTGTGCCCCAGTTCTCGAATACAGTTCCGTCGGAGCGGGCTACTTCTCCAGCCTCGTTAAAACGCACAATATATATGGTTTTGCCGGATGCGGCATTTATATGCAATTCATTTGACATTTAACAGATTCCTTCAGATATCGCTTTTGCCTTTTTATACTGATCTCAATTAAATTTTCCCGTTTATCCGCGGGTAAGTAACTTAAAAATAACCAGTTACGGCTTTATTCGCGGACATCTACTACCCTTAAGGGTATACTTTTTATTTTTTCTTATGCTTCCTCGGTCCATGTTCCGTTTTTGCTGACCGTTACCCAGTCGCCGTTTGTCTCGGCAGCGAGTTTGAGGCATTCACCGATAGCATCGGCTGATTTGTATTTACCGGCGGTCTGGCCGCTGTCGTCTCTGATTGTCGCCGTGCCGGGGTCCACCCGCAGTTCCTGGGCCGCCTGAACGGCGAATGTGAATACCGTCCCTTCCGGCGCTGATGCCGGCAGCGTCAGCGTTACCGTCCCCGTGGCGCCTAAATTCGTATGAACACTGCCGGATTCCGCTGCCGTAAGCGTGTCATCGCCGGTATGTGCCTCGATTGTCTGTTTCACTCCACCGGCCTCGTAAGGTATCACGACAGTATTACCCGCCCGGCAATCGGTTATTGAGTCGATGTCACCGCCTGAGGTGCTCACTGTCGCCAGGCGAATATGAGCCGTAGTAGCCATATCGGGAAAGCTGCTGTATTCGTTGATAACAAGACTGCCCGATGAATCCAGATAAACGTAGATATTGTTCTTGTCGTCCGCCAGTGTATTGCCCGATGAGCCCTGGTAGCTTATCACTTGCGTGCCGAGCCAGAAATTGCCCGCCTTGACCCCGATATCCAGCCCACCCTCGTCATAGACTCTCAAATCGTTTGCCCGACGCGCGGCCAGCAATAGCCGATACAGCAGCTTGCGAAACTCCAGGTAATAGGGCGCCGTGCCGGTTGCTATATAATCCACGCCCGTCTCGCTGTCGGATTGTATATTCAACAACTCATTGTCGGATGGATACACTTCAGCCATAATATTCTCCTAATCTTATTTCCGCCGAAGCGGGAATCTGTAATCTTTTCCTATACGCTGTACGCTAAACGCTATCCGCTATTTTAAGCACCAATTGATTAGCCTGTTTGTCAAATGAAGATATGCTTACCTGCTCGACCGGTCTTGCCGCCGGCGTCACCGTTATTGGCCCGGTTTCGCTGGTGCTGCTTTGGTTGCCGACGCTGTCGAAAATCCTGACCGCAAATTTATAGACGCCTGCGTAAAGCGACCGGCTTGTCCACTCAATCGTATCGGCGTCAAGACCGAATTGACCGTTGCCGAAACTGCCCTTTCCAAATCCTACCGCCGCCGAACTGTCGTATCCGAAATCACTATCGCCGAATCTGCTCATTCCGAATCCTGCTTTATCCTGTTGCACCGGCCAGATTCTTATCGGTGCATTTGTCAGCGGGACCTCGTAATCAATCTGGCCCGTGCCGTTGTCAAAGTAAATTTCAGCAGTTGCTCCGATTGGTAAACTCTGGCTGCGCAGTAAACTTATCCTCACACGCCCGCTGTCGGTTAGCGGCGAATCAAGCGTATTACTAAAATCAGTATTCGCTTCCTCGGGCTCAACGGCGAAGACTTCAATCCGAACCGGCGACTCCGAATACGTGGGTATCGGAATAATCATTTGTCTTTGTTCGCCGTCAACCGTTACCCCTGCGTATTGGCCGTTGACGTAAATCTGATAAAGCATATCGCTCCGGCTGGACCGCCACTTGACCAGGGCCGTCCGGGGACTTGCGACGCACTCGCCGTCTGCCCGGATTCCGCCGGGCAATTCAAACGCTTTTGTCTGTTCTATTCCGTTGCTGGTAAGCCCCATTGCCGTTAAACCTTTAACTGCGTATAAACGATTTCATAATCGACAGCTATGCCGCTGCCGTCTGCCCGCTCGTTACTCACCTTGAAAACGTCCATCCGAAGATTATCATATTCTTCTCCGCTGCCTGTTGTCAGCTTGTGCGTATCGCCGTCTATGCAGGCCGATATCGTGCTGATTCTGTCTTCCATTTGAATTCTGCTTTTGGCCCGCAGCACGCCTTTTTGTTTTATCTTCCGGCCGCGCCCGCCCAGGTCGATACTGAGCACACCGTCCAGTCCCGGCACCACTCTTTCAATCGAATCCCTTCCTGTACTGCCAGGCTTAATCTCCAACTGCTGCTCGTCAAACAAAATTTGTCCGTCTAAAGTAACTCTCATCTGTTTTCCCTTCACCCACTAATCCCGCACTAATTTCATAGACGCTCCGACTCTGGTGATATCACTTACGCCGTCGCTGCCCGTATCAATACTAAGATGACACCGCTCCCTTGCCTTCTCGCAGAGCCTTTGATAGTGCAGAGATTTCTTCCAGAAATTCTCATCTTTGACTTTACCTGCCAACATTGCATACACATTTGAGATGACCGCAAAAGCCGACGCTCTCCTCAACACATCTGTATCCAGAACATCCTCCGCATCTATCTCGCTTGCAGGGCTTCCCGGCTTGATACCAAAGTATTCGGTCAGCCGAAAACCGGCTTCACCGGCCTGCGGCGCGAATGTGCTTATTCGGTAGGATACCTCGGTCGCAGCCGGCGGAGCTACCGCGGTTTCGTTTGAATCTGCCCTTATTACCGAAACGCTGAGCTGTGTCGCCGAATCTACTGATACTATCTCATACGCTCCGTCTAACGAGCCGTCTGCAGAGAGCAGATATATCACCCCGCCCGCCGAGACCTGCGCACTTACAAAATCCGCGCCGCTTGCGGTAAATGTTGTCCCGCTAAGCTCTCCGCCGTTCCCTGCCGCCCGTACCTGCCACGGCAAATACAATTCTCCGAACAGCACAGGTTCGTATTTCAGAATGTCGACATCATTTGAAAAATTAACCATTTTCTCTAATCCCTTTCTTGTTCGACCGGCCAGGCCGGGCCCGGCGCCCAAAGAGTTGTTATCCCTTTGGGCACCTGAGCCGGGACGTATCGTAGATACGTCTGCCGTAGCCCCCGCTGTTTAGCTGGTACTCAAATCACGAATAAGCCCGTGGGCCTTCTCATTCTTAAGCTCCAGGGTATATTCCCCAATCAGCTCGCCACATTCATAGTCACCGCTGCTTGCCAACGGTTTGAAGTGGAAGCTGCGCCCTGCCAACGGCAGCGCGCCGATGCGAGACGAATCCAGCAGCAGTGCGGTGTCCTGCGCTATCCATCGCGAGGTAACAATTCTGCAAACGCCGAAGTCGCTCTCATATACGCTTATCATATTGGTGAAAGTCGTATCGTTGGCTCCGAACATCCGGCTGTCGGCCGAGAATGCGTTTATCTTTCGCTTCTGAAAACCACCCACCACAATCAGGTCCACATTACCGCTGCTGTTCTCCCAGATTTGCCTGAGAACGTAGTTGATTTTGTCCTCGTCGAGGCCGGTCCCTGTCGGAAAACCGCTGTCGCCGGTATGGAATACGTTCGTCGAGAGGTGCTGAACGATGCCCTTCATCGACCTTCGTACCGAGCCGCTGCCTTCTGGATTGCTCGCCGGCTGGCCGCCGTTGATGACCGTATTTTCCAGGTCGCGAAGCAGCTCCCGCAGCCGTTCCTGTTTTTGGTAATCCATCTCGTCGGCCAGACCCAGTTGGCTCGCAGCCATGTCCGTACCGCTCACCTCCACAGTGGCGGTAAGTATCTGCGTATAGTTGCCGAGCCTGCTGCGATTGGTGAATCTCGCACCGGGTTTGTCCGCGCCTTCGAGGGCTGCATTGCCGAGAATATTAATCACCTGATTGTCGGCCAGGTCTTCGGCCGTCGTCCCCGCATAACCGCGAACTACCGTCAGTGTGTTGCTGTTGATACCGGTAACGAGCATCAGTTCTTCAGAACCTTCCACCTGAATCTGGTCGCCAACGCGGAATCTGCTGCCGTTATCAACAACAAAATCCGTATCAGCCGACGGGTCAGTGTAGGTACTGTCGTCGATGGCGTCCTTATTCGGCAGAAGTTCATCTTCCAGCCATTCATGATGCGTGCTCATCGCCTCTCGCATCGGGTCGCCCAAAGCGTCCAGAAGCGGCGTTTCGTATGGCGAAATTATCCCGATTAAATCTGATACGTCCTCAGCCAATTCCGGCAAAGTCGTACCCGCTGAATATGTTGCTTTTCCTGTAAAAGCCATTTATTTGCCTCCTTTATTAGTTGTGGTCTTGGGTTCATGGTTCTCAGTCTATGAGCCACAAACTATGAACTCATATAAAATTCCTTCGCAGTTTCAGGTACTCCTGCAAATCTGTTCGATTACCTGTAGTCGCCGCTTTCTTGGCTGCTCTTTCGAGGATTGTCTGGTTGTTTTGCGTTCGCTCTTTAGCCCCTGCGGTCTTTTTTATCGTCACAGTCCCGCTCGTACCGGCGAACAGATATTGCTTGTCTTTTTTCAACTGCTCAACTACGCCGTCTAAATCCGCCTCATCCTGGTCTTTTATTCTGGCTTTGGCAATTATCACAGCCGTCTCCAGGTCTATCGTGCCCGCAACTACCAGTTTCCGCATCAGTTCCTGTTCGGTCCGGATACTACTGAGCTGCTCAGACATCTTTGTTGCCTGCGATTTTGCTTCGGCCAATTGCTCGGTTAGAGCTTCGTTTTTTTTCTCGGCACTCTGTGCCCTCTTGCGATAGCGGATCGATTCGGCCACCGGAACAAGCTTCAAATTGTCACTCTCGCTTGCCCCTGTTATGTCTTCTGACAAACTTTCCTGCGTCTCAATCGGACTCATAAAACCTCCTTTTGGGTTCATTGTTATGAGTTCATTGTTCATAAATGAACAATGAACTACGAACTCTCATATCCTAACTCTCTGAGCACCTGCTCAGTCGGTACACCGAGTTCCTTCTTGATTTGGGCCTCCTTCAGCCTTTCCATCATATTTTCCGGCAGTGGACTGGGGAAAACGATATCGACCTCTCTTTCTGCCTCGTTGGTTTTATAGATGTTGGCCGTATCAAGTACCCGGAGAACCATTTTGCAGATTCTTCGAAGCCCTTCACTGTAAGTGAATTTCTTCCGCTCGTTCTTCGAGAGCATCCCCATCAGTGTTAATCTCAGGGCCACCGCGCTCGTAAGGTTGCCGAGCTTGTTCTTCAAAACCCCGGCCACCACCGGCGTCACCCCACTGGCTTTGTCCATCGCTTCTCTGATTTCAGCGATGTGAATGCCCTCGCTTGGCGTAGCGGCGTCTCCGCCGAACTCCTCAATGCACGCCTCCGGATTGTCGGTGTACCACATCCTGCCCGGCGAGACGGGTTTATCCTCAAAACCCTCTATCCCTTTGCCTAAATACATCTTAAAAGACTGGAACGTAATCCTGCTCGCCCTGTCGCTCAATCTCGTATTCAATTCATCCTGCAGCGGCAACAGCGGCTCAATATCGCTTAATCCCTCATAGTAGTATGGCTGAGCGATGTTCTGGATATGCACCACAGGCAGAAATCCCCACGGTAATTCACCCTCGCCCACGAGTACCTTGTCTTCATATCTCTGCCAGCCGATAGCCGAGGTAATCTCCGTCACGTCAACTACCTGCCGACTGTCGCTTCGTTTGCCCCCCGCCAATATTCTTGAAAGAAACGAGCTTCTCTTGCTCAGGGCATTTTTCTTCTGGCCAAAGTGCTGGACGTAGTATCTGATTGTTCGGTAGTCGTCTTCATCCAGAACAGGCAGTGCTCTTGGTGCTTCAATCAGTTCCAGGCTGATTGTTTGTGCCAATTTCAGCACATCTTCAAATGTGAGGGTTTGGAAGGAAGAGGAAATGCGTTCGAGTATTTCATCGCCAGGCCTGACAAAACAATCCACGAAACCATAAACACTTCCGAGCACTGCCATATCCTGAAAAAATCCAATAGCGCCGTTGGCCGCAAACACTGCCTTTAAGATGGTTCCAATTTTTGCGCGTTTTTGGCCGTCAGGCGATTTGGAAACAAAACTAATCGGCTTTCCAAAAAGAAAGTCAACCGCGGCGTTTGTTCGCCACGCGATATCATTTTCGATTACAACTTCTTTGCGCTGTACGTCTTTGACGGCTCTTGCACCGAAGGGGCCCAACATCCCCGAGTGTGCAAGTCCGGTTATTCTCGCGGGCAGCCCGTATTCCTGCGCCTGCACATAGCACCGCCCCGATTCGCTCACCTTTCTGTCCGTGGCGCTGGTGCCCAGGCTCTCGACCATCGGGTTTGAGTAGTATTCCCACAGCTTGTTGAAATGCCTTTGTATATCGATAGAGTGTTCATCGACGAGCCACTCAATGTAATCCGCCTCAAGCTGCTCGTCATTGAATATATCAAGCTCAAATCCCATACTCAGTTCTCCTTTTGGCAAGGGCCCTTTTCGCAGCAAGCCGCGAATGACAGCCCCGGCCGACTTGACTTATCATCACCGGCACGCAACCGGCTGGCGGCGATTATTACCGCCTCCATAAAAGGATGAACTTGCACGTTTGATGCGAAAATGGCGGGATTTTTAAGGAGGACTTTTTCTGTAAGTCTTTATGTGGGAATGAATAAAAAAAATTTCAAAATTTCCGATTTTCCCCCCGCGCTACCGTCACTTTTGATTGACGCCCTTACCTATCTTAACGTATATTTTCGCTGAAATTCCGCCTCGGGTTCTACCCGGCTCGCACTGCACCTCCGCGGCGATGATTGTCTTGTCGTCGTTGTCGGAAAAACCTCTTGCGGGATTCTGTTCGTGGACCTGCACGTGCAGCACGCAGAATCTGTTGAGCCTGTCTCCTACTTTGGCTTGGTGTAATGCTTCTTCAGCCACTCAACCGCGCCGGGAGTCTGTTGCCAGACATCCAATAAGACAGACGCACAAAATATGGCTTCCTCCTTTGACCTTACAGTGTATGAAGGCGGAAGCACCGCTGGCAACTCCTCAAGACCAATAAGATATCGCGTAACATATTTGTTTGTCTCCAGCGCCTTCAGCAGTTGTTTGCGAGCAGTCGCCGTATCACCCTTCATCCTGAACGTTACCAGCGCACGCGGATATGACCACGATGCAAAGGATTCGGCCTTATAACGCCGCAGAAGTTCGTTGGCTTCGTCATCGCGATTCAACTTCAGAAGGCACGGCAGCAGTACGTCACGAACACCCTGATTGTCGTTTGGATTGAGTCGAAGCAGCTCCCTATAGTGTTCCACGGCTTCTTCCGTCCTGCCCATCGCCTCCAGTGTCTCAGCCACACCAAAACGCGCGCGCATGTAAGGCCGACTCTCAAGTATTCCCCAGAAATAACCTGCCTTTTCCTTGAAAAACTCCGGTCCCAGCGCACGCTGCCCCGCTGCAACTCCCTCCGAATAAAGTTCGTATGCTTTTTGTGAATCGCCCGTTTGCTCGGCTAGTATTACGTATGCATCCGCACAGTCCGGACAAATCTCCAGCGCCTGGTTCGCAAGTTGAATCCTCTTTCTGCCATAGACATCGAAAGCCTGATATGCAAGATCCTGCGCCTTCTCAAGGGCCATCTCAGGCTCTCGAGCCTGAACCTTGCCCGTCAAATACTCCTCCCGTATGAAACGATTCAGGTCCTCAAAGTTGTCGAAATCCTGCTCCTCGAGAGCACGGTGCATCTGAGCGGTAACACGCTCCATACTCCGCCTGTCGGGAATGCCCTTGCGAAAGTTTGCCTTTTGGTACGGGTCCTTGCCGTCCGTCTCCAGCAGCTCAGGCAAAGAGATTGTAAATTCCATCTGTCCTTTACTTGTCTGCACGCTCCTGGAGAAGCGGCCGGAGTCAATCTCCTTCTCAGTCGTTTGCGCCAGAATTCGCATCAATCCTTCGAGAAATGCCACTATGTCAGGCCCGGGCCGGCGGTGTTTGCCGTTTGGCTGTATGTACGCCGCAACCGGATACGCGTCATCACCGGCAATTGCAAAATCATAATCTTCCCACGTATCCAGGTCCCCGAACGGGATATGAGTAATCGGCTCAAAAAAAACAGTCCAATGTCCTGTCGAAATAACCCGGAGGGCAGAGTTCCACGGGCTTGCCCGTGGGTGAATGAGTAGGCGGCGATATGGTATACTGTTTGAATGGAGATTCGATTATCAGGACACGGTGCCTATCGTACGGAATACCATATTGTGTGGATACCCAAA
>JAUWPZ010000107.1 GCA_030611315.1 Sedimentisphaerales bacterium
CAAAGATTTGGTAATGCGAATGAAGGTAAAGCGTTATAAGCCGCAACCTGTCAAACGTGTTTATATACCGAAGAATGAGCACGAAAAGCGTCCGCTCGGCCTTCCTGCACTTGAAGACAAAATAGTGCAGAAGGGGATTAGCCGTGTCTTAGAGGCAATCTATGAAGCGGATTTCCTGGACTGCTCATACGGTTTTCGTCCTGAGAGAAACTGCCATCAGGCAATCAATGCTGTGGACAAGGCGATTATGACAAAGCCCATCGGCTATGTGATTGAGGCGGACATCAAGGGTTACTTTGATAATGTCTCGCACAAATGGATGATGGAGTTTTTGCAAGTCCGCATCAAAGACCCAAGCTTTCTTCTGCTAATACGGAGGTTTTTAAAGGCGGGGTATTTTGAAGCCGGCAGAATCGTTGCGACCGAGCAGGGTACGCCGCAGGGCGGGAATCTCAGCCCTATGCTTTCCAATATATTCCTGCACTATGTGCTCGACCTGTGGTTTGAAAAGAAAGTAAAGCCACAGACAAGAGGAGCATGTCACCTGGTGTGTTATGCGGATGATTTTATCTGTATGGTGCAGTATGTCAGTGATGCTGAGCACATAGAGCAAGCACTGCGGGAGAGATTTGCGAAGTTCGACCTTGAGTTACATCCAAAGAAGACCCGCGTAATTAGTTTCGGCAGATATGAGCGACAGAACGCGAAACGGCAGAATCGTAGGGCCAACACCTTTGAGTTTCTTGGTTTTACTCACTATTGCGACATAAGCCGCAAGGGTAAGTTTATAGTTGGACGTAAGACCAGCCGTAAGAAATTGCGTATGAAATGCAAAGATATGAACAACTGGCTTAGAAAGATACGGAATTTCAAGAAAGCTAAAGAATGGTGGCCGGTTTTGCAGGCTAAGCTGCGAGGCCATTATCAATATTACGGCGTCAGCGGTAATATGCGGTCGATGCAGCGATACTACATACTGACGCTGCGTATGACTCTGAAATGGCTCAACAGGCGCAGCCAGCGAAAGTCGTTCAGTTGGAAGGGGTTCTATAAGTACTTGGACCATTATCCACTGCCGAGGCCGAAGATAGTGCACAACTTATATACGCTGTCGCCTGTTTTGTGAGTTTTACTGAAGAGCCGGATGTGGGAAATCCACAAGTCCGGTTCTGTGAGGGGCATTGAAGTTCCTCACAAGGTTGAATACTGTGGCACTCTTGACACCGAAAGGCAAGAGAAACAGAGAAAACAAATTAAACCTAAATGAAGGAACCATATTATGCCTACTCGACAGCCTGACACAATGGTTATAAACAGACGGCGATTCTTAACCGCTTTTGGTACGGCGGCAGTAGCTTTGGCTTTGCCGTCTTGTGCCTTTGGTGCCAAGACGCCGGAAAAACGCAGGAAGCCCAATTTTGTCTTTATTTTCGCCGACGACCTCGGCTGGGGAGACCTCGGCTGTTACGGCAATAATCAGCTCAAAACGCCCAGTCTCGATGCACTTGCTGAAAAAGGCACTCTCTTCACCCAGTTCTATGTCAACGGCTCGGTCTGCTCGCCGTCGCGGACCTCGATTATGACCAGCCACTACCCGGCGCGCCATAGTGTTCACGGCCATTTTGCTGCCCCGCAGCAGAACAGGGCACGCGCAATGCCAAATTGGCTCGACCCCAAAGTCCACACCGTAACAAAACTGCTCAAAACCACAGGTTATACCACCGGGCATTTCGGTAAATGGCACCTCGGCTCCGGAGATGCCTGCCCCACTCCCGGCGATTACGGCATCGATGAGCATTGCACCCGCTCTTCTTCCGGCCCGCAGCTTACCGGCACCGACGACCCGTATTTCCGGGCTAAGTCAACTGAGCAAATCGTTGACAGAACGATAGATTTTATTGAGAAAAACCGCGATAAACCCTTTTATGTCAACGTCTGGTCTCTCGTGCCCCACGCCACCCTTCATCCCACCGACGAGCAGATGAAGCCATACCAGCGATACGCACCTGGCGGCGTCCCCTACAAGGGAGTCAAGCAGATATATTATGCCTCAGTCTCCGACCTCGACCGCCAGGTCGGCCGGCTGGTCCAAAGGATTGAGGAGCTTGGCCTGGCTGAGAATACCATCATCGCCTTTTCCAGCGACAATGGCCCCGAGGACCTGGATATTCGAAATGCCGTCCACAGCGGCATCGGCAATGCCGGCCCGTTTCGCGGACGAAAGAGAAGCATATATGAAGGCGGCGTTCGTATGCCCTTCATCGTTCGATGGTCTGGCCACACTCCACCGGGCAGGGTGGACGACTCGACCGTCATCGCAGCGGTCGATTGGCTTCCAACTGTTTGCAGCCTGGCAGGCGTAAAACTGCCATCCGACCTCGAGCCCGACGGTGAAGATATGTCCCAGGCGATTTTCGGCAGGGGCAAAACACGCTCCAGACCGTTAATGTGGGAATGGCGGTTTCGGGTCTTCGGCGAAATGGTTCACAGGTGCCCGATGCTGGCCATTCGAGATGGAAACTTCAAGCTCCTGATGAATCCTGACCGCAGCCGAATTGAGTTGTACGATATCCCGAAAGACCCGACAGAGCTGGAGAACCTCGCTGACCGGTATCCCGACATCGTGAAGAGGCTGTCCCGAATTCTGCTCGAATGGCAGAAAACCCTGCCGAAAGGCCCCATCGATAAGAATGCGGGCTCCAACGCCTACCCCTGGCCGAAGGAGAAATATAGTGCTCACGATTGAAATTTCCCCCGCCGCGGCGGGTTCGCGGGCAACTAACCTTAAAACAATAATTTACAATCCTAATCGCGGGAATTTATTACCCTTAAGGGTATAAACTGATAAAACGACAGGACCGGAGAACTTGTCGGTTCGCATGTTCACGGAGATTGACACGTGCCGGATAAGAAAGCAGTAATCCTGTTAAGTGGCGGCCTTGATTCAGCCACTACCCTTGCCATCGCACGAAGCCGGGGCTTCCGCTTGTACGCCTTAACTTGCTTCTATGGCCAACGCCATAAATTGGAAGTAGAGGCCGCAAAGAAAGTTGCTGATTCTATCGGCGTGGCCGAGCACCGCATAATAAATATCGATTTAGCCGGCTTCGGCGGTTCGGCTCTTACGGATTCAGCTATCCAAATTCCCACCGATGGGGCCGAATTGGACAACCCCGCCAAAATACCGCCGACCTATGTCCCAGCCCGCAATACGGTCTTCTTGAGCTGCGCCCTTGCCTGGGCTGAGGTGCTTGGTGCGTTTGACATCTTCATCGGCGTAAACGCAGCCGACTACAGCGGCTATCCCGATTGCCGACCCGGATTCATAGCCGCTTTCCAGAAGACCGCCAATCTTGCCACAGCTGCCGCTATCCAGGGCAAGGGCCAATTCCGAATTCACACTCCAGTTATAAATATGACCAAGGCCGAAATTATCCGCACCGGCACCAAGCTCGGCGTCGATTATTCTCTCACGCATAGCTGCTACGACCCCGACTTCCACGGCAGAAGCTGTGGCCGGTGCGACTCCTGCAGATTAAGACTAAAGGGCTTTGCCGAAGCAGGCATAAAAGACCCAATTGAATATCGAATAGCGAATAACGAATAATGAAATACGAAGCACGAAAAGGAACAGCTATGAAACTCTTGTCGCACACAGGAAATGGCGCATCGCGCATCTGTCGGTACTGCCGAGCGGCTCTTGTATTGTTGTGCCTGTTCTGTCCGCTCGGCCTGGCCGCTGTGCCCGATGCCGCCGAGATAGAACAGTTGCTGCCCACCAACGATATGTGGCAGTTCTACCCGACATACGTCAAGTCCGTTAAGTTCGACAACACCTCTCGGCCCTGGTTCATTATCAACAAGGGTGGCCCAAGGCCGTCCATCGAAAAGGTCAAACAGTGTGTCGAGGATGCCTGGGGCCTTCGCTCCCCGTGGGTCATCGGTGCCAAGATAGTCCTTTTCGACAGCTCAGGCAGAATCTGGCTCATCCCCAACAGCAATACCCGCCTCCTCTTGGGATATCACCCCGTCTCGAGACAATGGATTGAGCGTCAGTCGTTTCCCCAGCCCTATGGCAAACCCGCGGGCGGCTCCGAGGCAAAACACCCACATTTCCTGGGACCCGCTCATGAGAGTAAGTCAGGCCGGCTCTATTTCGCCGACCGCATGGGCGTTCACGTCTTTTACAACGGCAATTGGACCTATGAGTTTCTCTACCGGCAGAACTTCGAACAGGATCGATTTTACGATGATATTAAAGCCTTTAATGATGTCAGCTTCGCCGAAGACGCCTCGGGCCGTGTCTATGTCTGGTCCGGCTGGGGACGCTTCGGATGGACCGGAACCATCGGATACTTCTTGCATGAAAATGGTACCTGGAAACATGTGGAGAACATCGCAGGAACGTTGATCGAGCGACTCAATGCCGTTGTCCCGCTAAGCAACGACCAGGTCCTGGCCTTTCAATATAACGCCCCGGCCGTTCTCCACAATATCGCCCGCGCAGGTCCGATGGTATTGAACCTGCCCGATGGAGAAACCAGACATTTTGCCTTTGTGCCATCCGAGGCCCGGACAGAAATCGATGGACATATTCTTACCGGTGCGCGCCATTTCTGCTCTGAGCAGGACCGAACCGCGTGGGTTTGGGCAAGCCGCTGCTCGACGCCCGACGACAAGGTTCTTCGCGACAACATCTGGCGTGTCTCTCCCGATGGCAGGGTCCTCGGCCGCGTACCCGAGGCCGAAGGCTGGTATCCCGATTCGGCCTATGTGGACACCTGGGGACTGGTCTTCTTCGCACGGTACGAAAAAGGCTGCGTTGTCTTTGATAAAGGAAAAATGTATCCTGTCACCGATAAAACACAGGAAGATTATCGCTGGCTTCTTGGTGAAGATAGCACCGGTCGGATTTACATCGCCGGCCCCGCAGGCGTTGCCGCTTGCGCGTTTCAAGGCCCCGAGAGCAGGCCGGCATTGCCCACGACGATATACGACGTGCCCCGCCAAGAGAACGTCGTCTGCATGGATTCGTACGGTCGTATATGGGCCAAGCTTGCCGGACCGGAGCATCCCTTCCTGAGTGTCTTTGCCAACGGGCGATGGGTTGACTACCCGATGCCCGGTCAGTGGTTCGATGACCCAACTGCCAATCAACTGAAGTACGTTGATCACATCACGTATATTCAGCCGCTGCGCGAAGGGTGGGTTGTAGCCCAGCATAGGCCCAGAAGCACCGCCTTTCTTTTCGACGGCGACAACTGGACCGCCTTTAAGGACATGCAGCAGCTCGTCGAGAGCCGATTTGTGGATATCGCCACATGAATCGACAATGCACGCTTCGGACGCGACTTCTATACCAAAATGCGCATCGACAATGCTGGACGCATCTGGTTCGTTGAGTGGACGCGCTGCAGCGTATATGACGGACGAAAATGGCTCGATGTCGTTTCGGCTGCCCGAAAACAGGGGTTCGGGACGGACCAGTTCCACCATTGCCTGCCACTCGACAACGGAGCACGGATGCTCCTCTCACATGCTCTCATGGCCTGGGTTGAAGCCGACCACATCAAAGTTGGCATTTTTGACCCCAAAATCCGGATGGGTAAGATTGAGAGCGATTACATTACTCGTTCCGGACTGTGGCTTGATTCGGCCCATCGCGTCTGGCTGCCTATGAATAGCAAATCCTGCTTTGTCCTGAGCAACCTGGACGACATACAACTCATCAGCGATTCCGGCTATCCCCGCTTCGAAGACTCCGTTGGCTGCATCTGGTTCCTAAACGACCGTGACAAGCAGCTTGTCGTTCGCAATCGAGTTGGCGCCACCTTTTCGCTTCATGAAGACGCCCTGCATGCCACCTCGGCCGTTGTTGAGGATCGCTCCGGCTCGGTCTGGATCAGTACAGTACGTGGCCTTCTACACGTCGTCAAGGAAACCGACAACCGCGAAATCGGATTCTCATTGCGAAAGGTCAAGCACTACCAGAGAGAAGTCCCCAACGGCTCATGCCTCGAAATGTTTGTCGATAGCGAACGGGATCTCTGGTTCTATGGACCCGGCCCAAACAACTATCGACTCTACCGCGTCCAACTCCCAGACAACTAAACTCTCGACTTCTCGTTGCGGAATCGTGTATAATAAGGCTTGGCCGAGTGAGATGAACTGACTGTATAATATGGCCGGTGGAATAATGGTGGTAAACGAGATATTCTATTCTTTACAGGGTGAAGGATTCTTGGCTGGCCTGCCCAGCGTCTTCGTGCGTCTGGCCGGCTGTCCCTTGCGCTGCAAATGGTGCGACACAAAATACGCCTGGGACCACACATCAGGGACCGATTATAGTATCGAAGAGGTAGTCCATACCGTTCAACAGTGGCCCTGCAAATTCGTTGTAATAACCGGCGGTGAACCGATGATAAACTCAGGTTTGCCGCAATTAGTCAAGCAGCTAAAAGTCCTCAAAAAACATATTACAATCGAAACTGCAGGCATTGCCTTTATACCGGAGTTGGCCTGTGACTTGATGAGTATCAGCCCTAAATTGAGTAACTCTACGCCGGATGACCCTGAACTGGCGGGGGTGCATGAGGATTCGAGATTGGATATGGCTGTCCTGCGTGAGCTGATTGATAATTACGAATATCAACTAAAATTCGTAGTGGATTGCGCCGATGACCTCTCTGAGATAGACCAAACCCTAAAGCAAATAGAAAACGTTGACCGCCGAAAGGTGATGCTGATGCCCCAGGCTGCCACAAAAGACGAGCTTCTCGAAAAATCGCTGATGGTGGCCGAAATGTGCAAAAATAGCGGATTCGTATTTTCCCAGCGCCTCCAGCTTTTGCTCTGGGATGACCAAAGAGGTAAGTAAGCTTAATTCTTAGAAAAGAGACGCAGCACTTTTTAGCAGTCGGATATCGTCAATCCAGACGGTGCCCGTGCCCTTTATGACCAGATTCAGTTTTATGCTGTCGGGATTTTCGCCCTTTTTGAGAAAGAAAGGTGTCTGCCTTGTTGTCCATTCCGTAGTGCCGCTTAGAGGCTGCTCCAGGTCTTTCGAAAAGAATTCTCCCGCTCCCTCAAAAACACAATACATCTCCAAATATACCTGCCCCTTTACATTTTCGGTCCGAAGACGTGCCTTGTAAGTCAATTGTGCCTGCTCAATATCTATGTCGTCCAGCTCAAACAAATGTACCACCATCGGCTCTGTTGCTTCGATTCGCAAAGAACCGTTGCCGTCGCTCGATATATCCTTGTCGATTTGCAGTCCTGTTTGGCTTATTATTCCTTCCATATTGTCAAGGTTGAATCGCTTCAGTTCGATTACTTCCCTCGCCGTCAGTGTTTGCTTTTCTGCCTCCATCAACTTACTCCGTGCGACTAACATCTCTTGTTGTTCTCTCAAATACATTTTTTTGGGTGCAAGCATGTAAAATGCAAAAGGAACAACGAATAACACCACAAGGCTGCATCCGAAGACAACGTATCCGATTATCAATCCCGCAAGGGCCAGCCCGCGACCTCCGAGTGCCGGTTCTTTTCGGATTTTTCGCAGGGCTAAGTGTCCACAGATTACCGCGGGGATACTGCCGAGGGGCCCAATAAGAGAAAAGACCAGAGCCGCAATCGCCAGGCCGGGTGTTTGAGACGGCTTCGCTTTATCCTGGGT
Source organism: Sedimentisphaerales bacterium (assembly GCA_030611315.1). Taxonomy (GTDB): domain Bacteria; phylum Planctomycetota; class Phycisphaerae; order Sedimentisphaerales; family Anaerobacaceae; genus JAUWPZ01. The sequence continues at coordinate 7,679 of JAUWPZ010000107.1, forward strand.
CTCTGGCCCGACGTTAACCTTCGCACTTTTCCGCAACGTCTCAAGAAGCTCCTCGTATTCCTCCCTGGTGATTTTACCTTCGTTGAGAAGCTCCAACAGTTCTTCTTCCGATGATACATTCGTTATGCTATCCATTTTTTAATCTCCCGAAAGTTTTTCAAGTTTCTCTTTTGCCTCGGCCACACTGATTTGGTCTGTTCGCAATTGTTCCAGGACACCCTTTTTCTGGGCGTCCATTTTTTTGAGCCTCTTATAGTTCGCAATCAGCTTGTCAAGTCGCGACCGAATTGCCGCGTATCCGAGCGAGCTGTTAGTCTCAAGCGTCTTGATACTGAATCCCGCCATAAGATATTGCTCTAAGAATTTCTGGTCTTCCGCCGGCAGTCTGTTGAAGAATGTCTCGCTGAAATGCCCCTCAATCGTAACTTCGCACGCCGCGCAGGTCATTGCCGCCGTTTGCATCGGCAGGCTGCAAAAAGGACAGGATGTTGAAAGCAGCTTTCTTTTCATACCTGTAAATATTAGCATAACAAGCCGGTAAGTCAAGAAAAATTCGGGAAAAAATGGAAAAATCCTAATAATTTTAGGAATCGCTCGTTTTTGGGCTTCTATCGGCCCTGTGTCGCCCCGAATTGTGGGTTCATACCCACAACATTCATCACTCCAGACCAGGATTTGAGGCTTGACAATCAATAATAAATAATAAATAATAAATACCAAAGCCCGGGTGGCGGAATAGGCAGACGCGCTAGCTTGAGGGGCTAGTGCCCTTAGGGGCGTGCTGGTTCGACTCCAGTCCCGGGCAGTGATTAAATTCGGCTAAAACAAGGATTTACAGGAGATAAGTCTAACATTCGACGCCTTTCTGTGCTTACTCTGATAGTGCTTCTGTCGGCTGCTGCTGCCCTTGCTAAAGCAACTGAGGGGACAGCCCTAATCGATAAATGCCTTGCTCTGCACTCGGCGATAGAGGACATAAAGGCCACATTCCCCGACCGCTATCTGCGTGCAAGACAGCATTTGAGGAATATAGCTGACATCGAACGCCGTCTCAAGGCACTCCCACAGCCCGATATCGCCCAAATCGAGGCCGAATTCGCCGGCCTTCAGCGTCGGGTACTGATTGACAATCCGCTCGTCAGCGGCCAACCCATACTCTTTGTCGTCCGAAACCAGTACAAATCGGACCATCACAACACCGCCACAATGTTCAAGACCTCCGAGATAAACACAAAAAGCTTTCGCGGCGGCGGTGCTATAAAAACCATTGATTTCGCCAAGGCCGGCCGAGTCGAAACCCTCTTCGAGTCTTCCGAAGCTCTCGCACGCGACCCCGAGGTCCATTTCGACGGCGGCAGAATAGTCTTCTCGATGCGCAAAAACATCAAAGACGATTACCACATCTACGAAATCAACGCCGATGGTACGGGCCTCAAGCAGCTCACAAGCGCCGTGGGCGTCGCCGACTTCGACCCCCTTTATGTATCCGACGATTCCATCGTTTTCTCTTCGACTCGTGAGCCGAAGTTCTGCATGTGTAATCGTCACATCATGGGCAATCTTTTCCGCATGGAGGCCGACGGCGCAAACATCCACCAGATTGGCAAAAGCACCCTCCACGAAGGCCATGGCGTACTTATGCCCGATGGGCGGATAATCTATGACCGCTGGGAGTATGTGGACCGAAACTTCGGCGATGCGCAGGGCCTTTGGATAGTAAATCCCGACGGCACCAACCACGCCATTTACTGGGGCAACAACACATGGTCTCCCGGCGCCGTTATCGATGCGCGGCCCATCCCCGCTGCCCAGAGAGTCATCTGTGTTTTTAGCTCCTGTCACGACCGTCCCTGGGGAGCGCTTGCTATTGTTGACTGGCGTCTCGGTCTTGACGGCCGGGAGCCTGTTATTCGTACCTGGCCCGCGGACGCAGTCAACCTCGTCAGGGAAAAGGGGCCCACGTCCGATGCCTACGGCTTTGACAGCTTCAAAAAGGTAAACCCAAAGTACGAAGACCCATATCCGCTGAATGATAAATACTTCCTCTGCTCGAGAATGACCGGTCTTGGCGAACAGATGGGCATATTTCTTCTCGACGTTTTCGGCAACGAGATTCTCCTCCACGTCGAGGACCCCGGCTGCTTTGACCCAATGCCTTTGGGGCCGCGCGCGCGCCCGCTCGTCATTCCATCAAGACGGAACTTCGAGGATAAGAATGGTTACTTCTATATTACCAATGTGTACGAAGGCACACACATGCAGACGGTCAAGCCCGGCTCAGTCAAGTATCTCCGCGTGGTCGAGTCGCCCGAAAAGCGGTTCTGGACCCATGCGGCCTGGGGCGGCCAGGGCATACATTGTCCCGCTATGAACTGGCACGGCTTTGAGAGCAAGCGTATCCTCGGCATCGTCCCCGTTGACGAAGACGGCTCTGCTTACTTCGAGGTCCCATCCGACAAATTCGTCTATTTCCAGCTTCTTGATGAGAACAAAATGATGATTCAGTCGATGCGCAGCGGTACGATTGTACAATCCGGCGAGATGACAGGGTGCGCTGGATGCCACGAAAATCGCCGCGCCTCGCCGCCGCCCTTGAATGCGAGAGCCCCAATGGCAATGCGCCGCCCCCCCGGCAGGCTCAAGGGCAGCTTCGCAGAGCCCCGCTTATTCAACTATATCAGCCGGGTCCAGCCCGTCTTCGACAAGCACTGTGTGCGCTGCCACGACTTTGGCAAAAAAGCCGGTAAAAAGCTCATTCTCGCCGGCGACAGGACCAACACATTCAACACTTCCTACAACGAGCTGTGGCGAAAAAAATACATCACCGCCATCGGCGCCGGTCCCTCTGATATCCAGCCGCCCTATTCGTGGGGTTCGCACGCCAGTAAGCTCATAGATATGATTCGCAAAGGACACAATGATGTCAAGCTCACAAAAGCCGAATTTGAAATCATCGTTACCTGGATTGATATCAACGCCCCGTACTATCCACGCTACGATTGTGCCTACCCGGACAACCTCACCGGCCGTTCCCCTCTGGACAATAAACAAATAAAACGCCTCACAGAACTGACCGGCGTTCCTTTTGCCAACCTTGCCAATTACAGCAAAAACCAGGGACCGCAGGTCAGCTTCGACCGCCCCCACCTCAGCCCGTGCCTGCAGAAGTTCAAAGACACCGCCGATGCCGCTTATATTGAGGCACTGTCAATCATCCAGGCCGGCTGCCGAATGTTGCAGTCCAGGCCCCGCGCCGACATGGACGGTTTTCAGGCCTGTCCCACAGACCAAAAACGCCAGGCCGAATATGCAATGCGCCAACATATCGAAATGCAAAACCGCACTGCCATCCGCACCGGCCAAAAACTCTATGATAGCCCCGCCCCAACCGAAGAGAATAAATAGAAAATTCAAACCGACGCGATTTTACTCAGCCCACAATCCTATACCCTAAACCCTACGACCTGGGCATCGCCAGGGACCGGCGATGTGGTATTTGCCGATGATTTTGAATCTTAGTTTAGACCACAGACACCAGACCACAGACACCAGACCACAGACATCCAGCAACGCCTTGAGACCGCCTTGCTGATAACGCTCGAAATAGTGTCGGGACGTTTTCTCATCAAAGAGAAGAATCTCCGCTAGCTGAGCCGCCGACCATCCCTTAGATAAAGCAATGACCGCTTTGACGCGGTCGGCGTGACGTTTATCACGCAAGGAACGATGAAGTTTTTCCAGTTCAGCTATTTTTTCTTTCGATAACGTATAATTCTTCATATACACTGTTTATCGGACACAAGGTGCTTTCTGGCGAAGAAACAGGCAATAGGGAAACAATACTAATAGATTATAAGGTGCAAATTATATTCCTATTTTTGCAGCTACCCAAGCGAGTCGTCTGCCAAGATTTCTGGCGGTTTCAAGCCCCGTCTCGTCACTCTCAATCCCATCCGGTCCGCCGCTCCATAACGCTGCTCCAAAGTGTGCCGTGCTAATTCCATCACCAACACATATCATATCCTGACATAGCATTGCCGCCTGAACGGCCTGAATCGTAAGTTCCTGACCGCCGTTACGCACACCGCCTACGGCCAGGACTCCGCCGACTTTATTGCGGAAAATAAAACCATTGCGCCTGAACATCACACATCTATCTAAAAAGGCCTTGCACTGGGAGGTCATTGTCCCCAAATACACAGGCGTACCTATTATGATTCCTGCAAGCTCCTTATCATTAAGAACAGAGATGAGGGAGTTAAAATCATCTTCCTGTTTACACTTAAGCTGCTTCTTGCAGTAACCACAATCCAAACATCCCCTAATATCTAAACCGGCAAGCTCAATAATAGCGGTTCTAATGTTATTCGACTCGTTGCGAGCTGCGCTGAGACAGACCTCTAAACTTTTTTGGGTTGTTTGACCTTTACGCTGGCTACAATTGACTC
>JAUWPZ010000144.1:0-7500 GCA_030611315.1 Sedimentisphaerales bacterium
TCTCCAAGTCTTTGGTATATAACAGATTATATTATATACAACCCGCATTGCCTGTCAACCCAAAAAATGATTTAACTCCCCAAAATACAACAACTTATAGCACTTTTTTGACGGTGACTACTTTTGACGCAGGCATCAGAATTGGTCAAAGTTTTCGGTTGAATTAAGACAAGGAATCCTTAAAATGATACGCTGATGTCGAAGGTAATTCGACCGAAAGAGAAGGAGCTGCAGCTATGAAAAATCCGGCGATTGAGTATTCCCCTGACTCAGTACGTTTGGGCCTGCAGGCGGGCCACCCTGCTATTTTAAGTTCTTGGCCAGTTCGACCATTTGCTCGCATAATCGAGCGGCCCCGTCCTGCAGCCACCTATTGTAGTCTCACATAGTGCCTACTCTAATTCAATTTGGCTGGCGAACTACCGTAATTCAAGGTAATGGGCCAGGTTCTTAACTACTATCGTTTTCGTAGCCCTGTTCTCTTGCTTTAGTTTTATCGGCTTTGTGGGGTAAGTTTTCTTGAGACAGGGAGCATTCGACCGTTTTGCGGCTTCTCAGAAACTCGATTTTTGGGCGAATCAGAGCAATGGTTGAACAAAAACAGGCAGAACCGGAGGAAATTTGGGCAAAGACAGAGTGCGATATGCTCTGGCAGATGAACCGTGAGTGCAACTTTAATTGTGAGTACTGCTTTCGAGATTGGGGGGACGAGGACATACGAGCTGGGGATTCTATACCCGGAAAGTACGGTGCCGAGCACGTCGCGCAACGATTTGATGAGACCGGGAAAGTGTGGCGTATTCGCATGACGGGAGGCGAGCCGTTTTTGTATCCGGATTTTGTGGAGCTTGCGAAGGCGCTGACACGGAGACATTACATTTCGCTGAGCACAAATCTGTCGACCCCGAATACATATGAGCTTGCGGATGGCGTCGAGAGCGAACGTGTTCATTCAGTAAATGCGAGCGTACACCCACTGGAGCGAGAAAATAGGAAAGACGGAATGAAGGAGTATTTGCGGAAGTTCCTTTATTTTCAGGAGCGAGGTTTTAACATTCGGCTGGTGTATGTTACGTATCCTCCGCTTCTCGGTAGAATCGAGGAAGATATGGAACGGTTGCGCGGCGGGGGAGTGAAGCGGATAACGGTAAAGGTGTTTCAAGGCAAGTACAGGGACAGGCGTTATCCGCGTGATTTTTCGGATGAGGAGCGAGCGTTTATAAGAGGGCTTGGTTTGAATAATAAAGAACGGACGATATTGGCGTGTCGCGTGTCTTTTCTCGGTAGCCGGTGCGAGGCGGGTCATCGAGCATTCTCCATGGACATATCTGGAAACGTAACACGATGCAGCACATTAAAGGAAGGATACGGGAATCTCTTTGAGGGAACGTTCAAGCCTGGCGAGTCACCGCGTCGCTGTACGGCGAGGAAATGTTCTTGTGCATATCAGGGGATAGCCTTTACCTCAGTCGAGGGCTTTGATGTGCCGAGGAAGATTGTTGCGCGACCTGTAAAGTATTTCGTGGTTCTCAGCGAGTTGTTCGCCGGAGTAAGGGGCAAGGTTCTGAGGTAAGGGCAATTAGCGCATACGCAATCGGCGACTTGCTAAAACAACTCTTAAAGACCAAATGAACGATAATCAGGGCTGCAAAAAATAGGCCGTTATCACATGAGCCCAAATAAAATTCCTTATGACCTCATCTTCATTAGCTACAATTGGAGAGCATTAATGGTGGAACATATCTGCCTCTCTGGATTTTGTTGGAACGGCAAAGGTAGAAAGAAACCGACAAAAATACAGAAGTCCCTGAAATTATAGAAATACTGAATTTTTGGGAGAAACGGCTATGCTCTGACCTTACCGGCATCGGCCCTCAGTTTGAGATAGCATTTATAATAATATCCAAATTTCGGTGGTGGTTTGGCGGATCCCACCAGATGTTGCCTTCCACAATTACCGGGACAGTCGGTGTCAGAGCCACATCCCATCCAACCGTTCTTATGGGCAGGAACTTAGGGGCAATATCCTTGACGAGTTTACACGCACGGGACCACATCGGGAGCTGGAATTGGTCGAAACAGATTCCGGTTTTGGGATGGGCAGATATGTTTTTTACTCCCGACCCATCAAGTTTTAATGTGACTGCGGGCCTCAAGGCCCCATCGTCCAGGGAAGCTGACGCCTGTATATTGCCGGTCAACCCGTATTCGAACGCGTCTGTGATACCCCGGCCTGTAACCAGCTTAATGTGTGCGTGAATAATATGACATCGATTTGCTCTGTCGAGGAAGGTTGTTATACGCACGGTCTGAAGGTGTTTGGTATTGGTCAGGCGTATGATTTCCGGATGGTTTTTAAGCCGTTCCTGAATCACGAAGCTGTCGTGTTCAGGGTCCGAAAGCATAATCGAATATATGTCCAGAGCCTTATACGTCTTTGAGAAAGGGTCAACAAATCCTCCGCCCTGTCTGTTGAAGACCTTGACCCCCTTGCCGAATGCTCCCCGGCTCGGCTTTATGACGAATTCCGAGGCGAAATTTTTGTCAAAGAACTCCACCCAGTTCCCGGGACAGGCCAAAATCGAACCATCGCAGGACCATCCCGCCGACCGCTTGAAAAAGACTGCATAAAGCTTCGGAACAGCAATACCCTGGGCCATGCAATAACGGTAGAACAAACCTTTGTTTTTGAGAAGAGACTCCCATGATTCCGGATTAAGTGCCTTCTGTATTTTTGTAAGTTTCTTTCGGCTGAGGTATTTAGAAAACTCATCAGGCCGGAGGTTGGTATTGAACAGGCCGAGCCGAAATGCTTCCTCGGGGAGAAATTTTTGCTCGCGGCACAGAGCAAGGGCATGGGATAAGACGGTGAAATATCCTGAGCGGTACATGGATGATGCTTTGACGGACAGATTAGCTGTCCGGAACAGATGTATTGCTTTTTTGACCGTTCGTCTGAGCATAGGAACTTCTAAATCTTAAAGGGCGGTTTATATTTGTGGCCCTGCCGTTTGTGTATGGTATTTGGGTAATATCCTACGGTTTCGGAGTTTTGTCAAGGCTCTCTTTGAATTATTGTTGCAGCAATACCGGTAAGAGTAAAAAAGTATGGATTTTCATTTTGAACAGGTTATAATTGTGTATCGTCAATATATATTTCTTTGTTATCATCCTGGAAGGCTGTAGTGAGACGAATCCTTTATCTATCTCGAGGTGGGTACAGTGGTGGTAGCCAGAGACAATTGTACTACGTGGTTGGCAGCCTGGATCACGACTACAAGCCGGTCGTGGTCTGTCGAAGCGGCGGACCGTTTGTTTCTGAGTTGCGCGCATCAGAAGTGTCGGTATCGGTTCTGCGACTTCGCCCATGGCGCAAATTCCCCGCGGCGTTGTATCGCTATTGGGACGCAGAGCGCCTAGTCCGGTTTGCACAAAAGCAGAACGTTGCTCTTGTTCACAGTTCCGACCTCTGGCTTAATAAGTATTCGCTTTGGGTGGCACGCAAACTAAGAATACCGTCTGTCCTGCATGTTCGCACGCCCATCAGTCCCGAACAAGTGCATAAACACTGCTGCAATGAAGCCGCTGTTCTTGTCGCTATTTCTCAAAGGGTAAGACGTAATCTTATCAGTGCCGGAATCGCTCCTGAGAAAATATCTTTGATAGATGATGCCGTTGACCTGCAGGTTTTTAAACCTGACAGCCGGGCGGTCAACGTGCTGAGACGGGATTATGCACCTCGCGGAGAGACCATGATAGGTATCGTCGGCAAGGTCAAGCCGTCCAAGTATCAATTAGAGTTGCTTGAAGCCGCCGCTCAGGTTGTCAGAGATTCTTCCAAGCGTGTGACGTTTTTCGTAATCGGCGATATTTACTCATACGATTATTTCAGAAAGTTGAAGCGATTTATTGCGAAAAACAGGTTAGATAATCATGTGGTTTTTACCGGCCGCAGAGAGGATATGTCAGATGTCTTATGTTCGCTGGATATACTGGTCAGTCTTTCTGGAGGCTCAGTGATGTTTGAAGGGATGGCGTGCAGCAAATGCGTTGTCTCGGCGGGATTTACCTCAAAACAAGATTCGGTTCACATTCAAAGTGGAAAAACGGGGATACTTCTGGAGTCAAGGCTCTCGGCGGACCTGGCCCAGACCCTACTTGAATTGATAGGACGCCGTAATCTCCGTGAACAAATTGGGCGTCAGGCTCGAGAGTGGGCTAAGGCAAATCTGTGCCGAAATACAATGGCCGCTAAGACCCAGGAATTATATGACCGGTTGTTAAAGGTTTGAACAAACATTCCGCTCTTGGTTGCCTGCACCACCTTCAAAGAGCAAGAATACTCGAGCTTCTTTGCGGCGGTTTGTTAGAAGTCGCGGAAGGGCCTGCGAGGCTCGGCTTTGTCCATTTGTTTTTTCCAGGCGGCAAAACGCGACTTGATATGAGCGAGAAGATCGCCCCGAGACCCATAAATTTGAGGTACCGACGTCGATTCATGTTCGTCTCCATAAACGGCAAATTTACTGCAGCTATTTCTTTCCCCCGATTGATATCAGGTGGGAGTAGGTCCTTATGTACATTACGCCTTTGCAGACCGCCGGCGTAGCATAGCTGAGTTCACCCAGAGGAACGCGGGCCAATAGCTGGAATTCATCCGAAGCGGCCAGGACAACAACATCCCCTTTCTTGGAGATGCAATATATCCGGTCGTTGACACACACGGGCGAACCATAAAAACTGCCGTCAACGCGCCGGCGCCAGACCAGTTCGCCGGTTTCCACCTGGACACACGTTACGGTTCCGTCATCGGCCCATAGGAACAGCAGGTCGTCCTTGACTATGAGGGTAGGCACCAGGGGGACGGATTTCTTGATGTCATACACTAACTTAGGCTCGATATCTTTGCCTTTTGAGCCCGGCCGTACTGCAACCAGCCGAGTCCCCCGGCTGCCGAAGCCGTATGTGGCGATGATAAGACCGTGCCCGAACACCGGTGAGCCGACGCAGCGGTCGAGGAAAACATCATCCACCTCCCAGTTGGTCCTGCCTGAGGTTGGTTCAATGCTGGTTATCCCATGGGCAGTGCTGGTGAATATCAACTCAGGCGCACCGGCTTCGGGATGATAAATGCACGGGGTCGAAGCCGGGGTCAAGCCGCTTCGGCGTTCGACTTGCCAGCGGGTCCGGCCGGTTTTGTTATCCACGGCAGCCAGGAAAGCCTTGCCCAATTGGTCGTTGGCGAGAACAACGAGACCATCGAAGACGATTGGCGATGTGCCGCTGCCGTGCATGCTTTTGAAGGGGCCCAGATTGCGGCGCCATTTCTTGTGACCGTTGTGGCTCAGGGCAACCAGCGTAACTTCGTCCGGCGTAGTCCATGTAACATACACCCCCTCCTCATCTACCGCCGGGCTCGAAGAGGCAAAGTTGTTATCGCGGTGGTGCCTGTAAACACGGGATGGATAGTCTTGCTGCCAGACGATGCCGCCGTCTGTGGCGCTCATACACAGAATCATCCGCTTGGCAGTCTTGGCCTCAGCGCACGAAAGGAATATCCTGTTGTTCCACAGCACCGGGGACGAATGGCCCACTCCGGGCAGTTTGACCTTCCAGTTGTAGTCTTTCTCGGTCCATTTAACCGGCACAGTGGCGGCATTGCTGATGCCGCCGCCGCTCCGTCCCCGAAATCGGGGCCATTCCTCCGCGTCGATTTGCGAAACTGACGCGAGAAAAACCAGCAGGGCGGCAATTGGCAGCAGGCGAAGGCCCATTACGAAAAGCTCCTTTTTACTCTTTTTGTTTCGAATAAAAAACAATAAGGAACAAGAGAATACTGCCGGTAAAGATTGTCGAGCTAAATAACCAAAACGCTTGGCCCACTAAAGGATGAATTTGATACAAATATAACCCGGCGAACGTACCTAAAATCCTCATAACAAAATGAACACCTATTCCAATCATGGCTAATAGTGTTGCCGTTTTCAAACTCATAGTTTTTCCCTTCCCTTCCTTTCCTTTCTTGTCGATTGTCTTAAATGGTTCAATATTCGCTGTTTTCAGCAGTATTAAATACCGTCACTCTTCCAGAGCGTTCTGGCTGGCCGGTTTCTTCGCAGACGACAGGGCTACCACGAGCGTTACTGTACCAATAGCTCCTCCCGCTAATATACCGAGAATGCCGGGGACCCACGCGCCGCTTCCAGTATATTTTGTTGCTGCCAGGCCGATTGAAGCTGCCATAATACTGCATCCGATGATAATACAGGCGCCAATAATACAAGCACCTATGAGTCCGGCGCCAAGAGGCTTGATTTTTTCGATAAAAGAATTGATTTGCGCGCTGTTCATTTTCATACTCCTTTTGATAAATGTTAAACGCTCCTAATTATTTCCTGTTGCGCAAACAACATTTTTCATTCCTGCGAAAGCAGGAATCCAGGTTTTTTCGCTGTAGACCCCTGCTTTCGCAGGGGTGACATTGCCAGTTTCGGCTTTCCGCAACAGATACTAATTAGGGCACAATTCACCATTCTAACGAAATTCTCCCCGAAAACCAGCAATATAAAAAGACAAAAAGGCTGAAAAACGGGGAAAAGGTTCGATTCTTAGCTGTGGTAGTGCTCTGCCCAAAACAGTAAAGTTTTTCTGGCTTTTAAGCCAGACCAGCAGTAAAATATTTTTATGGAATACAAATTTACCGAGTATTTTGAGAATGAAGTATTGCGTAAACGCCCGTATATTAACAAAGAGTGGTGTATTCAGGTATTAGAAAACCCAATTCGTGTTGAACAGCAGGAAGGTAATCGGTTCCGATTCTGGGGAATTATTGAACAATTCCAAGGCCGGATACTCGGATACTAAGAGTGGTAACACTTGAAGATAAAAAGACGATACATAATGCTTTTCCAGATAGAGGATTTAAGCGATGAAACTAAACTATTATCCAGAAACAGATTCTTTATACATTGATTTGACTGAAAAATCGAGCACCGAGAGCAAGGAAGTTTCTGAAGGGATTGTGCTGGACTACGATGCCGACGGTAACCTTGTGGGCATCGATATTGATAACGCCAGTAAGAAGCTTGAACTGAAAAAACTTGTATTAAACAAACTTCCTACTGATACAGAAAGCCTTTCAGCATAGCCCGGCAACACAGGGTGCCCGTCACGATTGTAGGTAGATTTTTCAGGCCTTCAACTCCAATTTTCCGTCAATAATAGCTATCACCTCTCTGTCATTCCCGCGAAAGCGGGAATCCAAGCCTTAAAGCGACTATCGACATACGAATAAGTCCAAATACACAGGTTTTTTACCTACAAAGATGACGTGCATCCTTACCGAAGTAAAGGGCTTTTAGAGCAAGAACAATTAAGCCAGCCTTTCGACTAAGCTCAGGGCGAGCAACGAAAATGCCTGAGATATGTTGTTAAGGGCATAATTTTTTGCAGATTTCGACAAATTCCTTTGCTCTTTGTAGATTTGTTTGGGCCTGGAACTCA
>JAUWPZ010000007.1 GCA_030611315.1 Sedimentisphaerales bacterium
GGTCAGTTCAGCCGGTAGTTCAGGGGCCAGTTCAGGCGGTAGTTCAGCCCGTGAATTGGGCGGCAGTTCGGGTGGAAGATCGGGCGGCGGTTCGGGTGGAAGATAGAGTGGTATGTCAAGAAAAGGAGTGATAAAAAAAGATGAGTTTTAGACGAAGCGGATTTACGCTGGTTGAGGTGCTTGTGGCGACGACCATAGGGGCGTTTATTGCCCTGGTAGCGGTAGCTACGCTAAAAGCAGTTACTACGAGCGCCGAGATAGTGGATAGTAGTGTCAGCACCGCCGCTGAGTTGAGATTTGCATCCAGGACGATATCGCGGGACCTTGTGAATATGTATCGTCCGAAGAACAAGAACGATACGAAGTTCATCGGAATAGCTGAAGATACGGGCGAGGCGAACAGTAGTTACATGGTTTTTTATACGGTGAGCAGGACGAAGGCCAGGGCCGAGGAGCCTGAAGGTGATGTTTACGAAGTTGAATACTATCTGTTAGCCGACGAGGAGAGGTCGGTATTGATGAGGCGGTTTTGGCCGAATCCATATAACGAGGAAGAAGTCGAACCGGGCGGTATGCTCGCCGAAATCGCTGAGAATATCGATGTTTTCGAGGTGAGATACTTTGACGGCGAAGAATGGTCGTATGAGTGGCCGGAGGATATGGAAATCCTGCCGTTGCTTATCGAGGTGAACCTGGTGGCGAGTCCGGCGAAGTCGGGACAGCCGATTATGGAAACACTTTTTGTGAATTTGTCCAAATCTATGGGCAGTATGGAGGAGGAGGACGAACAAGAAGGAGAAGAAGAAAGCAACGGGTAGGAATAGGTTTGAAAAGTGGCGGAAAAGATAAGGTATGCTGATATACCCTTAAGGGTAATAAATTCCCGCGACTGTGATTGTAAATTATTGTTTTAAGGTTACTGCCTGTGGCACAAGTACCTGTGGCACAAGTACCTATGGCACAAGTTGCCCGCCCCTATGGGGCAGGCGAACAAACGGGAAAATTCAATCGTGAGCACTATAGAATGAAAACAGACGGCGGCAAAAAAGGATTTGTTCTTGTAGCGATACTTTGGCTGAAGGTTCTGCTAATAGCGATGGTTGCAATTTCCGCGCGGAACAGCCGGCTTGATATGAAAGTTCGCGCTGTGCGGACGGAAGAGCTTCGCTGCAGGTGGGCCGGTCGTGCGGGCCTGGAGAAGGCCGTTGGGATTTTGAACGAGGACACGAGGGAAAGTGACAGCCTGCTGGATTTGTGGAGTGATAACGACGAAGATTTTAACGATATACCTCTGGATGGATGCCGGTTTACGGTGCGAGTTATCGATGAGTCGAGTAAGCTGAATATTAATGTCGCGACGAAGGCCCAGCTTATGGAGCTTCCGGACATGTTGGAAGAAATTGCCGATGCGATAATCGACTGGCGTGACAAAAATGACGATATGAGCGGGCTCGGTGTTGAGGGAGGATATTATGAGACTCTGACGTATGGATACAAGATTCGCAACGGGCCTTTCAAGACGATTCGGGAGCTGCTTCTGGTCAAGGATGTTACGGAGGATTTGTTTTACGGGGAAGATACAAACTTCAACGGGCAATTAGATTACAATGAAAGAGACGGGGACCAGAGTCCTCCGTATGACGACGGAGACAGTGAGATGGAGCTTGGTTGGATAGAGTATTTGACGTGCTATTCATACGCCACGAACGTTGACGGCGAGGGTGAGCAGAGGGTCAATATAAACCAGGGCAACGAGAGAAAGCTTGAATCTTCTCTTGGTATAACTCAGGCCCAGGCCAAATGGATTGTAGAAAATCGCAGTTATGACAGCATCGGCGATTTGATAAACAGGAACAGTCCTGAAGAGCCCAGAGAAAGTTCCCGGGGCAGCTCGTCGGAGCCTATGGACGTGCAAACGTTTTATGAGATATCGGACAAGATAACGGTAAGCAACAGGAGCAAGACGGCGGGGAAGATAAATATCAACACGGCATCGGCTATAGTTCTTGCGGCGCTGCTGGGCGGTGATGACGAGGCCGACCAGCTTGCCGAGGAAATAGTTGCGTACAGAGAAGCGCAGATGTACGGGATGGAAAGCATCGCAGAGGTGATGCAGGTTAGTTCGATGGACATTGATACTTTTAAGAAGATTGCGAATGATTTAACGACTCGTTCGGACGTTTATACGATACGCAGTTTCGCGACGGCCGAGCGGGCCAGAGGCGACGGATTAATAATACTGACAGAGGCGGTGGTGGACAGGAGCAGCACACCCTATGAGACATATTACTGGTATCAGGGAGCAGTTAATTGATGAATAATAATGAAAACAGTGCCGGGACACAGTTGTCCGCGGTTGCGATAGCACAAGAACAAAGCAAGCTCAAGGCAGTGGAGCTTTGCAGGAAGGGCGGCTCTTTTGAAGTTCTTTGGACGAAGAGCAGTGACGGAGGAAGTACGGACTGGCGAGGTTTTGCGGCTCAGTGCGGTTTGGGTTCTGGGCCGAGGGAGTCGGCAGAGAGTGAAGGCGGCAGGACGGTTGTGGTTGGCTTTGACTCGGCGGAGGTGGTTTTTCACCGGATTGGAATGCCGGTGGTGGAAAAAGAAGATATTGCAGCGATAGTGAAATTGCAGGCTGAAAGTCGGCTGCCGCTGCCGGCCGAACAAATGGAGCTGACCTGGCGTGCGGCGCATATGCGGGACGGTGAGATGACGGTTACCGTTGCGGCGGCAAAAAAGGAACGGCTGCAAGGTTTTGTTCGAGATGTTAGCGGGCTTGAGCCGGCCAAAATACTTTTAGACTGCGAGGGTGTAGTAAAGGTATGGAAGACGTTTTTTTCGGGAGATGGAAGGGACGCTGTGATTGTGAACGCCGAAGAGCGAAGTATGCAGGTTTGTCTGGCTGAAGACGGGCAATTGAGCAACGCGGTGGTGTTGGATATGGGTACGGAGGATTTCTCCGTGGTCGGCGGCTCGGCTGAACAGACAGAAGCTGCTGAAAGGTTCGCCCAAGACATGAGGAGCGTATTGGATTTGTTCGGCTGTGTGGAGCCGACGGCGATGAAGATTTTTGTGCTGTCGGACGGTAGTGATGCGATAGAGGCAATAATTGGTTCACTTAGGTCGGCGGGATTGAGTGCGAGTGCGGCTTTGCCGGATGTTGGGAAACCGGGGGCACAGGCCGGTCCCGACGCAGAGGATATTTACGAATATCGCGTGGCTATAGGTCTTGCATTGATAGCGCTTGACCCCGAGGCGGACGAGCTTAATATTTTCGAGCAAATATACAGCCCGGCAAAGAAAGAAGGAAAGAAATATTGGCTGTATTCGCCAAGAATCACGGGTGCGATTGCGGCGATAATGCTGGTTTTGCTTCTTATTGTCTCTTATCGGGTAGATGTGGCCGTTCCGAATGCAATAGAAGAGATATTGGAGGCGTCTATATCAGAAGCGGACATGGCTCTGATTATGAAGCGCCGGGAACTGATGGAAACGGTGGCGCGGGAAAGGCCTGATATACTCGACCTTATAAAAATAGTGAATGAAAGCGGCGCCGGCGGGATAAAACTTGATGATTTGCATTTCAGGAAAGGCCAGCCGGTAAGCGTAAGCGGGCAGGCGCCGAATGAAGGTGCACTTTATAAGTTCGAGAAGACACTGCAGAATAATAAAAATATAAAAGATGCCGAGATTAAGAGCAGCTCGAAGAGCCCTCAAGGCGGCAAGCTCAAATTTACTATAACTTTCTCTTACAAGAATTTCAGCCAAAGGAAGGGGCGAAGGTAAGGCCATAGATAAGTGAGATAATCGATGAAGAAATTTAGCGAAAAAGATATACGGATGCTTAAGTTTGGCGGTATATGTGTGGCGGCGATCCTGATATTTTGGGTGGGGTCGAAATGGCATGACCGCTGGGCCCAGGCGAAAGAAAAAGGTAAGCAGGTAGAGGCTAAACTGGCCGTTATCAATGTGGATAAAGCCAGGCAGGCGGGTTTGAGGGCAATTGTGCCTGAATTTGAGATGCCGGCGGTCGAGGAAGAACAAAAGTTTCTGTTCAGGGAGGCGCTGGTCAGGCAGTTAGCCGGGATAAAAGGAAGTAAACCCCTGGAGGTTGTGCGTGGTGGAAAAGCGAAGGTGGAGGGGTACAGCCTGTTGTTTTTGAAATTCAACGGCAAATGCAGGTTCACGCAGGCGCTTGATTTGCTGGCAAAACTGAATGAGAACCCGTATCTGGTCGGAATAGAAGAATTCAGGATGAAGTCTGACCCAAAGAAGCCGCAGGAAGTGGAGCTGGATTTGATGGTCTCCACGTTTGTTAAGTGAGTATAAAGGCAGGGCCCGGTAAGAAGCGAATTTGTGACGGGTCGGGAATTATACCCTTAAGGGTAATAAATTCCCGCGATTAGGATTGTAAATTATTGTTTTAAGGTTACTTGCCCGCGAACAAACGGGAAGTTTCAATCGTGAGCACTATATATGAAATTTGATTATCTAAAAGAGAATAAAGAAATCGCTTCGATTGGTTTGCTTGTGGTATCGGCGGTTTTCGTTATTGTGATTCTGTTTGAAGTTGGAGGTTATCTTGTGGCCCCCACGGAAGCAGAGAGCTTGGTCAAGAGGTTTATCGCAGAGAGTACGCCGGATACCAACGATGTTAAGGAGTACTTGGCCAGGTCGAAGGCGGTCGCGGACGAGCTTAAGAAGAAAAACCTGTTTGCACCGCCTGTGAAGAAACAGCATCCGGTGAGCGTGGTATTGGGTATATTTGGCAGCGAAGCGCTGATAAACGGCAACTGGTACAAAGTTGGCGACAAGGTGGGAGATGCAAAGATTGTGTCGGTCGAACCTACGAAGGTGACTATTGAATGGGAGGGCAGTGAAAAAGTCTTTGCGCCGATTAGCGCGATAATCGCTTCTGTGCCGACGAAGGTAGAGCTGAGGCCGAAAAAGTCAGTCGGCAAGGAGAGGGTCGAGCCGAAAAAGGCAGCGGTGGACAAGCCCAAGAAAGTGAAAGAGAAAGTCGCGAATGCGTTCGGGGAAGGAGACCAGCTTGGGTGGATGGGCGTGGAATTATCTGAGAAAGCAAGAAAAATGATTATGAAGCAGTGGAAAAACGCATCGAAAGAGGAGAAGGCCGAGGCGAAAGAAGAGTGGAGCAGGATGCCTTATGAGCAGAAACGAAAAGCTATTGAACAAATGGAGCGGATGGGTGAATAGAGATTGGAAAAACGAAGGTTTGATGTAATCAATATCTTTGAGGTGAGAAGGAGTAGTTTATGAAACTTGACTATCTAAAAGAAAAGAAGGAAATCGTTTCAGTTGTTTTGCTTGGAGCATCGGTGATTTTTGGTATCGTGATTCTGTTTGAAGTAGGCGGTTATTTTTTGGCCCCGGCCCGAGCAGCGAGCTTAGTCGAGAAGTTTATCAAGGACAGTGAGCCGGACGCTAATGATGTGAAGGAACAATTTGATAAATTCAGGACGATGGCAAACGACCTGAAGAGAAAGAATCTGTTTGTGCCGCCTGTGCCGAAGCGGCATCCGGTGAGCGTGGTATTGGGTATATTCGGCAGCGAGGCGCTGATAAACGGCAAGTGGTACAAAGCCGGTGACAGGGTGGGAGACGCGAAGGTTGTGGCGGTCGAGCCTACACGGGTCAGGATTGAGTGGGAAGGCAATGAAAAGATTTTTTCCCCGATTATGGGAGGGGGTACTTCGGCTTCAGAAGGGTCGAGATCTTCAAGGCCGGGTATTGCAGCCGGCCGAGGAGATGACAGGAGAGAAGGACCAAGCGTGGTCCAGGCCGGGCCCGGGGGGGGAATGGGCGGCGAGGGCGGGATGATGGGAGGTGGATTCGGCGACCGTGAGGCTATGAGGGCAAGATTTGAGAATATGTCCGAGGCGGAAAGGATGGCTTTTAGAGAGCGAATGCGTGAAAGATTCGGAGGCAGAGGCGGCCCCGGAGGCGGAGGTGGTTTTGGGGGAGGCCCCGGAGGCAGAGGCGGACCGGGCGGAGGCGGACAAGGCAGGGGGGGACCGGGCGGAGGCGGACCGGGCAGGGGTGGTGGTGGATCTAGTAGAGGATCCGGCGGCGGGCCGGGTGGACGAAGATAAAATGTTTTTAGAAAGTGAGGTGAACACAATGAAACGGGCAAGTACATTAATTATGGTAATAGTTGTTATTGCAGTTATTATTGGAGCTTTGGGCGTTGGATTTGGTATCAAGAAGGCCAGGGAGCTGAAGGCATACGAAGAAGCCCAGGCAGTCAAAGAGCCCGCCAGGGAGCGTCCCGTCGAGAGAAGACCGGGGCCCGGTGGGCCCGGCGGCGGCAGACTTGATAATCTTTCCGAAGAAGAACGAGCCAGGCAAAGAGCGGAGAGGGAGAGCATGAGGGCAAGATTTGAGAATATGTCTGAGGAGGAGAGGCAAAAAGCGATGTCTCAGATGGGTGAGAGGTTCGACTCCGGGCGGCGGGGAGACAGGCGAAGAGGCCCCCAGCTATCTGATGAGGAGAGACAGAGGATTGAGAATATGTCCGAAGAGGAGAGGGAAGAGTACAGGGCCCAGATGCGTAACAGATCCGGCGGCGGAAGGCGGGGGCCCGGTGGTGGTGGAGATATGTTTCGCAATCTTTCCGAGGAAGAACGAAATGAAATGAGAGAGAGATTCCAGAATATGTCGGAGGAGGAGAGAAGAGAGTACATGACAAGGATGCGCGAAAACAGAGCACGTGATGTAAACGAATAAAGAGAGGTGAGTAAATTGGAACGGTCAAAAATAATAGTATCGATAGTGGTTGGAATAGCGGCGGTTTTTATAATCTGGTGGGTCGGTTTTCACAGTCCTGTCGCCGGTCCTGTGGTGGGACTTACCGCGGTTGGCGGGCCTAATGAGCCCGTCGGGCCGGTTGACGTGGAAAGGCCGTCGGATGCAAACGCGTATAGAGCGGCATCAGACGTTAACGAGCCGAATAAGCCGGCGGATGCGAATGCGCCTTCCGAGCCTAATGCGCCTTCAGAGCCTAATGCGCCTTCCGAGCCTAATGCGCCGGCGGATCCTAATGAACCGAATAAGCCTCCTCCTGAGCCGATGGAGTTCTTGAACTTCAAAGGTGTTGAAATGAAGAGCATCATTCAGAAACTGGCGGAATGGACGGGCAAGGTGATTATACCGACCGATGAGGCGATGAAGCAGAAGTTGACGATATACGCACCGGATAAGCTGCCGAGGAGCAGGGCGCTTGCCGTGATTTACAGCGCTCTGCGTATGAAAGGCTATATTGCCGAAGAAACCGACGGTGAGATTTATCTCAAGCCTTTGACAGAGGCAATATACGGTGGTCTGGTTCCGACTATATCGGCCGACGAGCCTCTTGCGCGGATTTCGAACAAGGAGCAGGTGGTCCAGAAGTTTTTTGAACTTAAGGTTTACAGCCCGAGTCAGATGAGTTCGATTCTCCAGCCTTTAATCGGTGAGCATGGTTACATCAGCGTCGATGAAATGGCCGGTACCGTGATGGTAATAGACACTGTCTCGAACTTGATGAGACTCGAGCGTATTATTGCTCAGTTTGACATTCCGGGAGCAGAACAGGGAATAACGGAGATTTTCACGATTCACAATGGCGACCCTTCGGAGATAGTTCAGATGCTCAAGATTTTGCTGGGGCAGAGCGAAGGATTCAGCGGAAGGACTTACAGAGAATACGGTTCGTCAAGGGACAGGTATTCTTCTTATTCAAGGTCCACGAGCTCATCGAGCAGCAAACCATCGGTGAAGAAGAGCTCATCGAGCAGCGGACAGGCGACGTCTGTTGTGGTCGGCACAACGAAGGGGCCGATAATTCTGATACCTGATTCGAGGCGTAAATGGATAATTGCCCAGGCTTCGGCCGAGGACATGGAGCAAATCGCAAAGTGGATAGAGAAGCTTGACAAGGAAGAGCCGGTCGGGGCGGAATACGAGATAGTGCAACTGCGTTGGGCCGACCCGCGGGAAGTTGAGGACAGCATTGAGGACGGATTCAAAGATATTCCAGGCACAAAGTTTCTGCCGAGCGTTCTTATAGAGCCTCTGGCGCAGACAAAGCAGGTTATAATCTTCGGCAGGAAGGACCTTCGCGAGATAGTCAAGAAGATGATTGAGGAAATAGATATTGAACCCGGTCTTTTCGAGACTCGAGATTTCCCGCTTAAATATGCGGACCCGGACCAGATAAAGACGATGGTGGAAGAGCTTTTCAGCGTGCAGGGTGCGAGTTCCTCCAGCAGATACAGCCCGTACGGCGGGTACTATGGCGGTTATAGCAGCAGCCGGAGCAGCGGTTCATCGTCATCGAATATGGTGAAGGTGATATCATACATTACGCTCAAGCAGGTTACGGTGATTGCCTCTCCGGAGAAGATGGAAGATATCGCCAAGCAGATAGCCGAGTGGGACCAGCCGCTTGATGTAGATCAAGTCAAACCGAGAATAATTGAGCTGCGTAATTCCGACCCTGTCCAGTTGGCAGAGCTGCTGAATTCACTTTTCAGCGAGAAGACGACGGGAAGAACGTCTATTCTTGATATTTTGATGGGCAGGTCAGGTGACATGTCGAAGATTGTTGGGCCTCTTTACGGGCAACTGACTTTTGCGGATGTACCGGGCACGAAGAAGATAATCGTAATCAGCAAGATACCCGAGGCATACGATGTTATCGAGGAATTGGTGCGAGAGCTTGACAAGCAGGAGATGGCTGAGGTTCCGAAGGTCATAACTCTCAAGTATGCGGACCCGGAGGACCTTAGTGAACGTTTGAACGCGATATTCGCCGAGTCGGGTTCTCAGGCGAGGATACGATATACAGAAAGCGGGCTGAGGGATTATTCGATGGATGAAGACTCGAGTGGCGGCGGCAGCAGTAGCAACCAGAGTTCGGACACGATTACGCTGCCGTGGACGCAGTCCGGTTCTCGCAGCCGGCTTGATGGAGAGATGCCGATAAGCAACGTGATAGGCCGGATACGGTTTGTTCCCAACCCTCACACGAAATCGATTCTTGTTCTTTCGCCGCCGGAGTTTCTGGAAGTGATTGAAGAACTTATTAAGGAACTCGATGTAGCCGGCAAACAGGTGATGATTAAGGCAATAATCGTGGAAATTGAACACACGAGCATGACCTCCCTGGGCATGCAGTTGAGGTCCGGAGCGTTTGCTTCTCTTGGGGAAAACGCAATCCAATTTCTCAATACTTTTGAAATTCTCGAGAGGCACGGTTCGGCGGTGTTCGGAACCGGTAGCGCTGTTGGCGCTGTGTCCGGTGGGTCCGGAAGCACTTATACTATCGATTCGAGAGCTACCGACGTTGCAGTAATGATTGATTTTCTGATGAAGAACACTAACGCGAGGGTGCTCAATGAGCAATCTCTCTGGACGAAGGACAACGAAGAGGCCGAGTTCTTCAAGGGTCAGAAAGTCGCATTCCAGACGGACAGCAGTGTTTCAGATACGGGCGGCAGGACCACGTTCAGTTTCGAATTCGAGAAAGTCGGTATGACACTTCGAGTTCGGCCGAGCATTACACCCGAGAATAACGTCGATATGATTATCAACGTGCTGCTATCACAGCTTACAGCGGATTTCATAAACGACCAGCCTGTACGGACCGAGATGGATACGACGACCAATATGATAGTGAAGAACGGTGAAACGCTTCTGCTCGGCGGCATTCTTTTCCAGGAAGACAGCCTTATCCAGCGTAAGATTCCGCTCTTAGGGGACCTGCCCGGCGTGGGCGGGCTGTTCCGGCATAACTACAAGGTAGAATCCAATAACGAGATGCTTGTCTTTATTACGCCCCATGTTATCGAAGACGCCAACGATGTTTTACCCCCCGAAACACTAGAGAAGATAGAAAGACTCAAAACGATACGGGGAGAATTAGACACGACGATGGAGGAGCTTGAGAAGAAACTTCCATAAATTTATGTTGGTTGCCCCGGGTCTTTGGTGAAACGGATAGTTTTCATCAGCAGTTGGATTTAACCTTTACCGGGACCTGATTTAGCCCCGTACCGATTCGGCTTCGGCCTGATTGGTGCGGGGCCTCCTTTTTGTTCGTGAATCGTACCTCGTGAATCGTGAATCGGTACTAAATTTCAGATTTCAGATTCAATGCACGAAATTTTAAACAAATTGAGCTGTGTTGCGGAACTAATCGGCGGTGATGATTTGGTTCTTTGCTCGAACAGGGCTGAAAAAAAGTTTGACAGAACAGCACTTCATAGAGCATAATTCAAAAGTTAAGGAGAACACAAGAAAATAATGATTGTAAGCCGCTGTTTCGCGGGGGTTTATATGTTTTGCAGAAGATTTGGAATTATCAAATAAAGGAGATTGAGAGATGTGGATTGCAATTGTCGCAGTTGTAGTAGTCATTGGTTTTCTGGCTATTCTTTATAACAGCCTTGTCGGCAAGAAGAACCAGGTAACGAACGTGTTCGGTACAATCGATGCTCTGCTGAAGAAAAGATACGACCTGCTGCCGAAGCTCATTGCGACCGTCAAGGCGTATATGAAGCACGAAAAGGAAGTGCTGGAAGAAATCACGAAGATGCGGGCGAAGGCGGTTTCGGGGCGATTGTCCGACGATGAACAGGTTGAGCTTGACAATGTAATGAGCAAGATGCTCGGCGGTATAATGGTGGCGGTGGAAAATTATCCGGAGCTGAAAGCCAACGAGAATTTTCTGCAACTGCAGCGGACGATGAACGAGGTCGAGGAGCAGATATCGGCTGCGAGGCGGGCTTATAACGCGGCGGTGACGGACTACAATAACGCCGTTGAAATGTTTCCGACCAATATACTCGCGTCGATGATAGGGTACAGACTGAAGAAAGTGTTTGAAATCAGCGAAGAGCAGCGAGAGGATGTCGATGCCGAGAAACTTTTCAAGAGTTGAGCTTATATCATCGCGGCGCCGGCGACACCTAAACTATGAATCGCAAACTCAATACAGGTGTCAATAAGTAACCGAGAGCGGGACTTGACGGGATGGATATGTGAAGACGCTGGAAGATTTAAGAGAGTTTTATAATACGACTTTGCTGGCGGACCTTGAGGTCCTTGAGCGGCAGCGCAAGGATGTTGTCAGGAAATTTGGGTATGTCGGCATTGTGGTTTTGTGTGTTGCGATTGTTGGAGTTTTATTTCTGGGGTCTTCTATGGCCGGGCAGCCTTTGGTTATTTTGTTCCCGATTGTACTAAGCGCTATAATCGGAGGCGTGATATGTTACTTCCTCAGCAAAGGCTACGTGACGGAATTTAAGTCCGTTGTAATGCGAAAAATAATCCACTTTATCGACGAGGGCCTGAGCTATTCACAGGAAAGTTACGTTCCGAAATCGGTTTTTATGACGTCAAAAATCTTCACCAGAAAGCCCAACCGTTATAAAGGCGATGACCTTGTTGTCGGGAAGGTCGGCGAGACAAGCATTAAGTTCTCCGAGCTTAACGCGGTTTATGAGAGCGGGTCGGGCAAGAACAAGAGCCGATATACGGTGTTTAAGGGGCTGTTTTTTATCGGAGATTTTAACAAGCATTTTGCGGGTCAAACGGTGGTCCTTCCCGATACGGCGGAAAAGCTGTTTGGACGCTTAGGACAAAAGCTGCAGTCGCTGAATGTGTTCCGGGGCCAGTTGGTGAAGCTCGAGGATCCTGAGTTCGAGAGGCATTTTGTGGTGTATGGCGACGACCAAATAGAGGCGAGGTATATTTTGTCAACAAGCCTGATGAAGCGCATTGTTGACTTCAAGGAAAAGACGCGCAAAAAAATATATTTGTCTTTTATAGGCTCAATGGTTTTTGTGGCCATCTGGTACACGAAAAATCTTTTTGAGCCGAGGATATTCAGGACATTACTGGATTTTGAGCCGATTAAAGAATACTTCGGGGACCTCCAGCTTGTTATCGGCATTGTTGACGACCTTAATCTGAATACGCGGATATGGAGTAAACGATAGATGGATGCTTATAGCCTGAGACCGGATGAGCTGGGTGATTTGACGATTGAGAGGCTCGGTCCGCCGACGATAGATTCACCTCTGATTGAGAAGGGAGTTCATTTTGTCGATGACGACGAGAAGATATTGGTATATTCACATTCTGAGAATATAGAAGCGTGCGAGAGCAGCGGTAAAGAATTGCCTATGTTCGAGAGGGCGGGGCCGAGGCGGAAGATTTTCTTCGACTCGAAGGAGCTTAACTGCGGCATAGTAACGTGCGGCGGATTGTGTCCCGGCCTCAATGACGTGATACGAACGATTACACTGAGTTTAATCTGGCAATACGGAGTAAAGAAGGTGATTGGCTTTAGATACGGATATGCGGGTTTATCCTCGAAAGCGCCCCGTGAGCCTATGCTGCTGACCCCGGAACAGGTAAAAGATATCCACCTTCGAGGCGGTGACATTTTATCATCATCGCGTGGACCGCAGGATACCGACGAAATGGTTGACAATCTCGAGAAACTCGGGATTGGTTTGCTGTTTGTCATCGGTGGAGACGGGACACTGCGAGGGGCGTGCGAATTGACCAAAGCGATAAATATGAGAGAGTCAAGAATCTCAGTTGTCGGAATTCCGAAGACTATTGATAACGACATCTGTGGAACGGAGCAGTCTTTCGGATTTTCGACGGCTGTTGAAGCAGCACGAGCGGCGGTTTGCGGGGCGCACGAGGAAGCCAGAGGGCACTGGAATGGAGTGGGTTTAGTTAAGTTAATGGGACGTGATTCGGGTTTTATAGCAGCTTATGCTACGTTGGCAAACAGTGATGTGAATTTTTGTTTTATTCCGGAAGTGCCGCTTGTTCTCGACGGCAAAGACGGTTTTTTACAACGTCTGGAAAAACGCTTAGACAAAAAACATCATGCGTTGATTGTGGTCGCTGAGGGTGTGGGGCAGGAGCTGGTGGAAAAAGACGGCAGCCGGGAAAAAGATGCTTCCGGCAATATCAGGTATGAGGACATCGGGCTTTTCTTGAAGAGGAGAATCACAGAGTATTTCAAAGAGAAGAAGAAACCGTTGGCTTTGAAGTACATAGACCCGAGTTATATGATTAGGAGCCTTCCGGCGGATTCGAATGATTCGGCGTTTTGCCTGATGCTGGGACGAAACGCGGTGCATGCGGGTATGACCGGCAGAACGGATGTGGTGGTAGGGTACTGGAACCAGTACTTCGTGCATATTCCGATTGCAGTAACAATGTTGAGGAGGAAACGGGTTGACCCGGAAGGCGATTTGTGGCAGACGGTTCTGGAAACGACAGGCCAGGGATAAGATTTAACGAAAAGTGAATGATGTAACCGGGGGACATAAGGCGGCGGGTGAGTGAACAGCAGGCAAAAATACGGGATGTTCTGGACAGGCTGTACGACAAGTACAACCATCGTGATTGCATAAAGCCGGACCCACTGCAGTTTGTGTATCGGTATAGTGAGCCGGGCGATATGGAGATTGCCGGTCTGCTGGCGGCGGACCTTGCCTATGGGCGGGTGCAGCAGATTGAAAAGAGCCTGACGGACCTGTTTGGCCGAATAGGAGCCAGTCCGTATGAGTTTGTGATAGGCTTTGGCGAGGAGGAGCGCCAAGAGTTGAGCGGCTTTAAGCATCGTTTCACCACGGGGCGGGATATCAGCGATTTGTTGGAGTTGTTGAAGCGGGTATTGAATCAATACGGCAGTATCGAGGAGTTTTTTCTTCGGGGCTGTGACCCGGGCGATAATGAAACAATCGGCGCATTGTCGAAGTTCTGCGATTCGTTATGCGCGATGTACGCGGCCGGACACGGCGGGCAGGTCAGCAGGGGATTGAAGTATTTATTGGCCGGGCCGGCGGGCGGCAGCGCGAGCAAACGGCTTAATCTATTTCTGCGATGGATGGTGCGGGATGATGAGGTTGATGCGGGACTGTGGAAGTCGGTCGATAAAGCCGCCCTTATTGTGCCGGTTGATGTGCATATAGGCAGGTTGTGCAGGATTTTGGGATTTCACAGCCGGAAGACGGTTTCTCTGGGTTCGGCTGTTGAAATAACGAGGGCTTTTGCCGAGATTGAGCCGGACGACCCGGTTAAATATGATTTTTCGCTGAGCCGCGTCGGGATAGTGGAGAACTGCACGGGGCAGCGGCGGGGGGGCTGTGAGTTGTGTGAACTGTTCGAAATTTGCTTTGAACAATGAGAGCAGGTCGGTTTAAGTTCTTTTAAGCAGAGAAATTATATCAATAATCACATTTTAAAGGACATTTCTTAATTTTTTCATAAACAAGTATTGCAGAATATACGTATTGTCGATATAATTCGTTATATGGCGAAGTATGGAAATGAGTATATAATGTACGTTACGGATATTATAAAGGCCCTTGGAGACGGGAACGGGGTCCGGATAGTCAGCCGATTTCGCTTAGAATTGTTGAAAGGGGGTAATTATGACAAAGTCAAAACTCAACCTGATAATTGATGGACTATTGCTCTTGTGCATGGCTTCCATCGCAGGCATCGGCCTTTTAATGAAGTACGTCCTGGTCCCGAGGTATCAGCGATTTGAAATCTACGGCCGCAATGTTGAGTTGTTCTTCTGGGGCTTCGACCGCCACCAATGGGGCACGATTCATCTTGCAATCGGATTGGTTTTTATCGCTTTGCTTTTTCTCCACGTCGTTCTGCACTGGGAAATGATTGTTACAATTTATCGCAAATTGGTGCCGGCCCCCCTGATGCGCAACATTATAGCGGCAATCTTGATTGGCTTGACCGCTCTGCTGATTGCCTTCCCTTGTTTCGTCAAGCCCGAAGTCCGCGAAGCCGGCCACCGCGAAGGGCCCGGCCGGCGCGGGCTCCGAATGCCGATACGGCTAACACAATGACATCAAACCCCCTGGGGCCTTTCGAGGACCCAAGGTGAGGTTATCGCAAGAAATATTTTCAGGAAACTTGTTTGTTCGGGCGGTGTTTACGCCATATACGTAGTACTGTAAGAACTAATTGCTGTACCGTGGGACCAGATAAAGGAGAAATAGTTATGGATCGCAGACTGTTTTTAACAACAGGGCTGGCTGTTGGAGCAGCGACCGTTTCCCAGGCCGCCTTGCCCGCTGCCGAGCACAGCCCGGGAAAGTCAAAAATCATTGGCATAAGTTGCAGCCCCCGTAAGGGCAAAACAACATACAAAGCTCTCGACGTATGCCTAAAGGCAGCCAAAGAGACAAGCAGCGAAATTGAAACGCAGCTAATCGAGCTGGCTGATTTGGATATCAGGCCATGCAACGCCTGTGACCAATGCAAAAAGCAGCTCAAGTGCAGCATTCAGGATGACTTTGCTGAACTGATACCGGTTCTGGCGGATAAAAAAGTTGCCGGAATGGTTATCGGAACACCCGTCTATTTCGGGATGATGACGGCCCAATGCAAGGCTTTTCTCGACCGCTGCGGCATGTTTCGTTTCAACAACTGGATTTTCCGCAACCGAGTTGGTGGCGCACTGGCCGTGGGCAGTATGCGCAACGGCGGACAGGAAATAACCTTACAAGCGGTCCGGACGGTTTTGCTCTGTCACGACATGATTTGTGTCAGCGAAGGCAAAGATACAGCCCATTTTGGGGCAACCCTTGTCAGTGGAGGCGAAGGCGGGATCGAGGGAGATACGTTCGGCCTGAAAACTGCCCGCAACCTTGGCCGCAGAGTAGCTGAGTTGGCGTTATTGGTCGGTGTTGCTAATGCCAAACAGGGATAAGGAATGTAAACCATATCGCATAAGATAGTTATGGTTTGCATGTTTATTGCCTTGTAGTCAAACACTATTTTCTTATTGCGATAATGTTTTTACTTGACCAATAAGCACTTTTACTTTAGAATACTTCGTTATATGGCGAAGTATAGGAGTATCTTATGCGTAACATCATCAATATTACGAAGGCGTTGTCCGATGAAAACAGAGTGCGGGCTTTAATGATGTTCCGGAACGGGGAGCTTTGTCTTTGCCAACTGATTGAAATGCTCGGGCTTGCACCCTCGACTGTCTCAAAGCATATGGCCATTTTGTACCAGGCCGGTTTGGTTGATACGAGGAAGGAAGGGCGGTGGAATTATTATCGGCTTGCCGGCAAAGGTGCACCTGAATATGTCCTCGAAGCGATTAGATGGGTTCAAAGTGCCACGGCCGGGGACAAGCAGATAGTCGCGGATACCAGGCAGCTTAAACGTGTTTGCAGAATAGACAAGGATGCACTGTGTGACTGCTACAAAAAGTAAAATTAGAGGATAATAAATCAAACAGCAGAAATGGATGCGGCCTTTGTTCTCGGGCTGACGAGTGCGATTGTAAGTGCCTGCTGTACCCTGTCATTATTGGGCAGGTTGCTTTACAAAAAAGTTTTTTCGGAGAAATGATAATCTGTGTCTGAAAGTAAAGAGGAGGTAGAGATATTGTTTCTCTGTACGGGCAATTCGTGCCGCAGCCAGATGGCGGAGGGTTGGGCGAAACACCTGAAGAGCGATGTCGTTAATGCGTACTCTGCCGGGATTTTGCCGGTTGGGGTCAGCTCCGGGGCCGCCAGAGTGATGGCTGAGGCCGGTGTTGATATCTCGGAGCAGAGGTCCAAGCATATCAATACGTACATTGGGATTGATTTTGATTACGTTGTGACGTTGTGCGATAACGCGAGGGAACAGTGTCCTGTCTTTGGCGGGGCGACAAGGCATATTCACAGGCCATTCAAAGACCCCACTTTTGTGGTTGGCAGTGAAGAAGAAATTTTGGAGGCTTTTCGCAAGACCCGGGACGAGATAAGGGCGTTTATAGAGACGCTGCCGGAGGGCCTGGAAGAGCCGATTAAAGACGATTCGTGAACGATGGTGAAAACAGATGACAGAAAAAGACAATAGTAAAGGGCTGAGTATATTTGAGAAGTATCTGACTGGCTGGGTACTGCTGTGTATCGGCGGGGGTATAGCGCTCGGTCATATTGCCCCTGGAGTCGCGACAAGGCTGGATAGTATGGCGATTCGTGTCAATGGGGCGCCGATTGTTTCAATACCAATAGCGATTTGCCTGTTCTTTATGATGTATCCGATAATGGTGAAGATTGATTTTGCGGAGGTGCTCAAGGCGGGCAAGAGTATCAAGCCGGTGGGATTGACGCTGTTTGTCAACTGGGCGATAAAGCCTTTTACGATGTACGCGATATCGCTCCTGTTTTTGGGGATTCTGTTCAAAGGCTTCATAGGGACTGAGGCGAGAGATATAGTTCAACTGCCGTACGGGGCCGTTGCTGAAGTCGGCGAAGAGTACGGCGGTGGCACCGTGGTTTTGGTTGATGGTGATAAGAAGCTGGATGTGCCGCTTTGGCGAAGTTACTTAGCGGGCTGTATTCTTCTCGGGATAGCGCCGTGTACCGCGATGGTCTTGGTGTGGGGATTTTTGGCGCGAGGCAACGACGGGCATACGCTCGTGATGGTTGCGGTTAATTCACTTTTGATGCTTTTTTTGTATGGGCCGTTGGGAGGTTGGCTTCTGGGGGTGAGCGAAATGCCGGTACCATGGCAGGCGCTGCTTCTGTCGGTAAGCGTGTACGTGGCGCTGCCGCTGGTGACAGGATATTTTTCCCGCAAGTGGATAATAGCACACAAGGGCGAGCAGTGGTTTAAGGAGAAATTTTTGCACGTTTTGACGCCTGTTACAATAGTGGCGCTGCTTATCACGCTGGTTTTGCTGTTCAGCTTTAAGGGCAAGAAGATTTTGTCGGACCCGCTGACAATTCTCTGGATAGCAATACCTCTGTTCATTCAAACCAATCTCATTTTCTGGCTGGCGTACGGATTGGCGAAGATTTTGAATCTCCAATACCGCGATGCGGCCCCGGCAGCAATGATTGGGGCGTCGAACCATTTTGAGGTGGCGATAGCCACGGCGGCGATGCTGTTCGGCCTGTCCTCCGGCGCAGCGCTGGCGACCGTTGTAGGTGTGCTGATTGAGGTGCCGGTGATGCTGATGCTCGTTAAGATATGTCTGGGCACTCAAAGCTGGTTTAAGCTGAAATAAGCGGAGCACACAACAATTCTGCGAAGATTTAACTTTTGCAATTTCTGTGGCGATGGTTAAAATGGGTCTTTTGATTCGTGCTAAAGAAGTAATCGGGGCGGGCAAAGAGAAATGAATTCAGAGCAGTTGGAAAAATACACTTCCGCGATAACGCTTTCGGATATGGAGATATTCGTATTTCCGGAGCTGATGTACAGCCTGGTTCTGGCGAATATTATGAGCCCGATTATCTGGCAATGGCGCGAGCTGGAGTGTTTCAAAAAGCTCGAGGGCAAGAGCAGCTACAGAAAGCTGATGCGGCTGAAGCAATTCATAATCGACGAGTACGAATTTAATCTCGACCTTGAGACGTGGGGGCTGACGAGCAAGGCGAAGGAACTGGGGCGCTTCGGGGGAGTTATTTCGCCCGAGGATATCGCCAGGAGCAACGCTCTGTTCGGCTATGAGGGCGATAAGTATTATTTTGACGTGGACATCCGCAGGCATTTCGGCCTGGACAAATACGACAGCGATATCATTCCGTATTGGAAGACGGAGACAGTCGAGGCCATGAACGCCTTTAAGCAAAAGCAAGGCTATACGAAGTGGGCGGGAGAGTGCATTTCATTGTCGGTATTGTACGCGGCGGCGGCTTTTATTGTATGCGGAATACCTCTGGAAGATATTTACATGATACTGACGCCGCTGCACTCGCAGAATTTTATCGACATACAGGACGGCGTTTTGACCAACAACAGGCGGCTTGTTACGAAGACGATGTGGTTCAACGGCACGGCTATTTCCAATAAGGCCCAGCGGGCGCTGCGAAATGAGAAAGTTATCATCGTGGCCCATTCATCCGGCTATGTGCATTACCTGTATGACGATGCGACGATAGATAAAAGCGCTTACGAATATTTTGCCGGGCAGCTTGGCTCATATTTATCCACGGAGTTGACGCTTCAGATTTTTGCCGGTTTTCTGCGGTCGAATAGGGACTGCCAGAGATACTTCCAGGTCTGCCGCCAGTGTCACGGCCATACGCAATTTTTAAAGGCGGAGGTATTGTTTCACTACGAGCACAGCAGCAATTTCAGGATAGCCGACAAGACTTTCGAGAAATTGCTCGCTGAGGTTTCGGATGAGGATTTTGTTCGATACCAACTGCCGGGGCGAATCCGGTGTGATGAGCTTGAAGAATTTATAGAAAAGGAAAAGATTGACCTGAGGAATTCCGAAGGCCGGGAGGTCTTGGAGAAGTTCATTGAGCCGGTCATCCCTGATGCGGAGCAGCTCGTGGCGAAGCTCAGCGAATTTGTGCATATAGAGGCAAAGCTGCCGGCTTCGGACAAAAATTATCTGCCCAACGGGGCGATTGACATACCTGTAGAGTCAAGTAGAGAACAGGTAATCGACTATCTGCAGCAGGCGCGCAGCGGCAATCCGAGTGCGGACCTTGCCTTTTATGCTTATCGTGATATGGAAAGCTGCGACTGGCAGCCTTTTGTCAAGGCGGCGGTCGAGCGCAACCCGGTCTCGATCCGGATGACAGAGTCGATGTCGCTCGAAGAAGTATATGCGTGGCTCGAAAAAATAGAGAATATCTCAATTTATGACGGCAGGCGACTGGCCCAGCCCGATGAAGTGGCGAATTACAAGAGGGCCGATGGGCTCGAAAAGGCCTTTTTGTTGGCCAATGTAATCCGCCAGAGAAGTGCCGGGCAGGATATTGAAATAGCTGTAGATAGGGGCGAAGTTACAGTAAAAGGGGCGGGACAATACCGATTTGTATCAACAAAAGGTATTAACAAGCATCTTGGTATATCCGGGGACGGAACTATCCGCATTTTGGGGTAGAAAATAGGCGTTTGTGGAGGCAGGAGAGGGTTCCGGAAGAATTTTTGCGAATTTTTCAAGAAAAAATAAATTTTATGTTGACACTGTGAAGCAATAGGACTATAATAGTCTTATATGATAATAAAAAATATTATTATGATGACAGCGCTTTTTGAGGCAGACCTTTTTGACTGTTGACAAGGCAGCTAAATAGGGTTAATATGGCCCTATTTATTATGAAGCTAAATATGTTTGAAAGGTTTGACTGAAGATGGATGTTATAAGGCGAAATACAGATTACGCACTGCGTGCGATGGTGCACCTTGCCGGGCAGTATGGCAACGGGTCCGTATCAACCAGAATAATAGCGACCAAAGAGGATATTTCTTATCAGCTTGCGTGCAAGCTAATGCAGAAGCTACATAAGGCCAAGCTGGTGACAAGCTGCATGGGGCCCAAAGGCGGATTTCGGCTTGGCAAAGAGCCGGCGAAGATAAGCCTGCTGGAAGTGATAGAAGTTATCCAGGGACCGGTAACCCTGAACAGATGCCTTGTCGCCTCCGACGCATGCGAGCGGCAGAAAACATGCCCGGTCAGAACGAAGCTCGTTGGGCTCCAGGGATACATCGGCGAATATCTTGGTGATATCACACTGGATGAGATGCTGCGGAACTGCGGTGAAGAGGACGCAAAGAGAACAAAGAGGAGAAAGAAATGATGTCCGAGAAGGCAAGTGTATTGCAGGTGTGCGTCAGCCGGGCTCAATCGCTGGCGGGGCTCGTAGAGTACTCTGAGGATTCGATAGTCAGCAAGACGATACTTGATAAGCCGGCCGGGACGATTACGCTGTTTGCCTTTGGTAAGGGCCAGAAGCTGAGCGAACATACGGCGCCTTATGATGCGGTTGTTCAGGTCCTCGATGGGCAGGCGAGCCTGACTATTGGCGGTGAGGAAAAGACTGTAGTGGCAGGTGAGGTTGTCATAATGCCGGGCAACGTGCCTCATTCGGTAGCGGCCCCGGAGAAATTCAAGATGCTTCTGACGATGATACGTGCCTGAGCGGTACGCAAAGATAGGAGAATAACCGATGTTCAGATGTCCCGGCCAGGACCAAAGATACTGGAAGCCGGAAGATGTTTTTGAGATGCAGTGTCCGGACTGCGGCAATGATATGGAGTTTTTCAAGGATGAGCCGAAACTCAAATGTCGCAAGTGCGGGCATGTGGTAATCAATCCGAAGATAGACCTCGGCTGCGCCGAATGGTGCCAATATGGGGCCCGGTGCGTCGGGGTAACGTTTTCAAAGGACACAAGCGGCCTGAAGAACGAGCTGATAGAGCAAATGAAAAGAGTTTTTGGAGATGACCGGAGACGTATTGAACATGCACTGGCGGTTTTGGATTACGCTGAGCGGATACAGACAGCAGAAGGCGGGGACCCGCTGGTGGTGAAGGCTGCGGCGATACTGCATGATATTGGAATTCACCAGGCGGAGCGAAAGTACGGCTCGGCAGCGGGGAAATATCAGGAGATTGAAGGACCGCCGATTGCGAAGGAGATTTTAGGAAAGTACGACATTGCGGCTGATGTGGTCGAACATATATGCCGGATAGTTGGAAGCCATCATAGTGCGAAGGATATAGATACGATTGAGTTTCGAATTGTCTGGGATGCGGATTGGCTGGTGAATCTTCCGGCGGATTTTGCCAATTCGAGTAAGGAAGAACTGCAGGAGATTATTGATAAGAGATTTAAGACCGCTGCCGGTCGTCGGATGGCAAAAGAAGGTTTTGTACAAAATTAGAATTAAGACATTTGAAGTATTAGGACTGAATTATGGGTAGCTCCAAGAAAGCTGATGTGAGCAATCCACCACAGGCGGACTGGTCAAAGGCTGACCGCCAGACCAGAACTGAAGTTTGCGTGTAGGAGGTAACGAACTATGCGATGCCAAATGGAAGGCCCTGTTTATATAGCCACTGCTGGCACCATAGCCCTGATAATAGACACTACGCGCCTAACGACCTATTTTCTAAAAGGCGCGCGACTCGAACAGTTGCTCTTATGGGGATTGTTAATATTTATCCCCGCATCATTTGTAGGGGCAAAGTTCGCTAAAAGTGTCGTTGAAAAGATTCCCCAACAGCATTTTCGGAAAGTCGTTGCCGCATTTCTATTTCTAATTGGTATAAAATTGCTTTTGTTGCCGAATTGAATCGTAGCTTTGACAACTGATACAAAAAAGGATGGATTAAGATGGAATACTTTAGTATTGATGCCTATACTCCGGCTCAAATGGCCGCTCGTGTGGAAAAGGCGGGAATTGTCAAGGGTAATCTTGACTTTCTCTCGATGTTCACTCTTTCTGTAATGGCAGGCGCCTTCATCGCGTTGGGAGCGGTACTGTACACTTATGTAATTCATGATTCATCTTTGAGTTTGGGCCTGACAAAACTGCTTGGAGGGCTGGTCTTTTGTCTTGGACTGATTTTAGTCATTGTTGCCGGAGCCGAACTGTTCACGGGAAATAACCTCATCGTAATGGCTTATGTCAGCAGAAAGATTACACTTAAAAGGCTTCTTCGCAACTGGGCAATTGTGTTTTGCGGCAATCTTGTCGGCTCACTGGTTGTGGTGTTTTTGCTTTTACAGAGTGGACAATGGACTTCGGCAGGAGCTGCTGTGGGCGTCAAGGCGCTTATGATAGCAAATGAAAAAGTTAACCTGACATTTGTCCAGGCACTGTCACGGGGGGTATTATGTAACATACTGGTATGTCTTGCGGTTTGGCTCTGTTTCAGCGGTCGTTCCGTTACTGATAAAGTGCTGGCTATAATATTCCCTATCACGGCTTTTGTTGCTCTGGGCTTCGAACACTCTGTAGCAAATATGTATTTTGTTCCGGCCGGACTTGTCCTCAAACACAATACACAGGTGTTGTCCGCGGCAGAAGGATTGCTCGGTCAGGTTCCCGACCTGTCAAGACTAACTATTTCCGGTTTTCTCGTAAGGAATCTTTTGCCTGTGTCTCTGGGGAATATTATTGGAGGCGGCTTTTTAGTTGGTATTATATATTGGTTCGTATATCTTAGACGCACCGCTGTTGAGCCGGTTCGAAAACTTATGACTAAAGGTCCGCCGGTGCTCGCGCCGGGTAAAACCGCAGCTCGGGCGGTTGAGATAATGGAACGGCATAGTGTTGGCAGTGTTCTTGTGGGCGAATCTGAAGAGAACGCCGTGGGTATCGTCAGCGAGGCCGATATTGTACGAAAGGTCCTTGCCGCAGACGCAAAACTCGATACGGTCAAGGTCGAAGAAATTATGAGCTCTCCCTTGATTTCCGTGGACGTCAAAACACCTATTCACAAAATCTATCGTACAATGACCGAGCACCGCATTCGGCATTTGGTTATCACCGACCAGGGTAAAAAGATCGGCTTTGTATCGGTTAAAGATTTGCTTCGGGGAGCAGCCCCTTGATGAAAGTTGATTTGCGGGGCAATGCGATAAAAATTGTAGCGGCTAATAGATTAACTATGTTGATTAGTAATTGTTCTACGAAAGTGAGGTAAATTATGGAGTTCAAAGGAAGTCAGACGGAAAAGAATTTGTTGACGGCGTTTGCGGGTGAATCACAGGCAAGAAATCGCTACACGTATTTCTCAAGTCAGGCAAAAAAGGAAGGCTATATACAAATCGCCGCTATATTTGAGGAAACGGCCGGCCAGGAAAAAGAGCACGCGAAGCGGGAGTTTAAATTCCTGCAGGGCGGCGATGTAGAAATACAGGCGGCTTTCCCTGCCGGGGTGATAGGCAATACGAAAGAAAATCTGCTCGCTGCTGCGGCCGGGGAACATTACGAAACAACAGAGATGTATCCCGGCTTTGCGGACGTGGCCGACGAAGAGGGATTTTCGGAAATCGCGGAAGTGTTCAGGAACATTGCCATAGCCGAGAAACGGCACGAGGACAGATACGCAGCTTTGGCCAAAAACATCACTAACGGAGCTGTCTTCAAGCGAGAAAAGCCCGTCAGGTGGGTCTGCAGAAACTGCGGTTACGTACACGAAGGTGCCGAAGCTCCCGATGTATGTCCGTCCTGTGAGCACCAGCAAGCGCATTTTGAACTGGAAGCAGCTAATTACTGAGCTAATGAAAGGGATTGACAATGAGAAAAAAAATTGGCAAGAAACTCATATTACTGACGGTTATTGTCTCAGCGATTGTCTTTGGCTCACTGGCGTATTCGCACTGTCAGGTGCCGTGCGGCATATACGGCGACGAGACCCGGTTTGATATGATTGCTGAGCACATTACAACTATTGAAAAATCTATGAAGCTGATAGAAACCCTGTCTGCCCAGAAAAAGTCGAATATGAACCAGCTCGTCCGCTGGGTGAACAACAAGGATAAACACGCTGACGAGCTCAGCCACATAATAACCTATTATTTTATGGCTCAACGAGTGAAGCTGCCGGCACCAGGGGATACAAAGGCACGCGATGAATATGTCAAGAAGCTGATCCTGCTCCACGAGATGCTTGTCTATACGATGAAGACCAAGCAGACGACGGACCTGGGCAATGCTGATAAACTCAGGTCTTTGTTGGATGAGTTTCGTAAGGTGTATTTTAGCAAAGCCGGGTAGAGTGCAGGTATTAGTGGGAATTAGGTGCATTATGGAAGATACGCAAGCTGTTGTAACATTCGAAGGCAATCCGCTTACTTTAGTGGGCAAGCGGCCCAGGATAGGTGAGCTGGCGCCGGATTTTGAGGTGCTGAGCAATGATATGTCGGTAGTAAAGCTGTCGGCCTTTCGAGAAAAGATTTGTATTATTTGCTCGGCGCCGTCTTTGGATACTTCGGTTTGTGATACCGAGGTGCGGAAGTTTAATGAGCGTGCAACGTCTTTAGGGGATGATGTAGAGGTGCTGGTGGTAAGTATGGACCTGCCGTTCGCCCAGCAGAGGTGGTGCGGGGCGGCGGGCGTAAAGAACATACAGACACTTTCAGACCATCGCAAGGCCGAGTTTGGCAACGCATTTGGTGTCCTGATAGAGGAATTACGACTTCTGGCGCGTGCCGTATTCGTAGTGGACGCACAGGGGATTATCAGGTATATGCAGATAGTGGATGAACTGACAGAGGAACCGAATTACCAAGCGGCGCTCAAAGCGGTAGAGGAGATAAAAAGATGAGACAGCTTAAAGCAAATATCTACGAGGCCGGAGCAATTGACTGGGACGCCCGGCTGTTTGACAGGCTTATTCCGCTGCCGGACGGAACGAGCTACAATTCTTACCTGATAAAAGGCAGCGAGAAGACAGCATTGCTTGATACGGTCGATTCGGCCAAAACGGAAGTACTATTGGCCCACCTTGCCGAACTTGAGGTTGTCAAGCTCGACTATGTTATTGCGCATCACGCAGAGCAGGACCATTCCGGGTCTCTGCCCGATGTTCTGCTGCTGTATCCGGACGCAAAAGTAGCGACGAATCCGCGATGCAAGCAGATGTTGATAGATTTGCTCGGTATAGAAGAAGACAAATTTATTACGGTTGAGGACGGCGAGACGCTTTCGCTGGGCGATAAGACCCTGCAGTTTGTTTACCTGCCTTGGGTTCACTGGCCGGAAACTATGGGGACGTATTTGAAAGAGGACAAGGTACTCTTTTCGTGTGATTTCTTTGGGGCGCATCTGGCAACGAGCAGCTTGTTTGTTGACGATGAGGCAACTGTTTATGAATCAGCTAAGCGATACTACGCTGAGATTATGATGCCATTCAGGCGTCAGATAAATGCTAACCTTGCAAAGATTGAGCAGATGAAAATCGAGATAATCGCTCCCAGTCACGGCCCGGTACATAATCGGCCTGAATTTATCATTGATGCTTATAAGGATTGGGTTTCTGACGCTGTTAAAAACGAAGTCGTCGTGCTTTATGTTTCGATGCATGGCAGTACCGCCAAAATGGTTTCACACTTTGTCGAGGCCCTGATAGACAGAGGCATTACGGTAAAGCAGTTCGAGCTTTCGACTGTTGATATAGGCAGGCTCGCGATAGCATTGGTAGATGTGGCGACCGTGGTTATTGGTTCACCTACGGTTCTGGCAGGGCCGCATCCGTGTGCGGCTTATGCGGCATTTTTAGCTAATGCCCTCAGGCCCAAGACCAAATTTGTTTCTATCGTAGGCTCTTTCGGCTGGGGCGGTAAAATGCTCGAGCAGTTGACGGCGATGCTGCCGAATCTGAAGGCCGAGATTCTCGAACCAGTCCTGACAAAGGGTGAGCCAAAACAGCCGGATTTTGTCGCACTTGACGCCCTCGCCGACAATATCTTGGCCAAACATAAGGAAATTGGAATCGTGAATTAGAATCTTCAAACTATGAAAGGGGCTGATTATGGCTGAAAAACTTCAAATCTATAAATGTGCCGTATGTGGCAATATCGTAGAAGTAGTTCATGGAGGCGTTGGCGAGTTGGTTTGCTGTGGGCAGCCGATGGATCTCTTGGACGAAAAAACCGCTGACGCCGGCATGGAAAAGCATGTACCGGTAATCGAGAAAATCGACGGCGGCTACAGGGTCAAGGTCGGCAGTGTTCCTCACCCTATGGAAGCAAAACACTATATAGAGTGGATAGAGGTCATTGCCGACGGCAAGGTCTATCGGCAGTTCCTGACGCCTGTTGACCAACCTGAGGCTGTCTTTAATGTTGAGGCGGAATCCATCAGCGCCAGAGAGTATTGCAATGTTCATGGATTATGGGAAGGATGAGTTTTGGGCCAATCAGATAATCTGATTGGCAGACTCGTAAGACCAGTTTAAAAAAGGAGCTGAATATGTTGAAGGACGGCGAAAAGGGAGTAATTATTCAAAGAGACAAACAAACCTATGCGATAGCGCCTCATATTCCGTGCGGCGTTGTTCAGCCGGAGACACTGCGTAAACTTGCCGACGTTGCCGAGAAGTACAATGCGGCGGCTTTGAAGATAACCAGCGCGGCAAGGATAGCGGTAGTCGGCATAGAGGAGAAGGATGTTGACAGCATCTGGTCGGAACTCGATATGTCGCCCGGTTTTGCGGTGGGCTTGTGCGTCAGGAGTGTTAAGGCTTGTCCGGGGGCAACGTTCTGCAAAAGGGGCATACAGGATAGTCTGTCTGTCGGCCTGAGACTCGACGAGAAGTATCACGGGCTGGAATTGCCCGGTAAATTTAAGATAGGTGTGAGCGGGTGCCCAAACCAGTGCGCTGAGACCTGTATAAAGGATATAGGCCTTGTTGGAATGAAAAATGGCTGGAGATTGCTTGTAGGCGGCAATGGAGGCGGTAAGCCAAGATTGTCACGGGAATTGACAAGAGACCTTTCAACGGAGCAAGCGATTGAGTTAATCGAAAAAATCATAGAGTATTATAAGGATAATGGCAAGCCGCATCAGCGGCTGGGTGCAATGCTGGAAAAGATGGACTTCGACGAATTCAAATCAGCGGTTTGTGACCAATAAATTTTGGAAGAGTGTGAAGATGGTTTTGCGAAACATTGTGAAAATCGATGAAGAAAAGTGTAACGGTTGCGGCTTGTGCGTCAATGCCTGTGCCGAAGGCGCTATCGAGCTAATTGACGGCAAGGCAAAGCTGGTCAGTGAAATTTACTGCGACGGTCTTGGAGCGTGTATCGGGCATTGCCCCGAGGACGCGATTACAATCGAACAGCGCGAAGCTGAGCAGTTCGATGAAGAGGCAACCGAAACGCATCTGGCCAAAGAGAAAGAAAAGCTAATGCAGGCCGGTTCGATGTGTCCGGGAATGATGGCCAGAGAGTTGAAAGAAAAGGGCCGGCCGAGCGCAGTCGGAACGGCGCAGGTCCCGTCGCAACTTAGTCACTGGCCGGTACAATTGGGGCTGCTCTCACCGGCAGCGCCCTGTTTTGCCGATGCCGATTTGCTGCTGGTTGCCGACTGTGTGGCGTTTGCGATGGGCGATTTTCACAACAGGTTTTTGAAAGACCACAGCGTTGCCGTCGGTTGTCCGAAGCTGGATAATGCGGAGTTCTATATCGAAAAGGTGG
Source organism: Sedimentisphaerales bacterium (assembly GCA_030611315.1). Taxonomy (GTDB): domain Bacteria; phylum Planctomycetota; class Phycisphaerae; order Sedimentisphaerales; family Anaerobacaceae; genus JAUWPZ01. Next base: position 27,962 of record JAUWPZ010000007.1, read on the forward strand.
CCGCTATATTGAAGGCCAATAAGCTCAAAAGCCTGACGGTGGTCCACATGGAGGTGCCGTGCTGCTTCGGGCTGACGCGTATCGCTCGCGAAGCTATCGCTCGCAGCGGGGTGAAAATGCCTTTCGAAGATGTTACAATCGACTTGCGGGGTGATGTCAGCAAAACTGAGACAATAGAAAGTTAGCGGCTTGTTTAAGAATAGCGGCTGAATAATGGCTGATTTTGTTAAAAAGATAATCGCAGGTTTTTGGGGAACCGTAGCCGAGATGTCACCATATCTGCTGTTTGGTTTTTTCGTGGCGGGTGTTCTTTCGGTACTCATCTCGCAGCGCCTTGTAGAGAAACATCTTGGCGGCGGAGGGCTGTGGCCTTTGTTAAAGGCGTCGCTTTTTGGGGTTCCGCTACCTTTGTGTTCGTGCGGCGTTATTCCGGTATCAATATCGCTGCATAAGCATGGAGCAAGCAAGGGCTCCACAATATCATTTCTGCTGTCCACACCTCAAACCGGCGTTGACAGCATCTTTGTAACCTTGAGCCTTCTCGGCCCTGTTTTTGCTGTTTTCAGGCCATTGGCAGCATTTATTACCGGACTCATCGGCGGCACTCTGGTCACTATGTTTAGCCGAGGTAGAGAAGACTCGAACCGCCCACCAACAGAATGTTCAGATGAGTGTTGCATTGGCAAGAAGAGCGGCAGAGTTGTCAGAGGATTAAAGTACGGCTTTATCGCACTGCCGCGGGATATCGGCAGAGCGATGCTGGCAGGACTGGTTGTCGCGGCTTTTATTTCTGCCTTAGTGCCGGATGGTTACTTTGCGGAAAAGCTGGGCACCGGGATTTTCGCAATGGTTGTGATGATGTTATTGGGGATACCGGTTTATGTGTGCGCAACAGCCTCGGTGCCGATAGCGGCAGCGTTGATATTGAAAGGGCTGACTCCCGGTGCGGCATTGGTCTTTCTTATGACCGGCCCAGCCACTAACGCCGCCTCATTTGTAACAATTTGGAGAGTTCTGGGTAGGGTAACAGCGACTACATATCTGGTTACCGTGGCGGTCTGTGCGCTTCTGGGCGGTATTCTGCTCGACTATATTGCTGCCGGTATCGACTTTGAAATAGCCGCTCGGCCCGGTTGGATGCTGCCGTGGTCTATCAAGAACATTTCAGCAGTTACTCTGGTCGTTCTGCTGACAGTTGGGGCTGTGAGCAAAAAGAAAGAATAATCAACTTGACTGACTTTCAAACGGTCATGCTGTCCGTAAGGACTCCATAGGAGAGCGAAGCGAAGCATCTGGCCTTAGACTAAGGTTTTTGCCTTGTTGCGAGTGCGAGATTCTTCGCTGCGCTCAGACCTGTCCTTGAGCGACAGCGAAGGAATGACAACTTGCGTATACTCTTGTCAGAGTTATGCTTATGTAAAAGTAAGTCAAGTTGAGTAAGATTATTTGCGAAAGACCATTTTTTAGCTTTCTTTGAGCTGTTGAACTTGAGGGGTAGAATTATGGAGACATCGAAGGAGAATACTGTAAGTCGCAGGGATTTTCTTTGCGGAGCTGCGGGAGTTCTGTCTTTTCCGTATGTTGTTCCGTCAAGCGCATTGGGAAAAGCCGGCTCGGTGGCTCCGAGCGAGCGGATTACCATGGGCTCGGTCGGAGTTGGCGGGATGGGTACGAATAATATGAGGGCGTTTTTGAGTCAGCCCGACGTGCAGGTTGTTGCCGTATGCGACGTAGTAAAAGCGAGCAATGAATACGGTCACTGGTACAAGAAAGGCTGGCAGGGAGAGTGGTTCGGCCGCAGGCCTGCTCGCAAGATTGTAAATGACCACTATGCTCAAAAGAGCCCGTCAGGGCGATACAATGGCTGTAAGGCGTACAGGGATTTTCGCAAGGTTATAAGCAGGGATGATATTGACGCTGTTTGTATCACTACGCCGGACCAGTGGCACGCGATACCGGTGATTATGGCTGCCGCTGCCGGCAAGGATATTTACTGCGAGAAGCCGCTGAGTCTGACCATAGCCGAAGGCCGCGCGATGGTCGCCGCGGTGCAGCGTTACGGAACTGTTTTTCAGACGGGGACCCATCGACGTTCAAGCCGGCAGTTCCGCTTTATCTGCGAGCTGGTGCGCAACGGACGAATCGGCCGGCTCAGGAAAATCATTGCTTCCATAGGTCCAAACAACAAAGAAGCTCCGCCGAAGGATTGGCAGCCTATGCCTGTTCCCGATTGGCTGGATTACGATATGTGGCTGGGCCCGGCCCCCTGGGTCCCGTATCACAAGTCCCGTTGTCTTTATACGTTTCGGTTCGGCCTGGATTATTCCGGCGGCCAGACGACAAACCTCGGCGCACACTTTGTTGACGTTGCCCAATGGGCCAATGGCACGGACCATACCGGTCCCGTTGAGGTCGAAGACCTGGGCGGGGAGTATCCCGCTGATGGCTTTTTCAACACGGTCACCAGGGTACACTTCCGTGCACAGTATGCCAACGGCGTCGAGTTGGTTATGAAAACCGACCAGGGCGGCCCAATGCGTTTTGAAGGGACCGAAGGCTGGATTCAGCTTCATAAGGGCGAATTGACGAGTTCTCCGGAGTCGGTGAAGGATTCAACTATCGGGCCTGGTGAAATCCACCTTTACAAGAGCAACGACCATCACCGAAATTTTATCGATTGCATTAAGACACGTCAAGAGACGGCTGCACCGGTGGAAGTCGGACACCGTTCCACGTCCATTTGCCACCTCGGCAATATCGCTATGACGCTCAAACGCAAGCTGCGATGGGACCCGGACAAGGAACGCTTTATAAATGACGACCAGGCAAACCGGATGCTCTCACGCGCGATGAGGAGCCCATGGCACTTGTAGTATGGACAATTGCTGCTCTCGGTATGCGAAGAAGCCCGGCAGTTGGCAGAATGAGCTCGATTCTTGATTCCCGATTCTCGTCGAGTATCCAGCATCCAGCATCTCGATGGGCATCGGACGATTATCTTAGGAAGGATTGATGTGTATGTTCAGGCAATTGGCGTTATGTTTCAGTTTCGCTTCGGCGATGTGCTTTTCAACGGCTGCAAAGGCAAGGAGCCTTCAGACCCTGCGGATTTACAAAGAGCAATATCCGCGCGTTTTCTTTTTTCGCCAGTCCGAGGGAATGGCTGCGAATGGTCGGTCAACCTATGAGCAGTGGGAGGAGACTTTCGGCCGTTTGATGGGCATCGAAGGCAAGGTCCTCGAAGAAGAAGTGCCTGGCCGCTCGATTCGCAATATCGAATTTTTCACGCGTTTCAAAAAGCGCCATCCGGACCAGCTTGTTTTGCTGCATTTCAACGGCAATGCACGGGACCCGCGTTATGAGTCGGGCCGGTTCTTTGCGGGTCACTGGATTTATTATAACGGCGCTAAAATTCTCTCCGATGTCCCCGCCGAAGAAGACGAGAGCGAAATACGCGTGAGCAACCCAGCCTTGTTCAGGGTCAATATGGGCCGCTATCGCAACGCTAATGAGGATATCGGCCTCTGTATGCTTGATGAGAACGGTCGGCCTAACTGGAATATTTCCGAGCAGGCGCAGCTCATATCAATCGACAACAAGAAAAAGACTATTCGGGTGCGTCGCGGTTGTTATGGCACAAGCCCGCGTGCGTTTGAGGCCAATCGCACCTATGCCGCTGCGCACGCGACCGAAGGCCCATGGGGTGGAAAATCGCATCTGCTATGGTTCTACAATTATTCGACAAAGTGTCCCCGGGATAAAAACGGGCGCACCTGCAGCGATATTCTGGTTGGTCATTTGGCCGAGTTGTTTGGAACAGGCGGCGATCTGCATTTTTTTGACGGTCTGGAGTTCGACGTTTTGCACAATGAGTGTGGCGGCAGACGAAGAGCGGATTGTGACGCCGATGGCCGGGCCGACGGAGGTTATTTTGACGGCATTAACACCTACGGCATCGGGGTGGTCGAATTTTGCCGCAAATTGCGAGGCAGGCTTGGAGAAGATGTAATAATCCTTGCCGACGGTCATTCCGTGAATGGTCAGCGGGCTTTCGGTATCCTCAACGGCATTGAAAGCGAGGGCTGGCCGGCCCTGAGAGACCACCGGATTAACGATTTTTCCGGCGGGCTCAACCGTCATTTCTTCTGGGACCGAAACGCTCGACCATTAGCTTTTAATTATATCAATCATAAATTTACCCAGCCGAGCGGCCGACCTGGAATTACCAAACGCCCGGATGTGCCGTTCAATATCCATCGGCTGGTCTTTGCCGCCGGGGTGTTCACAAATTCTGCGATGTGTTATTCTTTTTCTCCCGCCGGCGGCGAAGATGGATTATTGGGGATTTGGGATGAGTTTCGCATGGGACGAGCCGACAGACTCGGTTGGCTCGGCAAGCCGCTTGGGCCGGCTGTTCGTATTGCAGCAAAACAACCGGATATGCTCGCAGGTGCAGGCAAAGATATTGGGCCTGCTCTTGTGAAAAAGCTAAGCGGCCCCGGCGTCAATTTCAGTGCTGAACGGGGCGTTTTGAAAGTTACGGCCAAAGACCGGAAGCTGTCTCGAATAAAGTTTCGTCTGCAGGATGTACCCTGCAAAGGGCAGGACCTGTTTGTTTATATGACGGCCAATGCAGACCATAGAGAACATTATCCAGAGGAGATGGCCAGACTCGTATGGGTGGGTATCGCGCCGGACCGGGGCGGCTTGATTCAAGTCGAGCCTGCGCAAACGGATATGCAACTGCGAGGAAAGAACGTCACAAAGCCGGTACGATTTATGACCTGGTGCAATGAAAAAGATTTCTCATCAGGATTTTACTTCTCAGAAATCCTCTCAGAAAGAATCGACCTGGAATTTACAATCGAAGGCCCGGAGCCTTTGAGGATTTCCCGGCTTACTGTTCACGCGCATCCCGATGCAATATACCGCCAATTCGAGCGTGGTCTGGTTTTGGCCAATCCATCGCCCAGGCCGTATATTTTTGAGCCGGCCAAATTATTTCCGGGTGATAAGTTCCGCCGTATCCGGGCCACAGCACGACAGGACACCGTAACCAACAACGGCAAAGAGGTATCGGATAAAATCACCCTCGGACCGAGGGATGCTCTTTTCCTGATTAAAGAGAACTATTCAAACTGATTGATTGGAGATATCGTAATGAAACATTTTGGCTTTGGAGCCGCAGCGTTGTTCTTAACCATTACGGCCGGTCTGAGCCTTGCCGCGCCGCCGCAGGTAACTGCACCGCCCGAGAAACTCGAACTTGCTCCGTTCTATAAGAAGTATGTCAACTCTTTTGGGCTGCCGATAGTCAGTTCACAAGAGGTCCCCGATGCCGCTTTGCTCAGGGCGAACAGTTTGATTAACCAAATGTTGGCTGACCGCCCGGATATTCGCAAAGCGCTCATAGAGGCCGGTGTTCGGTTCGTTGTGATGGGTGCAAAAGAAATGACCACCGACATCCCCGAATACAGCCACATGAAGCCGAAGAAATTTTGGGATGAACGGGCGCGTGGCCTGGGCGGCCGTGTGGTTAGTTGCGGCGAGGAAAATCTGCTCTGTTATCCCGTTGACCGCTACGACGATGAGAATATCCTCATCCATGAGTTTGCTCACTGCATACACCACTCAGGTATAGGCCGCATTGACAAAGACTTTGATAAGAACCTCAAAGCCATTTACGAAAAAGCCCTGGCGAAGGGCCTCTGGAAGAATACCTATGCCGGCTCCAACGTCGGCGAATACTGGGCCGAAGGGGTCCAGTCCTATTATGACGCCAACCGCCAAAACAACTACAATCACAACCACGTCGATACGCGAGAGGAGCTTAAAGCCTACGACCCGGATTTAGCTCGACTTATTGGGCAAACATTTCGTCACAGCCCCGAAACCGACTGGCGTTATAAGCCTGTCGCGGTACAGCCGCAGGTAACGTTACCGCCGAATGCGCTTAAATACGACCCGTTTTATAAGAAGTATGTCAGGGTCCGCGGCTTGCCGATTCTCAGCTCGAAAAAGGTCTCCGACCGGGCGCTCTTGGAGGCAAACTATCTTGTCCGCAATATGTTTGCTTACCGTCATGATGTCCTCAGGGCGTTGGTCGAAGCCGGCGTACGTTTGGTGATAGTCGGCACAAATGAAAAAATCACGGACATTCCCGAGTGTCGAAAGTTGAAAAGACAGGGAGCTTTGGATAAGTCGGCCAGATATCTAAGCTGCACGCAGGTGCAGTCGTTGATTGTCTGCGGCGAGGAGAATCTGCTCAATCACCCGGCTGACCGCTGCGCCGGCGAGAGCGTCCTTATCCGCGAGTTCGCCCGGGCAGTGCATGTCAAGACGGGCCTGCGACCCATCGACAAGGAATTTGAAGGTAAACAAAAACAGCAGTATGAGCTACGGGTTAAACGTATCGACAGGGAATTTGACGACAGACTCAAAGAATTATACGCCGCAGCTTTGAAGAAAGGTCTTTGGAAGGATACGTATGCCGCAAATGACCGCAGGGAATACTTCTCAGAGGCTGTGCAGTCCTGGTTCGACGCCAACCGGCAGAATACTCCCGGTCACAACCACGTCAACACGCGGGAGGAGCTGGAAGCCTACGACCCGGATTTGGCTGAATTCATTGCCGAGGTGTTCCGTCACGCTGCTCGCGTCGATTGGCGCTATCAGCGGTAAAGATAAACGAAAATAACGCTAACAAAGTAATCAAAATAAATGGAGTGCTCATGCGAAAACAAACCAGACGAGAGTTTCTAAAAACCGCCGGGCTAACGACAGCGGCATTAGCTGGAATCTCCCTTAGCTCCGCCGTATCGAAAGCAAGTAAAGCCGCCCGCAAGCGACCAAATATCCTGTTTATTATGTGCGACCAGCTCAATGCTAATGCCCTGAGCTGTTATGGCGGCCCCGTGCAAACGCCCAATATCGACCGTATCGCCGCCAACGGCGTTCGCTTCACGCAGGCCACCTGCACCACGCCATTTTGCTCACCCACCCGGGCATCGATTGTTACGGGTATGTATCTCCATGCACACGGTATTGTCTTAAATGCCGCTCCGAGGAGGCAGCAGGGCATTGGCCCGGAAGATGTTACCACTGAAAAGGTGCTCAACCAGGCTGGATACGCAACCCATCATTACGGCAAATGGCATCTTGAAGGCAGCGCTCTGCCTTACTATCCGGATATGTTTCGCTCCGGGCGGGAGTATGCCGAGAAGATGGCGCCGGTTTTCGAGAAGGTTCGCCGGCAGGATAAGGCAACTTGGATGAATTGGTACAAATGGGCGCTGCCGGTCGATATTGCACCGGCGTTTCAGAAACAGGTTGATGCGCTCGGCGATAGATGGAAAGAAAATAAATTGGCCGAGTTCATCGTCAAGATGGGCAGGCTCAAGCTGCCGCTGGAGCAATGTTGTGATGTGCAGGTAGCGGATTTGACCTGCCGGAGGCTCAGGGCGCTCGAAGACAGCAAAAATCCCTTTATGATTACCTGCTCATTCCTCTGGCCGCACGACCCGAATGTTGCGCCGTCGCCGTACTACGAGGCCTTCGACCCGGAGAAAATCGAGCTGCCCCGGAACCGTCACGTTCGTGAAGAGCGTTTCGAGAGGAACTGGTCCCGCCAGATTATCAACGGCCTCGGCGAACCGGGTATGCGTGAGTTTCTGAGGATTTATTATGCGATGGTTAAGCTGATTGATGACCAGGTGGGCAGGATTCTCGAAGTGCTGGACAAGACCGGCAAGACGGACGACACCGTCATAATCTTCACGGCCGACCATGGCGATATGATGGGCGGACACGGTATGGTCTGGAAATCGACCAACTCTTTCTATGACGAGGTTGCCCGCGTACCGCTTTTGATAAGTTATCCGCGGAAATTCAAGCCCGCTCTGAGCGAATTGGCTGTGGATTCGACCGATTTTATGCCGACCCTTTTGGAGCTGACCGGACAACCGGTTCCCGAACAGGTCCAGGGCCAGAGTCTGGTTCCGTTTTTAACCGGCCGGCGGGATATATCGCAAGCAAGGCAATATACATTCAGCGAGCGCGTGCGTGGTAATCCGAAGGGACGTCGTAAAGTGTTGCCGGGCGCGAAAGGCGCCTTTATGGTTCGCGGCAAAGGCTTCAAATTAACTCGCTACGAAGATGGCTCCGAATACCTGTACGACCTGAAGGCCGACCCCGGAGAGACCGGGAATCTGGTCGACGACCCAAAATACCGTCTCCGTCGCAAAGCCCTTGCCGCGGAAATGGACAAATGGCTCAAGCGCACCGGTTGGCCGGGTGCTTGAGAGGCAAACTTGGCATGTCCTGGAAATCTACAAAGGCAGCAACAATGTATCGCTTGAGTATTGCCAAAACTATTCCACGTAATCAGTGAGGCAGGGTTTGTCCGAGCCAGTTGTGTGAAATTCTCAGCAGGTCGCTGAATGTTACGAAGCCGTCCCTGTCGAAGTCGGCGTTACCGCACCAGTCGGTCAAAATACAGTTGCTTTGCTGCCAGTATCTCGAGAGAATACTCATGTCAACAAAATCGATGGTCCTGTTGCTGTCGATATCCCAGGGTGCATCTCTGGCGAGGATGGCTTCGAACCAGTACTGTGCCATAATCTCCGCGCCGTCGTCGTTGGGATGTACCTTGTCGCTGGCAAAGGCTTCGGGCCAGGCGGCCTGCATCGGCGTCCAGACGTCGGGGCCGGCTTCCAGTTGAGATATGTTTCTGCCCAAAGCTTGCTCAAGTGCATAAATCTCGTTGTGAATCTCAGGCTCCATACTGTACTTGTAAATATGGGTTGCGAACAGTACGATGTCGGCTCCGTCATCGATAAGAGCTTCGACATAAGTTTCGATTGCGTCGGCGCCCTGTTGAATTCGTTCGGTGTCAAATTCATCACGGATACCGATACTCCTGTCGGTGTCGAATACCCATTGTAGTGACTGTTGGGCGAGCACAATCACAAGGCCGTCGCGCTGAAGCTGGGGTTGTAATATGTCAAGCCAGCTTTGCGACCGCTGGGCGGTCTCCACGTCTATCCATTTGGCGATAGGCGTACCGCCCTTGATTGCCTTGACGACTTCAATGATGCGGGAACCGAAGTAATCGTCCAGTTTTTGCTGCAGCAGGTTCGGCCAGAGAGAAGATGTTGAGTAACCGTTCACGACGATAGTTTTTGGCAGGCCGTCGAGTATTCTTGAGTGTGTTGCTAATTGGCCTTCGTAGTAACCTCTAATCTCGTCGGAACTTAGCGGTCTGTCGTAGATGCGGATTTCATCAATCATGCCGTCGAAGTGGTTCGTTGCGGGAATGGACGAAAGAAAGCCTTTTCCCAACCAGCAAACTCTTTTATCGTCAACATCGGCGAAGAAGCAGGAATCTGTTGGACCGCCGAAATTGTACTTGCGGGATGTCATCTCACTGCCGTTGAGATAGCCCGTATTGTAATCGACTCCGACGACAGCGGCGAAATGATACCACGTATCCAGCTCCAGATTGACACGGGAGTCAAAACAAAACAGCGGTTTTTGCAAGTTGCTCGTAAGGATGGTGAAGTAAAGCTTATAGTTCTGCGAGTTAAAATGGCCTATTTCGATTATCAAGCTGGAATTTCCACTCCCGCCAATACCGTCGCCGAGGTAGAATATCGGATGGATAGTATTATCAAGAGGTATGGAGTTGAACTTGAACCACACACTAATCGTCCCGATGGCCAGTTCGCCCATCAGGTCCGGATAGTCGTTTGAATCGGTTATCTCCACGTAATCGTCGAGCCCGTCAAGAGCCAGTCCATTGGCAAGGATGCCCCGGCCCCACGCGGTGCCGTGGACCTGACCGCTAAAGCTGTTCGCCGAGGAGTCGTGTACGATTTGGCCTGCCGTCTCGTTGAAACTCCAGCAGGCCAGAAAGTCATTGGGTCCTGCCCCGATTGCCGCCGTGCAGAAAAAAAGCGAAAGGGAGATTATCGCTCTCAAAGAGCTGCTCGCGTAAGAACGAACCCTTCTCTCATTTGAAAAGTCATCTAATCGGCAGTTAGAGCCCAATTGTATTTACCTCCTCGTGTTCCTGACGCCAAAACACCATGCCCAAAAAGGCCAATATTGCCGTTTATTATACCAAACTGCCCCCAAAAATGCAAACTCTACAGTCGGGCCGTCCGGACATCTGTTTTGACATGCTATATACGAAATGCCTCCTTGTTGTCATAACACATCGCTTTGCCCGGCCGCGACAATATCACAAGTACCCGAAATATTTGCGTCTGGTAGAGTAGCAGGATTCTTCAGAGCATTGTTATAGGTCTGTCATTTACGACCCATCGATGCGAATCATCTTAAAGTCTGTTTGTCTTTAAGTTGCAACAGGGCGTTGTCGATACTGATTGTGAATTAGTCCTCCGTAAGTCCCGTAAGGAACGCCTGACGGCGGAGTCCTTAGGGCAACGGTTTACATTTAGAGAAGGATTATTATGGACGGGCAGGACCCGATAATTTCATTCCTTACCGAAGAGAAAATTCTCGACGAGAAGACCCTTCGGGCCGCCGTCGAGCAGCATCAACAAACCGGACAAAGTCTGATAAGCATTCTCAAAAAAGAGAATCTTCTTGATGATGACCAGCTCACAAGGATTATTGCGGCTACCAGCCGGATAGAGTTTGTCAATCTTTCCCCTGAGATGGTTGACCCGATGGTGGCCCATCTGGTTTCTTATGAGATAGCTAATTGCCACAACGTGATTCCCGTCAAAAAAGAGGATAACAATTTGCTCGTGGCGATGAGCTCTCCCCTGAATTTGTCTGTCCGGGACCAAATCGAGATGAGAACCGGATACAAGGTCATTCCGCTTGCCGCCACGCCCGGAGCCATAAGACAGGCGATACACTATCATTTTGATGTTACGAGTGTGACAAAGCAGGCCATTGTTTCGATGCGGTTGAAGGACCGTTCCGGCAAAAAGTCCAGGCAAGAAGAAACAGAGACCAAATCGGCGAGAGTTGCCGATGCTCCTATAACAAAGCTCGTTTCTTCCATAATTAACGGCGCCATTGACGCTCGGGCAAGCGATATCCACATCGAGCCACAGGCTTCTGATGTAAAGGTCCGCTACCGTATAGACGGGACGCTGCGCCCCGCAATAGACGTGCCTATGTCGGCACATCTTGAGGTGGTATCGCACATTAAGATTATGGCGGATATGGATATTTCGGAGCGCAGGGTGTCTCAGGATGGTCACATGATTACGCGGCACGACGGCAAAGAGTATGACCTGAGAGTTTCGACCCTCCCGGCCGTTGGTGGAGAAAAGATAGTCATCAGGGTTCTCGATAACGACGTGGATAAATGGTTGCTCGATGAAATCGTAAATTCGCCGGATGATAATCGGAAATTCCGAACATTGCTTGAAAATCCTTATGGTATGCTTTTGCTCACCGGCCCAACCGGATGCGGTAAGACCACCACACTCTATTCGATTCTTCAATTGCTCAATACCCCCGAGAGAAATATCGTTACTGTTGAGGACCCCGTTGAGTACCGTCTTGATGGTATCACCCAGGTACAGGTCAAACCTCTCGCAGGAAGGACTTTCGCCTCGGCTCTGCGAAGCATAGTTCGGCAGGACCCCGACATTATACTCATCGGCGAAATTCGTGACCTTGAGACCGCCGAGATAGCTGTCAGTGCGGCCCTGACCGGCCACCTGGTTCTAAGCACGTTACACACGAATGATGCTGCAGGTGCGATTTCACGCTTAATTAACCTCGGGATTCCGCCGTTTCTTGTTGTCTCGGCGCTCTTGGGAACGGTTGCGCAGAGGCTTCTAAGAATAACCTGTCCCGGGTGCAGACAGCCCTATAAGCCGTCTGAGGATGAATTCAAGTCTTTGTTCGACAAGTCCCAACGCGTAGAGCTTTACCGGGGCGCCGGATGCAGCAGTTGCTTTCAAACCGGATATCACGGACGAAAAAGCATTTACGAGATATTGAACATTTCTTCGGAAATAAGGAGGATAGTCGCCCACGGCGGCAGCGATGATGCTATCAAGCAGCAGGCGATAAAGGAAGGAATGAAGACCCTGTGCAAAAGCGCACGCGAAGAAGTGCTCAATGGCGTAACAACACTTGAGGAGATAATGCGCGTTGTCGATGTGAGAGAAGAGTAATGGCGGTTTATGAGTACACTGCAACAGACCAAACCGGCGGCGAGTTCTCCGGTACGTACAACGACATTGAAAGTGTTGCCGTACTGCGCGAAGAGCTGTCCAAGACCGGTTATGTCCTTATAGAGGCCCGACGGGAAAAGGCCCGACGGAAAAAACGAAGTAAAATAAGGCCCTCCGAAATCGTTAATTTTGCTTTTGAATTTGCCGGGATGTACTCAGCCGGGCTGTCTATCGTAAGATGCCTCGAAACCGTTGAACAGCAGACCGAAAACGAGGCGTTTAGAGATGTAATCGCTGATATCAAGCAGGAGATAGAAACCGGCTCAAGCCTGGAAAAGGCTTTTGCAAAACACAAAAATCTGTTCTCGGATTTCTTCCTCGGAATGCTTGAAGCCGGTGAGTCCGGAGGAAGGTTGGCCACGGCGCTCGAAATGAGTGCTCAGTATCTGGAAAAGCAGGCAGACCTAAAACGCAAGGTCAAGTCGGCTTTTGCTTACCCCATCGTCGTGGGAGTTACCTGCGTGGTGATTGTTGGCTGTCTTTTGGTTTTTGTCGTGCCTATCTTTGCGAAATTATACAGGCAATTGCATGTCTCGCTGCCGGGTCCCACTATGGCTCTTGTAATCTTAAGCTCCCTGCTTAGAAACTACTGGTGGGCTCTCATCATTGGGGCCTTTGCCGTGTTCATAGTTGTAAGAAGGCTTTCAAAAAATCCGCATGCCAAAGAAAAGTGGGACCATATCAAGCTCAGTATGCCTGTTTTTGCCCAACTGAATCGCATGGTTGTGGTTTCAAATTTTATGCGGACTTTTGCTATGCTTGCTTCGGTGGGTGTCTCACTAATCAGGGCGCTGGAGGTGGCGAGCCAGGTTGCTCACAATCATAAAATGAGCGAAATTGCAAAAGAATTACAGCAGGCAATTGAGTCGGGAAATTCTGTTGCCGGCTCCATGAAAAATCATGACATCTTTCCTCCGATGCTCAAGCAAATGGCCTTTTCGGGAGAAGAGGTCGGTGAGTTGCCGCAGATGCTCAATAAAGGCGTTGATTTTCTTGACAAAAAAATAGACAGGATAATAAGCGCTTTGATTGTGAAACTCGAACCGGCTTTGACGGTTGTTATGGGCCTTATTGTTGGATTCATCCTTATGGGCGTTTATTTGCCGATGTTCGATTATATGCAGCATTTGAAGTAGATAGATTCCATAGAGATAGCTTGAGTAAAATATAAGTTTGAGGGAAAGGATAATTATCATACGGAACAGAAAAGGTTTTACATTAGTTGAATTGCTGATTGTGGTATTGATTCTCGGGGCGCTTGCGGCAATTGCCGTCCCAAGAATTTTAGGTGGTGCGACATCTGCCAAGGCCAATGCATGCCACACCAACATCGATACGATAAACTCCCAGATAGAGCTTTACTATGCAAAGGAAGGCTCGTGGCCCAATAACCTGAAAAAAGTGACAAAAGACACGGACTATTTTCCCGATGGCGAACCGATTTGCCCGGTAACCGGTGCAAACTATGCCAACGCCCTGGTTAATAACAGGGTGGACACCACCGGCCACGGCCACTAAACAAACACTTATTTGCAGGGAAATTCCTGTCGGTTTCCCCGGATTATTCTACAAAAATTGTTGCAAACGACGTTCATCCTCAATTATTTTTAAAAAAGTACTCAAGATTTCTTGGGATAAATCTCCGATAAAAACACACCCCAGAGAACCTGGAGGGAAAGTGCAGTTCTTTTTATTTCTTCTACAAACGCTTTTTGTGTAATTTGAAAAGTGTCTCGTGATTTATGACGATAGTGTAGTTGCGACGACAGTTGAATAGTTTTGTTGATAGCTTGAGCAGAATATTGGTATGGGGGTAAGGAGAATAATTATGAAACGCGGCAGAAAAGGTTTTACACTCGTTGAATTGTTGATTGTGGTTTTAATCCTCGGAGCGCTTGCGGCAATTGCCGTCCCAAGAATTTTAGGAGGCGCAACGACAGCCAAGGCCAATGCATGCCACACCAACATCGATATGATAAACTCGCAGATAGAGCTGTACTATGCAAACGAAGGCTCGTGGCCCGCTACCCTGGACGTCGTGACCGGAGATACGGACTATTTTCCCGATGGCGAACCGGTCTGTCCGGTAACCGGCTCGACATATCTCAACGTCTTGGTTAATAACAGGGTTAACGACGCCGCACACGGCCACTAAGAAAACTGTAGTTTCCAGGGAAACTCTTGTTTCCTTAAGATAAGTCAACGAGGATGGCTGCTCGCGGCGGCCGTCCTTTTTGATTGTCTATAGCGGATGTTGCACTATGGCCGAGAAAAGAAAAGCCTTCAGCCTCGTCGAGGCAATCATTGTCGTACTGTTTATCGGTATATTGGCGGCTGTTGCCGTGCCCAGAATCAATTTCGCCGTTGTTTCTAAATACAAAGCCGAGACTACAGCGAGAAAAATGGTTATCATCCTTCGACGCACACGCTCGCTGGCCATTTCCGATGCGGTAAACAACAACAAGGGCTTTGAGCTAAGTTTGCTCGGCTCATTTCCCTATACAGGATACGAATTATTAAACAGCGATACCAAGGTAACAGTGGATTCTCACACAATCGATTCGGATGTTACCTGTAACAGTGACAAAAAAACGTTCGAGTTCCTTCCCCTCGGAAATCTAAAACCGGGAACCGGTACTCAGATTACTCTCTCCGCCCAGGGCAAAACCTTTACAATCACAGTTACTCCTGCTACAGGTGCGATAAAATGCACGGAAAACTAAAAATCGACAATCAGAGAACAAAAATCGAAAATCGATATGCGGGCTTTACCCCGTTAGAAAACTCCGGTGTCGTTGCCGGAAGTTTGTTTCCCCGCATTTTTCGGGAAATTCCAAAGCGGGTAAGCATCTCTGGTAAGAAGCAAAGATTTCTAACGGGGTTTACTCTGGTCGAGGTTGTAATGGCCTCGGCCCTGCTGATTATCGTGATAGTTCCCATTCTAAAGGCCCTGACCGTCGCCCAGGTTACCGGCAATATCATCGAACGCAGAACCCGCAGTCTCACCCTCGCCCAGGCAAAACTCGATGAAATAAAAGCTCGCTCAGTTTATAACTACAGTGACGACTTCGACCAGGATGACCTGTTTCTCGACGGACAATACCTGTGCAATGTACAAGATGCCGCATCGGGCAGCGATCTTCGAACGATAACCGTCTCGGTCGGTTTTGACCTCGACGGTGACAACGATCTTAGCGCCGGCGAAATCGAAGTTACCCTCACCACACTCGTGGCAAAAAGAATGTAAATCCCCTTAGAGACGTAGGGAATAAAGTCTTTAAAGAGTTGGTTTTATAGGACATCTTTGCCGAGCTGAATTATTTTTTTCCAGACAATTACCTGGGACGGATAATAACACCCTTGCACAGCTAAACAACCCTTTTTTTTGCAGCTTTTTTGAAATCGTTCATATCGAATCATAATCCGAAACTTGCATAACTATGCCTTCGTATTGTGCCGAAAAAACTGATATCAGTATAAATGCTACGTAAACAAACGTCGAAAATGCAGAATCAGGACCATAAAACCCGAGCAGGTTTGTACCTGAAGCGTGATGTGTGTGGCCTCAAAGAGCATGCGCAATGCGCAATATGCAATACGCAATCCTGCCCTCGAGCAGAGCGAAGGGACGATGTACGCAATACGCAATCCTGCCCTCGAGCAGAGCGAAGGGACGCAACACGATATACGACATACGCTAAAAAAGCCCTGACCCTTCTGGAGATGGTGGTGGCTATGGCAATAATTGCCATCATCTTTGCAGCCATACTGCCTCAATTCAGGGCCATTAGCAACAGTTGGGATTCCAGAGCCGCCGCCGCAGAAATCCTCCAGAACGGCAGAATCCTGATAGAACACCTGAACCGCAACCTCTCGAAAGCCGTCCGAATAACCTCGGTAAGCGGTTCGGCCGTGGCAAGCGGATATATCGAATTCGAAGACAATGACGGCGATACCTTCCGCTACGACGTTGCCGCAAATAACTACGTCGAGTATGGCGAAGTGGGAGACCTTTCGGATTTAGCCGGTCCCGTCAGCCAGTTCCAGCTCACCTGCTATGATGCCTGCGACCTCGATACGGCCATCACGGATGTGAACTCTATCCGCTTCATAAACGTCCAGTTTACTTTGCCCAATACGGCAGCGCTTGGCCAGGACAGGACTTTTACTACATCAGTCTATCTGCGAACGAACTGGAATTCGAGCGCCCCTTCGGGCCTTATCGGCTGGTGGAAGCTGGACGATGGCAGCGGCACAACCGCAGTAGACAGCTCAGGTTATGAAAATGACGGCACACTGGAGAATATGAGTCAGGAAAGCGACTGGGTTACGGGCCAAATCGGAGGCGCTCTCGATTTCGACGGAAATAATGACTATGTCGATTGCGGCAGTGGTGAGACCTTGGACATTACTGGTGACATTACGATCGCTCTATGGGTGTTCGTAAGGAGTTGTTCTGATCCTGACCTAGTCACCAAGGGCGCTTATAATCAAGCATATTCGTTTTACCCGTGGGCAGACTGGAAAATGATCTTTGCGCTCAACGACAACCGTTTGAAAGCCACTTCAGCACTTTCTGCAAGCACCTGGCATCACATTGCTGCTACCAGAGACGGAAATACGAGAAAGATATACATAGGCGGCCAAGAAGACGTCTCGGACACTTACAGCGAGGCTATAACAACAACCGGTCTTCCTTTGACAATCACCAGTGTCGACTGGCCCTTCGATGGCCTTATCGACGATGTCCGGCTTTACAACCGCGCACTCAGCCCCGAGGAGATTGCTCAGTTGGCAGATGTGCTCATTTTCCGGCAGTTCACCGAGGCCAAAGCCGGTTCCGATACTACGTCGGTTACCGTCTCGACGCCGAGCGGCACCAGCGAAGGGGACCTTTTGATAACGGCGGTTGCCACCGATGGGGACGCTTCGTCTTCGCTGGCTCCGCCCGGCGGGGAGGGCTGGACAGAAATAAACGTCGGCGATTACAGCAGCGATGTGACGCTGGGCGCCTGGTGGAAACTGGCCGATGCCTCGGAGTCTCCTACTCATCAGTTCACCTGGTCGGGGGACCAGCAGGCCTACGGCTGGATGATGCGCTTTACCGGCCACGAGCCGACCGGCCCCATCAATGACTGGGCCGCCGATGGCGAGTCCAGCAGCACCCCAACGAGTCCCGCGGTCACTTCCACCGTTGACGGCTGTCTCATTCTGCGTCTGGGGGCCTTTGATGACGGAGATATCACGGTTGACAGTCTAGGCCTGAGCGGCCACGCGGCGATTACAATGGACACAAGTCAGAGTTTATACGAGGAGTTCACTGAGGAAAAAGTGTCGTCCGATGACACGAAGATTACCATTGACACGCCTGCCGGCACGAGTGAAGACGACCTGCTCATTGTGGCGGTCGTCACGGAGGAGGACACATCGGGCTCCCTGGCGCCGCCGGGGGGCGAGAACTGGACAGAGATCGATCTGGATGTAAAAGGCGATGATGTAACACTGGGTGTCTGGTGGAAGCTGGCTGAAGCCTCGGAATCGAGCAGCCACGAGTTTACCTGGTCGGGGGGCAAGCAGGCATACGGCTGGATAATGCGCTTTACGGACCACGACACCAGCTCTCCCATCAATGCCACGGCAAACGGCGAGGGCAAGTCCGAAACGCCGGAGAGCCCCGCTGTAACCACCACGGTCGCTGATACCTTGATCGTACGGATAGGGGGCTTTAAAGGCAAAGATATCACAGTGGATGCTCCCGGGCTAAGCGGGCATACCGCCATCACCATGGACAAGAGCGATAAGTGCTCCGGCGGAGCAGGATACGTGACACAGGCAGCCACCGGCTCCAGCGGCACCTCCAACTTCTCGCTCACAAAGTCGAAGGAGTACCGGGCCGTCACGATTGCGATAGCGCCGGCGCCGGCTGCCGCTGGCGAGGTCTCAGGCGGCGCCGGATATATGAAACAATCGGCTGCCGGCGACAGCGGTGCATCGGCGTTCTCACTCACAGCTTCCGAGCAGTCGCGCACTATCACGATTGCGATAGCCCCACAGCCTGGCAGCGTTGAAGGCGGCGGAGGCGGACAGATGCTGCCGTAGGGCGTAGAGAGATTGGTTTATGAAGATAAGAATAAAAAATAAAGGTTCGGCTTTTCTGCTTGTGGTCTTTATCGCGGCGCTGCTTGCGGTACTCGTTGCCGGGATGCTGCAAATGGCTACCGAGGAAATACAGCTTATGCGAAATCAAATCTACGCCGCCGAGGCGCTCGCAACCGCAGAAGCAGGCCTGAACGACGCCTTCGCCGAGCTGCGAAGCGATTCGGGCTGGAGCGACGGCTTTACCGATAAGTCTTTTAACGGCGGCACTTACACCGTTACTGTAATAGGCTCATTGCCGGATCTCACGATTGAATCGGAAAGTACTTCATCGCAGGGCTATATAGCAAGAGTGGCCGCTGACATAACAGTCGGAACGGCCAGCCCCTACATGATAAGAATTGATAATTTGAGAATTAACGAATAGGAAGAGGATTAAAAGGCAAAAAGGCTAAATATGCGTGGTCAAACTGCACTGGGAATAGAAATTTCGAATGACCGGATAAACCTGGCGCTGCTCGGAAAGAGCGCCGATGGCGTCGTTTTGCTAAAGGTCGCCTCCGGTCCTGTCCCGGATGGTGCAATAAAGAATGGCAATATCGAAGACCCTGCAATACTCGCCGGGGCCGTTAAGGCATTGAAGGCCCGCCATAAGATACGAGCTGCTCAAGTAGCGGTTTCGCTCCTCGCAAAATCCGTACTTATGCAAATCATTGATATGCCCGAACGGGTCCCGGGTAATATCGGGCAATTTGTGCAGAACCAGGTCAAACAATGTGTCGCACTCTCAGGGAAAGAAATTGCTCTGGATTTCTGTGGTGTTGCCCCGGCAGGGCGGGGCGGCGGCAAGCGATTGTTTGTTGCAGCCGCCGATGTAGCAAATGTAGCCGGGCTTGCCAAAGCGTGTAGTCAGTTCCGCCTGAATGTTGAGTTGGTTGAGCCGCCGCTGATAGCGTATGCCAGGGCCTTGTACGATAAAAGAATAGCGGGAAAATTTGATTGCAATGTCATGATGATGATTGTGCAGGATGATTGTTTAGCTCTTTGCGTATTCAGAAAGCAGTCTCTGGATTTTGTCAGAACGATGGATATCGGCGTGGAAAATGCTCGGCCCGGTGAAATCTCCGGCCGGCTTGCCGACCAGATAAATGCAGTCATTCAATATTATGATGTTGAGGTCGCAGATAGTGACGAAAAGTGGGAAGTAACTGTTGTTACAGATGGCATGCAGTTACTCACCGACGCCAGGGAATCTCTCATAGCTAAAGTTACACGTGCCGACGTGCACCTCAGAACTCCCGAAAACGCCGCTCAGGATACGTCCATTGGCGGTGACATCGCGACAGGGGTTTCGGCCGTCGCTATTGGACTGGCGCTGAAGCTCTTGGGCCAGGACCAAAGCAATCTGCGAATAAATCTCGTTCCTCCGGAGTCGGCCGAGGTTAAATCCTTCAAAAAACATGCTGTCATAACCGCCAACGTTATGGCGGCGCTTCTGCTGCTTATGATATTGGCCGGCGGCGTGCTGGGCCTGATAACTAAGAAGGTGAATGGAAATATTGAACGAATTAAACAGACAAAATCTTCACAGGACACGCTTGCACTGCTCAAAGAAGAGGAGCTGGCGGACAAGCAAATCATCAGACTGTCTGAGGCTCTTGAGCGGATGAATAATATCACAGCTTCACGCCGTGATTTGCTCTGGCGCGACCTTCTAAACGATATCAAAAAGGCCACACCAAAGAATGTGCGTATAATCGACCTGTTCAGCAAAGGCAACTCCGCTATGTCCCTCAAGGGTCTGGCGACTTCGTATGAAGCTGTCCATTTATTTGTGAGAATGCTGAACAAATCCGAGTATATAGATTCGGCTTCTTTGGTTGAGACGGAAAAAAGCAATGAGTACGGCGGATTGGCCAGATATGTAATCAACTGTTCCCTGCTGCAGGGAAAAGGAAGTTTAGCCGATGCTGATTGATAATCTTGCAAAATCAAGTCGTTCATCCAGGAATACTGTTTCCGCCGCGCTGATTATTATCGCGGTGATAGCGATGTACAACTGGACCGTTGCACCACAGGCCAAATATATGTTGGCGGCGCAACGCCATCAGTTCGTTGTGGGCGGCGTGGCAATGCAAAACAAAGTTATCGGCCGCAAGGTCGGCGCAAAAAAAGAGAAACTAAAAGGGCTGCAGGAACGGTTTAATCAGCTCCGCAGCACTTTGTTTACTCCCGAACAGGCAAAACAGTTCTTCAGTGATTTGCAGGCGATTTCCGAGGAATCAGGTTGTGTGGTTTATTCGCTTAACATCGTCTCGAGTAAACCGGAGTCGGAAAATGAGCGGTCACAAGATGCCTCGGACATAGTCCCCAAAAGTGCGACGTTAAGTGTCGTCGGTGTGTACGAAAACATAATGAAGTTAATGGAAAAGTTACAGGTGCGTACCCAGGAGGTTTGGGTAGATTCATTCAGGATAAAGCTCTTCGACTATGAATCCGCTCAGCCCGGATGCGATATAACTATCACAGTTTACACAGTCGAGGACGAGGAGGCCGCGATATGAATAAGCAAAAGTATTTGAAAATAGTCTGTTGGATTGTCCTTTTGACCGTCGGTATATGGCACTTTGGGGTCAAATCGGAACCGGTACAGGCTCAATACGAGTCGGGCGGAAGCCCGGATGTCGGCCGTGATAACCCTTTTGCAAAACTACCGCAGGTAAAGGCAATCTCTCAGAATATCTTGCGCTCTTCGACGTTGCCGCAGCAAACATACGACTTGTTTGTTGAAACAATAACCCTTCGGTATCTTGATGCCCAAAGCCTTAGTGATGCAATCGAGGGCCTTTCTTCCGAGTATGGCAGTATCTCTATTGACAAAAGAACGAATTCTCTGATTATTTGCGACACAAAAGAATTTCTCGAGATGATTCTTGCTCAGATTCAAAGGGCCGAAGAAACAATGACCTCGCAGAATGTCGCAATAGCAGACCAGAACTTACCCGAACTCTTTGTCGAAACCGTAACTCTAAAGTTCCTCGACGCCAAAAACCTTCAGACTGCGATTGGCGGTATGTCTTCGACCCTCGGCATTATTTCCGCCGATACAAATACTAATTCCTTGATTATTTGTGATACGAAGCAAAATCTCCAAAGGATTCTCGCTGAGATTAGAAAAGCCGACAAAACACCGCAGCAGATTATGGTTGAGGTGGTTATCCTTGATGTTCAGCTCAATGATGATACCGAAATAGGCATCAACTGGGACATCCTCTCCGACAAAAATTACGACGTCGGTTACAAGCAGAATTTTACAACGTCCAGGCTGGGTTCTACTGCGGAGAGCGAAAGTACGATAGGGAATGCAACGGCCTTTGTTACAACCGGTCTCGGCGGCGATTTTAGCGTTATCAGCGGAAATATCCGCAATATCGTTCATTTAGTACAGCAAAAAAGAGACGTCGAGATTCTTGCCAGCCCTCGGGTTATGATGGTAAGCGGGCAATCCGCCACCATTGATGCCATAGAAGAGCTGCCATACACGGAGGTGACCGACACCTCTGAGGGAGGCGCCGGCGCTCTTACTTCAACCGAGTTTAAGGAAGTGGGCGTTAAGTTACAGGTAAGCGCTACTTTGACAGATGGCAACGATATCCTCCTTACAGTTGACGCCGAGCAGAATGTTACAAGCGGCCAAAGCAACACGGAAGTGCCCATAGTTGATACAAGGAAAGCCAGTACCGTGCTTTTATTGAAAGATGGGCAGGTCGTTGTTTTCGGAGGCCTTAGACGCCAGGAAAAGACTAAAGAAGTGGACCAGATTCCAATTATTGGCGATTTGCCAATTATCGGCGAACTGTTCAAGAGTACTCATACCGTCGTCAGAAATTCCGAGCTGATTGTGTTCCTCTCGCCGCACATTTACAGGCAGGAGCCTATCGACGATGACGAAATGGCTAAGTTCAGGGAAATCAGAGACAAACCGCTGCTCTCGTTACCCGAAGATGATAATTCCAAAGAAAACAACGACCGACTCGAAAAACGCATCAAGGAGCAAGGCAGGGCCAATGAAAAGCTCCAAAAGGAAATCACAGAACGAAAACGCTCCGAGGATGAGCTAAAAGAATATCTCAACCAGTTTAAGCAGCGCGTCAAAGAGCAGACCGTCAACAATGAGCAGCTCCAACAGGATATCACTGAACGCATGCACGCAGAGGATGAATTGGAAAAATACCTCAACCGGCTTAAGGAAAGTACCAGACTGCAGGCAGCAGCCAATGAGCAGCTCCGGCAGGAAGTCGCCGAGCGAAAACGCATAGAGGATGAATTGAAAAGGGTCCTGCGCCATTTTGAGGACAGCGCTGGGCAGCAGGCAGCAGCCAATGAAAAGCTCCAAAAGGAAATCGCAGAACGAAAACGCTCCGAGGATGAGCTAAAAGAATATCTCAACCGGCTTAAGCAGCGCGTTCAGGAGCAGACCGTCAATAGTGAGCAGCTCCAAAAGGATATCACTGAACGCATGCACGCAGAAGATGAATTGAAAAAACACCTCGACCGGTTGACCGGGCACACTAAGCAGCGGCCACAGGACAATGTACAGCTCCAACGGGTAGTCTCCACAGCCCCCAGGCCCGACATAGATGATGCTAAAAACATGTTGCTGAAAAGGATAAAGATGCTGCAGAATAAAAGGGGTAAGGGTGTTACCGAAGAGTTGTTATCGACTCTGGACTTGTTGGATAAGATTATTAGCCGGGAGATACGGGAGTGTCGGAATGCGTCAGGAAAAATCTTGAGCTCCGGGAGCTTGTAAAAAGAACCCTTCGCGGATGTTGGGCTTGATTATGCTGATATTGCCGTGATTTTAGGACGATGGTGATTTGTAAAGTGGCTTTGTAATGAAGAACACCGAAGATTGACAAAAAGAGAGCCTGAATAGGAACAAAGAATGTTCGGATTATTTAAATCAAAAAGCAAGTCTGTTCATGCCAAAATACTCGTCGTTGATGACGAGCCTGATTATCTCAGCACCATCAAATGCCGTCTCGAATGGTGCCGCTATGAAGTGGTTACCGCCGCCGATGGACAGGAAGGGCTCCAAATAGCGGCAAGTGAAAAACCGGACCTTATTTTGCTGGACACCAGTATGCCCATTATGAATGGCCATGAAATGCTCGACCGTCTCAAAAAGAATCCGGACTTAAAAGACATACCGGTCATTATGGTTACTGCGCTCTGCGAGGTGCAGGATATAGCGACAGCTTCTTCCTATGGTGTCGTGGATTACGTTGCTAAACCGTTTGATTTCGCGCAGTTGATGGAGAAAATCGCGGAAATTCTTAAAAACAACAAAGCTTTGAATAAGGTGTAAGAACAGTGGACCCGAAGATGAAATCCGATTCTATAAAGACTCTGAATATACTCATAATCGAAGACGAATCGGATAGTATTGCGCTGTTGCATACACTCCTGGGCAAATCGTCACTGCCTATTGCTAAAATCGAATCTGCAAAATCTCTCAAGGATGCTCTTGAGCTTCTCAACGACAATCATTTTGATGTTGCACTGATGGATTTAAATCTTCCCGACAGCCGGGGCTTGGATACTTTGGTTAGTGTGCGTGAAAAATATCCTCGTATGGCGATTGTTGTTATTACGGGGGAATACGGCGATGATTTTGGCCTAAAAGTAATTGCTATGGGCGCTCAGGAGTATCTCATAAAGGGAATGTATGACAAATTCGCGTTAGTCAAATCCATTCATTATGCACTCGAACGCAAAAAAGCCGAACATGAGCTGCTCATGGCCGAAGAGAAATATAGAAGGCAGTTTGAAGAGGCATTGGATGCCATCTTTATAGCCGACGCCGAAAGCGGCATAATAATTGACTGCAATTCTGCAGCATTAGAACTGGTTGGAAGAGAAAAACCGGAGTTGGTTGGTAAGCACCAGCGGATTCTCCATCATCCGAAAGAAATTGAAGGAGGATTCACCATCTCTTTCAAACAGCATCTCAAAGAAAAAGAAGGTCAGGCCCTTGAAACACAGGTTATTACCAAAAACGGCGAAATAAAAGATGTTTCAATAAAGGCCAGTTTCTTTGAGCTCGGCGGCAGAAAGGTTCTCCAGGGAATATTCCGCGACATCACCGAGCACAGGCAAATTAGTGAAATACTTGACCGCAAGCAGAAAAATCTGGAGGCAATATTTGATGCCGCCCCTGTTGCCATGCTGTTGCTCGACGAAAATATGATGGTCAAACGCGTCAATGATGCCGTCAGACAGATGGTTAACAAAGAGTATTCGCAAATTATTGGTCGGCATTTGGGTGATGTTCTCGGCTGCGTCAACAGCCTCTCCAATGAGCACGGCTGTGGATGCGGCCCGAGCTGCTCGACCTGCCCGGTACGAAAGACCATAAAAAGAGTGTTGGATTCTCAACAGTCTGTTCATGAGGTTGAAGTCCGTCCTACGCTTAAAATCGACAATAAAGAGGTCAGCCCCTGGCTTTCTATAAGTGCTGAACCTGCGATTATAGATGGTTGCAGTTGTATCGTTATGGCTGTTGATGATATTACCGAGAGAAAACTGGCCGAGGAAAAACTCAGAGAGACAATGGAGCTCAAATCTCAGTTTATCTCAACCGTTTCACATGAGTTGAGGACGCCTTTGGCATGTGTGAAAGAGGCCATTGCCGTTGTTCTGGATGGAGCGGCGGGCAAGGTTAAAGACAAACAAAGAGATTTTTTGGATATTGCTGCAAGAAATATCGACAGGCTTGCTATGTTGATTAATGATGTTCTGGATTTCCAAAGGCTCGAAGCAGGCAGGATGAATTTTAATATCCGTCAAAATGATATAAACCGGGTCGTTGAAGAGGTGCATAGAACAATGTTCTCTTATGCCAGGAAGAAAAAAGTCGAATTTTCACTCGAACTCGATGGCAAACTGCCCAAGGCTGAATTTGACAGTGATAAAATCTTTCAGATTTTGACAAATCTCGTTGGTAACGCAATCAAGTTTACCCCCGAACAGGGAAGGGTGTCCG
>JAUWPZ010000111.1 GCA_030611315.1 Sedimentisphaerales bacterium
ATGCTGAACAAAGTGAAGCATCCCGAGAGGCTCCTTCGCTTGGTCAGTAACATCTCATTCTCTGGCCAGATGCTTCGCTTCACCTTGCTGCGCTCAGCATGACACGAAGAAATCGCCCCGCCAGAAAATCTGGTCGCACCCTTTTCGAATTCGCAAGGCGATAAGTCGGTTGCATATCCGGCAGCGGTGGGTATAATCAGTCGTGATGTAGTAAGAAAATACACAAGGGCACTGAGCCGCTTGTGGAGTGTATCCTAATTTATAAGGAGGCCTGCGAAATGTCGGAAAAGGAGAAGAAATCAAGAGTCGGTAAGGATTCGGCCCGGATAAGTCGTCGTGATTTTGTTGCGGGCGCCGGTGCGGCGGCGTTGGCGTTTACTGTGGTTAAGCCCCAGAATGTCCGCGGTACCGCCGCCAACTCGAAGCTCGATTTGGGCATCATCGGCTGCGGCGGACGCGGTGCCTGGATAACGAGCTTGTTCACCGAGCATGGCGGATACAATATCGTCGCAACGGCGGATTACTTCAAGGATAGGGTGGATAATTGCGGCGGCAAGTTCGGCGTTGCCGAGTCTCGCCGTTATACCGGCCTCTCGGGATATAAAAAGCTGCTCGATAAGGTCGATGCGGTGGCGATTGAGAGCCCGCCGTATTTTCATCCGGAGCAGGCCGCCGCCGCGGTGGATGCCGGCTGTCACGTTTATATTGCCAAGCCGATTGCAGTCGATGCGCCCGGGTGTCTCAGTATCGGCGATAGCGGCAAAAAAGCAACGCGTAAGAAGCTTTGCTTCCTTGCTGATTTCCAGACCCGCGCCGATAAGTTTTACATCGAGGCCCTGAAGCGCGTTCGCAACGGCGTATTAGGTGAATTTGTGTTCGGCGAGTCAACCTACCATGCCGGCGATCCGTTCAGGCGAATGTACGATACGTGGCGGGATGACCCGAAGAATCCTGAGAACCGCTTACGGGCCTGGGGGCTCGATAATAAAATTTCGGGCGATATTATCACCGAGCAGAACATTCACACGCTCGACGTGGCAAGCTGGATAATGGGCGTCGAGCCGCTCTGGGCCGTTGGGACGGGCGGACGGACTGTTCGGCCGGTCGGCACGTGCTGGGACCATTTTGCGATTCTGTTCCGGTACCCGAACAACGTGGGCGTTACGTTCAGCTCGAGGCAATTCGACGGTCACGGCAGCCAGCCGGACGGAATAAGGAACCGCATGTTTGGCTCAAAGGGCGTGCTCGAGACGCAGTACGGCGGACAGGTCCTTATCCGCGCAAAAGGCGAGGATTTCTATAAAGGCGGCAGGAGCCCCGGCATCTTCAAGGATGGGGTCATCGCAAACATTGCGACATTCCACAAGAGCATTTTGGAAGGCAAGTTTGATAATCCGACGGTTGCCGAGAGCGTTCGCAGCAACCTGCTGACGGTGCTTGGCCGAACCGCCGCCTACGAAAATCGCAAAGTTACCTGGAAAGAGGTCGTCAACAATAAGAACAAACTCGATGCAAACCTCAAGGGTTTGAAGGCGTAAAATAAAGAAATCGAGCGAGGCGAGAAAAACATCGGCCTGAAAAACCTTCAAAAAATCGCAAAAGCATTGGGTGTGAAAGCAAAGGATTTGCTGTGAGCATAGTAGCCAAGAAGAGATGTTTAGCCAAGCCATTTCTCAAGTGGGCAGGCGGTAAAACGCAGCTATTGATGGAGATCGATAAGCGGCTGTCCGCCGAATTACGGGATGGTCAGATCGACACTTATGTTGAGCCGTTTGTTGGTGGGGGGGCTGTGTTTTTTCTCATAGCGCAAAGGTACGAGCTAATCAAGCGGTTTTATCTCTTTGACATCAATCAAGATCTGGTCAATTGCTACAACGCAATCAAAAATGATGTGGAGGAGCTAATCGAACAGCTCAGAACTCTCGAAGAGAACTTTCTTAGGAGGAAGGAATCAGAGAGGGAAAAATTCTATTATCGAATGCGCGAGGAGTTTAATCACGACAGGGATTTTGCAAAACTGATTTTTCTCAACAAAACGTGTTACAATGGATTGTACCGCGTCAACAAAAAGGGAGATTTTAACGTTCCGTTTGGGTACTACAAAAAACCGACTATATGCGATGCGAAGAACCTAACGAATGTATCGAAACTTTTGCAGAAGGCAGATATAATTTGCGGAGATTTTGAGCAAAGCGCGGGTTATATCGATGAGAAAACTTTTGTGTATTTCGACCCTCCCTATCGGCCTATAAGCCGAACGGCCAGTTTTACTTCTTATGCTAAAGAGGACTTTGACGAAGAATCACAAGTTCGGCTTGCGAAATATTGCAGGCGAATAGACGAAAAAGGTGCGAAGTTTCTTCTCAGCAACTCTGACCCGAAAAACGAAGATCCGAATGAGCGCTTCTTTGAAAATGAGTACAAAGGATTTAGGATTGAAACAGTAAAAGCAAGCAGGGCGATTAATTGCAAAGCTTCGGGGAGGGGACGGATCAATGAACTCTTGATAACCAATTATCAGGGGACTTTTTATGTCTGAATTTTTGACATTTTTGGGAAAACTGTTATCGCATCTTGAGATTGGACTTTCCATAGATCATTTTCGTAGTGGGAGTCAAAGCGAGCATGAACTTGCAGCGAGAGTTTTAAATGAGATAAATGGTTTTCTTTATCAAAGAAACGAAACTTTAGACAAAGAGTACATGTCCGAATTTCATAAATACTGGAAACACAATCACGAGAAGATACTCCAACCCTGTATAGGAGAGGAAGAAACTTTGAAAGTTGCACAAGTGCTGGAGAATATCTACTCTAACGCTACCATTAGAGTTCAACTCAACACACTCGATTTGAAACCCCAAGAGATTGCCAATGTTCGTTTTTTTACTGCTATACAGGACTTCAAAATAGATATAAGCGCCAAGACAAATCCATTTGAACTGTATCGACTTAACCCTCATTTTTTCGAACCCAATAAGATATTAAAGAACGAACTTCTAATAGATGAATTTCTCAACAGGATTGGAGCCGAATCACAACGAGATGGAAGGAAAATCTGGATGCAGCGAGCTGCGAGTCTCCTCGAAGATAAATATGGCGGATTAGCTTTCAACATCAATGCAGCACACAACGGCGATGTTTTAGAAATAAAGGAAGCCTTGGCTGCGCCGGAGAAATACGGCTTTAACCAGAAAAAAGCTGATATGTTCTTGCGCGATATGGCTGACTTGGGAGTATGGACATACAAGAAGAACATCGAACAGATAAATGTGATGAGCGACAAGAATACAATGCGCATCGCTTTGCGCACCGGAATCTTGAAGTTTAGGATTCCTTTGTTGGCGAGCTATTTAGATGTCTATTGTTACCAGTACGAACTTGTGGATAAGTGGGCTACAAAAGCATGGCGTCAGGTTTGGAAAATCTGGGATACGATCTCGCAGAATCATAGACCTGCGACACCGGCGTCTATAGATTACTTTATCTATCGCATGGGCAAATTGGCTTGTTGGAAGGCTCCAAGCCGAAGGAGGTGTCCTCCATCAAGACCAGTAGGGCGAAAGTGGTTAGAAAGCAAAATTTCTCAAGATCAACTCATTTTTAATGAGAACCGTTACTGCGTATTTGAGAATATTTGTACGGTTGAAAGAAAAATTCTTAATCATCCAATGTCTATCTCTAGAGAAAGATCCACAGGCTGGAAATCTGGAATGACAAATGAAGGTGGAGGTGGAGGGATCCAAAGTTAACCATGACTGAAATGCTTGAGCAGATAGATTACTATCCGGAGTCTACGACAGTTTGGTCGTTTCCTGAGCGGGGAGCGTGGGCGACGCATAATCCGAGTTATCGAGGGAATTTTGCGCCGCAGATACCGCGGAATATCATCGAGATGTATTCGGAGAAAGGCGATACAGTCCTTGACCCGATGGTCGGGGCGGGGACGACGCTTATCGAAGCGAAGCTATTGGCGAGAGACGCAATAGGGCTGGATATCAATCCGCAGGCGGTCGAGCTTGCGAAGGCGGCGCTTCGATTCAAGCATCATCCGGCCAGCGAGCAGAAAGTAAAAGTCGGCGATGCTCGGGATTTGTCGGGCATAAAAGACAATTCAATAGATTTGGTGCTGACCCATCCGCCTTATATGAACATTATAAAATATTCGGACGGGAAAATAGAAGGGGACCTGTCGAATATCGCCAGCATGCCGAAATTCTGTGATGAAATCGAAAGGGTTGCGGGAGAGCTGCTTCGCGTACTAAAGCCGAATAAGTTTTGCGCAATCCTTATAGGCGATACACGCAAGGGAAAGCACTATGTGCCATTGGCGTTTAACGTGATGCGGCGGTTTCTGAAGGCGGGATTTGTTCTGAAAGAAGACATTATCAAGGTGCAGCATAACTGCGAATCCACCAATCGCTGGGTATGGAAAGCCAAGCGGGACAAGTTCTACCTGATAATGCACGAGCATTTGTTTGTGTTTCGCAAGGCGGAGGAGGGGGAGGATGTTTCACGGCTGAAATACAGCCGTGAATAGCGGATGCGTGGATGGGTTGATGAGTGGATGGGGGAATGTCGAATATCGAACAAGGAATATCGAATGTCGAAGTTGAAAGATGGCGTGCTGCGGAGAGCGTTTAGCGTATCTCGTATATCGCATCTCGCATCTCATATCTCGTATCTCGTGAATAATCACATCGATACAAAATAAAAATACTACCTATAGGTAGTCGAACAATAGGTAAAAATAAAAAATCCCTCTCTTTATTTGACGAAGTTCAGTTATTGATCTATAATGCAGATATGTGCGATAAGGTGAAAAAACACGAAGACAACTTGGAGTTTTTGGAATTTCTCACGGCAGAGTTTTGCAAGACGGCAGGACATGCTACGGTCGAGGAACTTGCGGAATTTGCGTTCGGGAGTATGGAAGAGGCTATCGAAGCATTTGAAAGCCGAAATTAGTGGAGGCCGCAATGAAAATTAAGATAGTTACGAATCCTGCAACTGATATTTTCCTCGATTTGGTTTGAGTATAATAAGAGCAGCTATTGGCTATCCCCTAATAATCATCTATAAATGTAAGCTGTAGTTCATTACTCCTTATGCTCTCTTTTTTCATTTTTAGACGATGTCTCTCATCAATTCTACCTTTTTTTAATCTATCGACAATAAT
Organism: Sedimentisphaerales bacterium; assembly: GCA_030611315.1. Classification (GTDB taxonomy): domain Bacteria; phylum Planctomycetota; class Phycisphaerae; order Sedimentisphaerales; family Anaerobacaceae; genus JAUWPZ01. Next base: position 5,177 of record JAUWPZ010000111.1, read on the forward strand.
TTCGTAGTATTTCTTGTCAATCTCGGCAGATATATACTGTCTATTAAGGGATTTGCAGACCTCTATTTCTGAGCCGCTCCCGCCAAAAAGAATTAAAACAATGTCTTTGGGCGTAGTACACGATTGAATTAACTTCTCAGAAAGTTTTTGTGGTATCTGGCAAGCATGAAATGTTTTTTCTTTGCTTACATTCTTGACCAAGTCGAAATAAAGCCAGTCATAAGGCATTCTTCCTTTTGAGCCGTTTGCTAAATTTTGCAAAATTCTTTTGTCTGTAGGATTTTTATAGGGGACAGCTACATTATCCTTATAGAATTTATTATGTCTTGTCTTTCTACAATGAAGGATACTTCTGTGGGCGGTAGTAAACCGAGAAGGAGAATGACCAACATTTGTATTATAAACCCAAACATAATCTAAAACTTCGTAGCAAACACTATCTAAATACTTGACCCGTAGATATGCATTTTGTTTTGGGTAGTTTATTAAAAACATATTTCCGGTGTCTTTAAGTATCCTGACAGATTCTTTTGCTAACTCGATATACCACTCAATATATTCGTCAAATGTTTTGGTATAAGATTTGTCGCCGTATTTTACTCCAACGTTGTAATCGGGGTCACCATAAACCATGTCAACACATTTATCAGGTAACTCCCTCAAGAGTGCCATAATGTCTTTTAGAAAAACTTTATTTAAATATTTCCTTGGAATCATAGGTTTTCTTTGTACGCTATCCATTCAATGCTGCACTTTTTCATAAAACTTTTTAATCTGTCTGGGTCTTTCACTTTCTGTAACGCTTCTTTAAGCCTGCTTTTATTACTTTCGTTTGTCACATACCTGAAAAAATTGAACAAAAATGCACGTCCTTCGTTGTCCCAGTAAACAATATCCTCCATAATGAACAATCACTTTATAACCTTCAGAAGTAGTTCAGGTTTTACCCCACTTTTGAAGGGCTTTTTTAATCTGCCGCACTTTTCCAGCACAACGTCAACGTCGTTCTCTTTACAATGATATACTTCAGCAATAGCCTCCCATAATTTCTTAAATTTTCTGGGATTCTTGATTTTCTTTTTTCTTAAATCCAGGGCAATCTCTTCGTGGCTTCCTTTCTCAAACCCACAATTTACGGCCACATCTACTTTAAAATCAAAGTTCTTCTTATGTCCTGGCCTGACAATATAAAGCAGTTGACTGTTTGGAAGATGTTCTACAGGATATCGGAATACTACACCTTTTCCCTTTTTACGATATTCGGTTGTGATAAAAGCATTCACGACCCTTTTCACTATTTTATGGCGAGCCAAGGGCCCTTTAATTTCAATCATTTTACCCGTGATTATGGTCTTTTTCTTTTTCGCCACGTAACTACCGTCTTCCTTAATGGTCCCAATATGGCACATCCTATGCTTAAAACCTACAATAAACAAAAGCGGTTCCTGCGTCAAATGAAAAAAACCTCGCCAAATACTAGTCCTCGAAACGATGGATCTGCGATACTTTTTCTCCGCAAAGGTCACACAAGAAATTTATAGACATCTTTGTTTTGAAGCTATAAGTTAGTGGGACAAGTTGATTTTAAGTTTCAGATTGATTTGCATAATCGAGGATTGAGTTCATGGCAGAAGAGGCGAAAGAAAGCAATGAAATGGTAATTAAGAAGCCGCCGGTGGGGCTTGCGGTGCTTGCGCTCATAGGGCCTTCAATCGTCTGGGCGGCTGAGTATATCGGCTCCGGCGAGGTCATCCTGGCCACACGCACCGGCGCCATTCTCGGAACCGCGGTGTTGTGGGCCATCGTATTAGGGGTGTTCCTGAAGTTCTGGATAGGGATGAGCGGGGCGCGATATACGGTTTGCACGGGCGAGGGGATGATAGATATGTTCAACCGGATAGGGTCTTATCACTTAGTAGTGTGGGTCGTGGTGGTGATACAATTTGCCTGCGCGATATTCTCGATTGGTGCGGTAGCGACAGCGGCGGGGGTGTTCGTCAATAGTATGGCGCCGGCGATAGACCCGAAGCTGGGCGTGTGCTTAGTGTCGCTCTTCGCGGTGGCGGTGGCGTGGTCGGGGACGTTCGACGTCTTAAAAATCGTGATGAGTGTTTTCGTGCTGATTATCGTATTAGGCATTATTTACGTGGCCGGGCACGTGTTTCCGGGGTTTGGCGAATTGCTCAAGAGCCTGAGTTTCGGCATCCCCGAGGTGCCGCAATGGGCGGCATCGATGGAGAAGGTCAGCGACAATCCCTGGAAGGAGATACTGCCGCTGTTGGGCTGGGGAGCGGGCGGTTTTGCGAGCCAGGTATGGTACACGTACTGGGTGCTCGGCGCAGGTTATGGAGCGGCGGCGGGCAGGGGATACGGCAGGCCTGCGGATGTCTCGGCGCTGAAGAGTATGAGCAGCGCCACGGCGGAGAAAATCAAGGGCTGGTGCCGCGTGCTGTATGTGGATTCATCGTTGGCAATGGTTATAGGGATCGTTGCGACGGGTGCGTTCTTCATTGCAGGTGCGGGAGTTCTCGGGCCTCAGCAGCTTGCGCCGGAGGGCAACGAGGTGGCCTTTACGCTATCGAAGGTGTTCTCGGACAGATGGGGCCCGGTTGGCGGATTTTTGTTTATTTTGGCCGGGACCGTCGCGTTGATTTCGACTAACACGGGACAATTGGCGGGCTGGCCGCGACTGTTAGCGGATTCTTTTAGAATCTGTATACCCGGCGTCGCGAAGAAATTTTCCTGGAAGAAGCAGTTCAGGTTCTTCCTGCTGTTCTTTTTTTGTACGAATATGGTCATCGTCTTTTTCTTCGAGAAAAGTCCCGTGGTTCTGGTCAAGGTATCGGCGATATTCGAAGGGCTTTTGCTGACACCGCTGCAGGCGATGTTGGTGGCGGTTGGGCTTTTCATCGTGATGCCGAAGCTGCTCAGCGCCGAGGCCGCCCGGATACTCAAGCCGAACCGGATATTCGCCGTCGGTTTGATTATTGCGTTTGTTGTATTTGCCTATTTCTGCATCGTCCAGATGCCGTCGGTTCTGTTCGGGGAATGATATTTGAATTTCAAGGCTGAAATTCAGTTTTGAGTTTTAAGTGCTAAGTTTTGAGTTGGGTTGAGACGGTATCAGATTAGTTGGCCGAAGAGGGTGAGGGGGCTGGTCTTTGTGATTTTGACTTTTGCAAAATCGCCCGCCAGTAACGTTGGGCCGTTGAATACTACGATGTAGTCGGTTGCGGTTCTGCCGATGAGCTGCGGATTGCCCGCGTTGTCGGCCGAATCCAAATGGGGCTTTTTACTCGGCCCTTCGACGAGGACTGTTACTTCTTTGTCCAAAAAGCTGCGGCTGAGTTCGTCACTTATTTTTTCCTGTTCGGCGAGCAGCTCGACGTTGCGCCTTTGCTTTACGTCGGCGGGGATATTGTCCTCTAATCTTTTGTCGGCGGTGGTGCCGGGGCGAGGCGAATACTTGAAGATAAAGCAATTTCTGTACTTAGCTTTGTGGAGAAGCTCGACGGTTGCCTGGAAATCCTCTTTGGTTTCGCCGGGAAAGCCGACGATGAAATCGCCCGCAATCGCGATATCCGGCACAATGTCCCTGGCCCTGTCGAGGAGTCCTAAGTACTCGCTTGCCGTGTAACGACGATTCATCGCGCGAAGGATTTTGTCCGAGCCGCTCTGGACGGGGATGTGCAGGTATGGGCAGACCTTCGGCGAATCGGCCATAACCTGTAAAATATCATCCAGGAACTTCTCGGCCGGATAGTTAGTGACAAATTTGACCCATTCGATGCCCTCAACGTTGCTTACCATCGCGAGTAAGTCCGCAAGAGAGTAGGTCTTCTCGCCGGTCTTGTATTCATAGGAATTTACGGCCTGTCCCAGGAGAGTAACCTGCTTTATTCCTTCGTTGGCCAGGTTTTTTATCTGGCTGATTATTGCTTCGGGTGGTCGGGAGACCTCCGGGCCGCGGACGTAGGGGACAATGCAATAAGTGCAGAACTTATCGCAGCCGCGCATTACCCGCACAAAGGCCTGGCCGGGAATCTGCTTGTCGCTGCTGTCGGCGGCGGATTCGAAACGTTCGAGGGCGTCGGCCTGGGCATTTGGGGTGGGCCGGCGAATTTTTCCCGTTATCGCCAGCTTCTTTTTCTTCTGCTCAATTGCCCCGGTCAGGAGCCCGGGTATTTGCGGTATCTGCGCCGGGCCGCAGACGATGTTGACGGCTTCGTGTTCGAGGAGCTTGTCGCCGAGGCGCTGGGCCATGCAGCCGATGACGGCGACGACGAGGTCCGGGCGGGCTCGCTTTATGTGTTTAAGATGGCCGAGGTGAGAGAGGACCCGCTGCTCGGCGTGCCGACGAACCGAGCAGGTGTTTATCAGGACGACGTTGGCTTCCTTGACGTTTTCGGTCAGGTCAAAGCCCGCCTCGGTCAGCGCGGAAGTGACCAACGCCGTGTCCAGCTTGTTCATCTGGCACCCGAAGCTCTTAAAGACGAATTTCATATTACAAGTTTCATATTTCAAATTATTTGTATTTCTGGCCTTTGAATTCAGAGGTTTTCAGGTATTCGATGAATCCGCTTATCTGTTTCGATACATTCGTTGCGGAGTTCAACAGAGTTTCGAAATCGACATTTTCTATATGACCAACGTCTTTGGCAATGAATAACTGCGAGCGCAATTCGCCGCATGAACCTTTGGCAACGTATAAGAACTGGATGAACTCTTGTTTCGAGCCTCTCTCGAAGCCTTCAGCGATGTTACTTGATACCGAGACCGCGGCTCGCTGAATCTGGGTCTTTAGTCCGTAATCTTCCCGAAATTTACCTTGAGATGTGGTTTTGTAAACCAGCACCGATAATTCTTTTGCGTTTTGCCAAACCGGAAGGTCTTCAAAAGATTTATAAGTAGGCATTACTTTTCTCCACTATACGAGAATGCAAATTTGAAATTTTGAATCTGAAATTTTGAATTTAATTGATGAGTATAGCAAATCGGTCAGCTAAAATCAACGTGTTTGGATGTTTGGCAGGGAGCGGTTGAGTTGGCGTTGTATGTCTTTGAGGCGGTTTACGTTGTCGAAGCCCAGCAGGATAATCGGAAAAACGGACTTGTTGTGCATCAACGGCTCGTCCATATCCACCCACCGCCGGCAGTATTCTCCGTCGGGAGTTCCGGGAATCGGGGCGAAATCGGCTAACATCCCGCGAATGCCCAGGGAGTTCACGAAACGCATCGAAGATTCGAGTTCCTGGGTGTCACCGTGAGGATGGCCGAGGATTTGATATGCCGTGATGTTCGTGGGGACAGCGCCGGCGGAGATAAGGTGCTTTGCCGCCTGTGCGAGTTCATCCGAAAAGACCTTTGAGCCGGTGCGCTTCTGCCACTGCGAAGAGGCGCTCTCGAACCCGATATAGAACGTCTTAAAGCCGGCCCGCACCATAAGCTCGGCAAGCTCTTTGGTGATGAAGCGAGCGTTGAGGGCGTTGGGTGTGTGAAGGTTCACGTTTACATTACGCTTGATGACGTCGTTCAAAAACGGGATGAAGACTTTTTCAGCCTCGAACAGTAAGGCGTCGTCATAGAAGCAGACGTTTCGTGCGCCGAGGCGGGACAGCAGGTCTAATTCGGCCAAGGAGCGTTCCAGCGGTCGCGTTTTGAATTTGCCGTAAACCTTTGGCACCGAGCAGTAAGTGCAGTTAAAGGGACATCCGTCGGTTAGCTTTAGAACACCTACGTTAAGCTTATCGTAAATTTGCCAAAGGGCCGGCCGTGTTAAGTCCGGCTCGATTTGCAGAAGCTCCACGAGCGGTTCAAGTTCCGTACCTTGAACAAGCAGGTCGGCATCCAGCTTTTCGGCGTGAGAGCTGCAGAGCGTTACATAATTGCCGCCGAGCACTATTTCCGACTGTGGCTGAAACCGGCGAATATCCTGAATGACCTCCTCGATACCGGGATACCAGTAGGTCATTGTTGTCTGGATGAGGGCAAAATCGAACGGCCCGGCCTGGGTCAGAAAATCCCTGAACATATTGCGGGGCAGGCCGAATCGCCGAAAGTATCGCGGAATTGCTTGAAGGCACGCGGGGCTTGGGATATGTTCGCAATGGAATCGGCCTCGGCCCCATCGGTCGGATTTAAGCTGCTTTTGATTTGCTGCGAAAGGATGCAGGCGGTCGAGATAATCAAACAGGGCGAACTCGACCCTGCCGAGCAGATACCCGGCCACGCTCAGCAGGCCATAAGGCTTGAGCCAGAAATCGTACGCGGCGAAGTCATATATAGGCGGATTTACAAGCAGAATCTTCGGCGTCATATACTACTCAACTTGACTGGTCTTTACATAAGTATAGCTTTGGCAGCAACATACGCAACTTGTTGTCCCTCGTCAACTTGCTTTTAAAATCGCCCCTGTCGTTGCGAGTTTGCCGAAAAAGGCATTGACGGCACTGCGTGTATATGTTAGAATAAATAAGGTCACGTAATAAAGTACTACGATTTTACGTCCCATAAGGAAGGCTTCACCGTTGGCGGCGTAAACGAGTGAGGAAGGAGATAGAAGGTGCTCAGGTTAATGGAAATCTCGTTGCTCACACTGATATTGGTCTTATCTCTGGGCGGTTCCGTAGAGGCCGCCTGTCCGGTGGGCGATCTGAGCGGTAACTGCGAGGTCGATTTGCACGATATGGACCTTTTTGCCCAGCGTTGGCTGGATCCAACCTGTGTCAAACCTGATTGCAAGGCCGACCTGGATGATGTTCCCGGGGTC
>JAUWPZ010000198.1 GCA_030611315.1 Sedimentisphaerales bacterium
TGTAGCTTGTCATTCTGAACGAAGTGAAGAATCTCAATTGCACATTGAAAGTAGTTGTATTGCTAAAGCCGGATGCTTCGCTCCGCTCAGCATGACAGCTTAATTGCGTTACTAACAAATACAATTTTGACAGAATACTAGGTACTTGTGCCACAGGTAGTAACCTTAAAATAATAATTTACAATCCCAGTTGCGGGAATTTATTACCCTTAAGGGTATATTTTGTATTACTTCACTATGTTGTAGCGCCTAAGCTTTGTTGGCAATCACATTTAGGTAGTAAAGAAACATCCGAAAAAAATAACAACTCGGTGGAGGTCATTGGCTGTTAGCTTTCACTGTCGTGCACCGGCACGGAAAACGAAACTTCAAAAATTATCGGCATATTTTCGAAGGAGATTAAAATGAGAGTCAGCAGATCTACGGGATACGCACTTCTGGCGGTCGGTTATATTGCTCAACATCAGGAACAAAAGATAGTCTTGTCCCAGAACATATCCAAAGAATATGACATACCTCTGGAATACCTGCTAAAGATACTCCAGCAGTTGGTCAGAGCAAACGTATTGCGCAGCAAAAGAGGGCCTCGCGGCGGGTTCTCCCTGGCCAGGCCGACAAAAAAAATCACAATGCTACAGATTATCGAAGCCGTTGACGGACCTATGGTCGGTCAGTTGAACCTCGCCGAGCATACACACAGGACGAGATTCGGTGCCCGGGCCGAGAAAATCTACGAAAAAGCAATCGCCCAGACCAGGGCTGTCTTCGCAAAAACGAAACTCTCGAATTTAATCGAAGGAAAATAGAACGTAAAAACTCTCGATATTTGTGCACCGACAAAATGCATATTAACGAATTTCAACGATTAATTTCTCAAAAATACGAAAAGCGAGACAGACAAAGAGGCGTCCCGGCCACCTTTATGTGGTTTATTGAGGAGGTCGGTGAACTCGCTACTGCGTTGGCCTCCAGGGACGAGGAAAATAAGCAGGAAGAATTTGCTGATGTCTTCGCCTGGCTATGCACGCTTGCAAACATCAGCGACGTGGATATCGAGAAGGCCTGCGCCAAATACACCGGCAAAAATATCAAGGGCTTCAAACCCAAATAGCAGATAGTTTTAGTTCTGAGTTTTGAATTTTCAGTTTTTAGTCAACTCAACACTCAACACTAACAACTCAAAACTACGTCTGTTGTCCCTCATCACCGACTTCGTCGGGGTGCTGAATTGCCGTATCTTTATTGGCCGCTGCCAGAGCCTTGAGGAAACACCATCCCAAACCACCTATTATGATTAGCAGGGCCACCGTAAGGATGATATATGAAATGACACTCAGCTTAACGGGGATTTGCTTATCGGCCTCTTTGGTTTGCTCCGCCACCGTCTGTGTCAGAGAGATAAGCATTATTGCGATAGAGGCGCTAACGCCCATAGTCGCGATTATACCCGCCCATCTTGCCGCCCACGACGCCTGGGTCGTGGAAGTATGGTGCTTGTCGAGAAGATGATTGCTCAACAGCATCGCAACCACGCCGCCAGCTAAAGACAGCCACAGGAGCGTGCCTTTTGCCGCCTGCGGCATCGGTACCTTAAGCCAGACAAAAAGCAGAGCTGCAACACCCACCGCCAGGAAAAACGCCGCAGTTCCTCCCCTTCTGCCTGCAATGGTCAAATCCTGCTCCGGCCGTTCCGGTTCCTTAACGTCACGGCGGCCCCTGACCAAACTCAAGACAAGCGCCAACACAGGCACAAGCGCCACAACTCCCAGCCCAACGCAGTTCTCCAGTATTAATTTACCTTCGGGACTCCTCAGGAATCCATCCCCGGTCAAATCATCAAAAAGCTGCCAGAAGAAAAGTGTCCCAAGCACTACCGGAATCACTAAGCGAATCAGATATTCCCACCATTTGCCCAATTTCCAGTCGCTTCGGCTGTTGGCATGGCGACGCAGGATCCCAATCCGCCATAGCCAACCAAGAACCACACATTCCAGCAGCCCCATAAAAGCTATGCCCCAGGTCCCATTGACAAACCCGTCGATAGTGCCGAGCCAGTTGAATCCTCCTTCGGTAACGTAAATAAGACCGAACCCGAATCCGACAACAGTCAATACCGGCAGGACAATGCTTCTTCGCCATCCCGTTTTGTCAACGATACTTGCCAGAATCGACTCGGTCAGTGAAAACGCCGAATCAATCCCCAGCGTTACAAGCGCAAAGAAGAAAACAAAGCTAAACCAGGCCGAATAAGGCAGTTGCGCCAGCGCGTATGGAAAAGCCACAAAAGCCAGCGAAGGCCCCGGCTCTGCCACATCCTCGACCATAACAGCATTACCCGCCTGCTGCGTCACATACGCCATCCCCCCCAACGTCGCAAACACGGCCAAACCGGCAACAAAGCTCGTTGCAAAATCGGCAATACTGATTATACCGGCGTTGTTATTGATGTCGCTTTTTCTGTGAAGAAAGCTCGCATACGTAATCATGACACCGTACGCAAGGCTCAAGGAGAAGAACACCTGTCCGAACGCGTATCGCCACGTTACAGGCTTGGCAAGCTCCGACCAAACAGGGTCAAGATAGTACACCAGCCCCTGCGTGCTGCCCTCGAGAGTCAGACCCCGCACAGTCAGGACCAGCAGCATAAGCCACGGCAGCGGGACTGTCAGCCACACAATTTTCCCCACAAGCTTAACGCCTTTGAAGATGCAAAAATACATTGCCATCCACGTAACCGCCAGCGGCAGCACGATATTCCACCGGATAGAACAAAGATAAAAACGGGCATCTTCAATATCGACCTTACCGAGATATGTCTCATTAAAAAAAAGCTTGGCTTTCTCGACGCCTTCCAAGCCTGCACCGGCCCAGGGCAGGTTGCCCCCTTTGGTGAAAATCCCTACAATGCTGTACCACAAGAAGCTGAAGCAATATGCCAGAATCACCGGGTAATAAGTGATTATCACGAAGGCCAGAATAATCCCCCACCAGCCGGCAATCTCAAAACGCTTGTGTCCCCGCTTAAATGCATCGGGCGCCGCACGCTGTGTATAATGGCCGATGCTGAATTCGAGAATCATCACCGGAACGCCAACCACAAATAAGGCTATTACATAGGGAATCAGAAATGCCCCGCCTCCATAGCTGTAAAGTTTGTAGGGAAACCCCCACAGATTACCCAGACCTACCGCCGAGCCGATTGCCGCCAGAATAAATCCGCCACGCGTCCCCCAGCTTTCCCTTTGCTCTTCCAGAAGCTTAGCCATTGCCGCCTGTTTTCTCTGCCCTGCTCGACCGCGATTACGCTCTTATCACGCTTTTACACCCTTGCGCTCTTTCGTTTTCTCACTTCTTTGCTCTTGTACCAATATATCCTTATCTTCTATTCCGAGCAAACCCAGCGTATCGCGCTCAATAATATTTCGAATCTTGTCTCGAGGAACTGTCGGCAGATTTGTGTCGGCCAAAAGCATGTTAAAGCCGAGCAGTGTTTCTATGCACTCTCCTGCATTGCCATGGGGAAAACCGCTGCCAAACAACAATTTATCCATCACCTCGCTCTCATGTGCTGCCACAACGGTATTGTAAATTTTCCAGACGCTGCTCGGCCTTATCGTCAAATCCGCATAAACATTTTCATGCTTCGCCACCATCGACAATGTCTGCTCGACAAAAGGCACACCCATATTGCCGATGATAATCCTCAATTCTGGAAATTCTTTCGCAATTTCATCCAACAAATACGGCTGGGTGTATTCCAGGACCGCATCGGACGCCAGGTGCCCGCCATTGTGAAAGAAAAGTGGCAGGCCCAGCTCCAGGGCTGATTCGTAGAACCGCATCGCCCTGCTGTGCGTCGGGTGGAAACCACTGCCCGAACAGTATAGAACCACCCCCTTTAAACCTTGCCTTTCCTTGAGAAGCGCCAGATTTTGAACGTTTATCTTGTCCTCGCTGGGCTCTACAATCGCAAAGCCGACCATCTTATCCTCATGTTTGCTCACATACTCGGACAGTTTTTTATTGACCTTTTCGCTTGCCCCCTCTGAACAGGCCAGCACGATGCACTTATCTACCGTCTCGGCCGCCTCCAAATGCTCAGATGCTTCGACATCATCCGCGGCACAATTTATATGCGTATGACAATCAACTATCATTTCCCGACACTTTCATTTTTCTACCGTTTTCAGCCCTCCGGTATTGGTCATACCCTATCGGCAATTCCAATCCCCGTCAAGAATAAATATTTCCGCTATTTACTATCATATCGGCACACCACGCCAATATTCTTGCATCTGTTCGGCTTGCCGGCCCTCTTGCCGGCATACCCAAATCGAAGTGATATTGCCTCTTGACCGTTCAACCGAAAATTACCCAAATTAACAACGAAAATTTATGCGACCACCTTTCTTGACCCTGCCGCACGGGACAGGTAACACACTGTATAGTCGGCTCCTGGGCGAACTGCGGTAATATAATAGGCAGGTAACAATTAGCTTTGAATATCTCTCGGTAATTTTGGGTTTCTGCACTTTATTTTTGATTTTTTGAGTGTCGATTTACGTCTTGGTATGTAGAATTAGCCGACTGAAACCGTTTGTTTTTACAGCCGGCTTCGCAGATTAGGTCATTGACAACTCATCATTGGCCTTTTGTCTTGGGTCTTGAGTCTTTAACTTATGGATTGTCCGGTTTGCAAAAACGCGATGATTACACTTGAACTCGAGGAAGTCGAGATAGACCACTGCACCGACTGCGGCGGTATCTGGCTCGACGCTGGCGAACTCGAAATTCTGCTCGGCGAGCCCGGAAAGGCAAAACAATTGTTGGCTTCCTTCAACATCGACTCCAAATCCGCAGAAAAACCGAGAAAATGTCCTATC
>JAUWPZ010000161.1 GCA_030611315.1 Sedimentisphaerales bacterium
GCATTTTGCCCTGCTTGTTTGCCAAGAGTAGCCGAAATGAGCTTCGAAAAATAATTATTCGAGACAAAAGCCGCTGTTGGCTTGAGCCTCAACAGTATTTCAGACAAGCCGCCTAAAGGCGTGTTTTTAGAGTGGACTCAAACATGTATATGCTTCGGAGGTTAGCTTTATTCAAAAAAATCGTGCAATTCGCTAATTAGCGATTATACTATAATATAATATTATGAAACTGCCAAAACTACAAAAACCTGATAAGTATGTTGGCCTGTATATCTTCGACTTTGGCGACCATACCGGCGTGGGTTTTACAGCCGAAGAGGTGGCCGAGCTGCTCGAAAGCGAGAAATTCAAGCACGGCAAGGTCTATAAGATTCACCGGGCCTACCCGGACGGCAAACTTGAGCTAAAAGGCGTCTCCGCTGAGACCTTCCAGCTCGAAGCGGGGATGTTTTTCTACTCTCAGGACATGGAGACGGCCCAAAAGGATTTCAAGGCCCTCTTCGATATGGCTGTGTGTTCCGCCCCACCCTGTCGGGCAAAGGTGCATCTGGCCAAATACAACGACGATAAATACGCAATCTCGCTTATCTATCCTGCCGAATACAATGACGAGGTAAGCTCCTGGCTCCTGACAGGCGAATACAAGACCGGCGGTTCTGCCGAAGGGGGCATTGAGGCCGTGCAGCGCTACTATGACCAACAACCTGAGATTATCGAGAGCCAACAGCTCTTCGGCAAATCCGAGCTGGTTAGCAGAACGGGCGACGAACTACTGACATCCTTGAAATTAGCCGTCCAGAGATAAATCTCCAAATGTAACCCGGACGGCGATTGTGAGAATCCGAAATGCGCGGAAAAAGAAATTCATTTATCGGCTCGCTTGCGGCAGGATTATTGTCGATATTCGGCAAGTCACCCGCTAAGCCAGCCGCAGACGATTTGGCCCGGATGGAGTTCAAAACCAGCACCCAGCGTCTTGGAGTCCGGTTCAGCGAAAAAATCCGCGATGTCTTTCGGTTTAGATGGATTAAGCGAAGTTAAGAGGTAAAGGATTGTCATTGCGAGCAAAGCGAAGCAATCTCGAATGTGGCAATGGCTTTTTCCGGCTATCAGGTAAGAGATTGCCGCGGCCCTTTCGGGCCTCGCAATGACGTTTTTAAAGGTTTCCACATAGCATTTTGACTTTTCAACTGTGGTTTTGCACTTTTAATTTTAAGTTATTCGTTTTTTGGGGATTGGACTTTCTATGGCGCAGTCCCATATACAACCGGCACCCGGCCCCGCTCCCGTGCTCAGCGAAAATGCCCTGACGGTACTGCAAAGCAGGTATCTAATCAAAGACTCCGGCGGCAGGTGCATCGAGGCGCCGGGGCAGCTTTTCAGCAGGGTCGCATCCGTCGTCGCTGATGTTGAAGCCAGGTACGGAGCCGATAGCGGCCAAATCAACCAATGGCACAGGAAATATTATGATTTGACCACCTCGCTTAAGTTTCTCCCCAACTCTCCCGCCCTGATGAACGCCGGACGCCGCGGTATGCTCAGCGCCTGCTTTGTCCTGCCCATCGAAGACAGCATCGAAGGGATATTCGAGGCCGTCAAGCAGACCGCTCTGATTCAGCAGGCTGGCGGGGGCACAGGATTCTCCTTTGACAAGCTCAGGCCCACAGGCGACCGTGTCGCCTCCAGCGGCGGTACAACATCGGGGCCGATTAGCTTTTGGCGTGTCTTTTCCGAGACGACCAACGCAATTCAGCAGGGCGCCTTTCGTCGCGGCGCGAATATGGGCATGATGAGCCTCGAACACCCTGATATACTCAAGTTCCTGCACGCCAAGCAGAACCTCGCAGCCTTTACCAATTTCAACATCTCCGTCAAGGTCACAGACTCGTGGATGCAAACCCTGCTCAATTCAGGCCGTTCGCTGCATGTCGTAGAGAATCCCCGGACCGGGCAGAAGTATTTACTGCCTCGCGGTCTCGACCTCGAAAACTACTCGTTAAATGACTTGTACAAGCTTTCTACCGAAGATAAACCGGATGACGGTCGGTTCTACACCGTCAGTGATATGTGGGATATCCTCGTTGAGTGTGCTCATAAAAGCGGCGAACCCGGTTTGGTTTTTATCGACCGTATCAACCGCGATAATCCTACGCCCTCTCTTGGCAGGATTGAAGCTACTAATCCGTGTGGTGAACAGCCGCTGCTGCCTTATGAAGCCTGTACGCTCGGCAGTATCAATCTGACCAAGTTCGTCGAAACATCCGACAGCAAAGCCGGGATGAATTGGCTGGCCCTGGCAGAAACGGTAAAGCTCTGCGTACGGTTCCTCGATAATATTCTCGATGCGTGCATTTATCCCGTGGAGGCCACGGCCAGACTCGCCGCTGCAAATCGCAAAATCGGTCTCGGAGTAATGGGTTTTGCCGATTGCTTGTTTCTGCTTGGGATACCCTATGATAGCGAAGAAGGCATCAAATTCGGCGCTGAAGTTATGAAGTTTATCAACGACAAGGCTCGCGAGGCGAGTAGCGAGCTTGCCGAAATGCGTGGGCCGTTTCCCAACTGGCAAAACAGCATCTGGCGAACCAAAAGCAGTCAAAAACTCCGCAATGCCGCCATAACTTGTGTGGCCCCGACCGGGACGATAAGTATCATCGCGGACTGCTCCAATGGAATTGAGCCGGTCTATTCACTTGTGTTTGTCCGCCGAGTATTGGACGGCTCAAAAATGCTGTATGTAAATCCTATCTTCAGGCAAACAGCCCAAAAGGGCGGTTTTTACAGCAAAAAACTACAGCAGCAGATTGGCAATACCGGCAGTATTCAACAAATCACCAATGTCCCGGCCCAAATTCGCAGAATCTTCAGATGCGCTTATGATATCGAGCCGAAATGGCACATTCGAATGCAGGCGGCCTTCCAGGACCACTGCGACGCCGCGGTCAGCAAAACCATAAATCTTCCGGAACAAGCTGCGGTAAATGCGGTTGATGAGGCCTATAAATTAGCGTATCAGCTCGGCTGTAAAGGAATCACGGTTTATCGCCGCAACAGCAGGGAAATCGAGCCGATGAGTCTGTATTAGCACGCCGTTTCATAAACCTCACAACTACTACGTCACTTCAACCTCAAGACTATTACGTCATTTCGACCCCGCAACCACCCCGTCATTTCGACCGAGCGCAGCGAGCGGAGACACGCAGCAAAGCGAAGAGCCCGGAACGGAAATCTATCAAAAAAGTCTTCTCAACTTTCCTCTTAGCGCATTTTTTTGTGAACCGCGGTATTAGTGTTTATGGTATTTATGTTGCTCTTCCTGTTTGTCCCCGTTTTTATTCACACTCGCTTGTGCTTTGCCTCTTTTGGCCCTGATAAAAGATACAACGGCAATCGCATACGGAACAGCAGCCGCAACAAAAAAAGCTGCGCATATAGTTTGAACCTGTTCCTTGCTGATGCGACTCAGCATCGTCCTCCATAACGATATTGTCTTATTCGGCCAAAAAACTCTCACATCGTGGTGATAGACCCCGTCAATCAAGACATGCAGCCACACGCCGAGGACCCCGGAGATAATCATTTTGCCAAGACTCGTCCGGTAAGGTATGTGCAGCAGTCGCATTACCTTCTTAAAGGTATGGCGCAGCGGATAAGCCGCCATTGCCCAGACAATACCCACTACCGCCCCTATCAGCAGTGTATGAAAATACCGGTGCATCGGCTGGCCAAGTTCGAACGTCATTATGACCAGTACTTCGAGGTCAACAATCACATTGGCCAGAACAAAGACCGGAACGTCGAGCCACTTTCTAAACACCAGCCCAAAGAACGCGCTGGGCCCAAAATGATATGGCGTAAACGGCATTCAAGTGCCTTTCCTTTTGCAGATAGTTTTGGGTAAGCTTAGTTTGCAGACGCGTTTGTGTCAAATGATTAACGCTTCCGGAGCGCATAAAAAGAACCGCCCAAAACTGGGCGGTTGAAAAAGAGCTAAGAACCAAGACGCACCTTCAGCATAGAGCCAGGTAGCTCACAATTGCCAAAAGAAGAATGCGTCTTTTGTTGAACGTGAAAGGAAGCCAAGTTTTGTAATAAAATTTCCTCATCAGCCCGTCTCGGAAACCAGTGTTATTATTCCAATCCATTCAGGACTCTTGCTATCTATGGTGTTATGATAACCGAAAAGGCGTAATAAATCAAGAAAAATAACTTGCCGCTCGGCATAAGTACTTGATAGTAAGGTACTTACGGCATACAATGTGGCAATATTTTTTACGCACTTATCGGGACAAAACTTTGAAAAAATACCGCGTTTTATGCCGGTATAATCGGGACCTTAAAAAAAAAGGAAAATAACCCCCTCCCGGGAAAAATTTCCAGGGGTTGACGACTGGCTCACTTTGCACTATAATATGTAATTCTATAAGTTAAGTAAGGGTATAAAAATGACTGAATATATGCAATACATCTCGGCCTTTATGATCGGTGGGTGGGAGTGGATTGTTATCCTTACAGTGCTGGCGCTCTTTGTGGCGACTCCCGTGGTTGTCCTTACGTGCCTCGTTATATACTTCGCGACAAAGAAAAAAGGAGACAAAAATGACTGAATATATGCAATATATCTCGGCTTGGGGCGGAATTCCCGGTGGGTATGAGTGGATTGTTATCCTTGTCGTTGCTCTGTTGATATTCGGAAGAAGACTGCCTGAAATCGCACGAAGCGTGGGCAAGAGTCTGACCGAGTTCAAAAAGGGCATCAAGGAGACCGAAGAAGTCAAAGACGATTTGGCAAACAACGTAAAGGAAATCAAGGACGATGTTGTGAGCGAGGCCAAGGACGCATCCGGTATAGACGAATCCAAGAATGCCATGGGCTGACTCGCCCGACTTTGAGGCTTTTTCAAATGCGCCTTGCGGATCGAAATGGGCAAGACCAAATCCAAAGAGAAAGAAAAACTCTTTAATTCCACTATGAGTCTGGGCGACCACCTGGAGGAACTCCGCGCGCGCCTTATTCTCACGCTGACAGGCATAGCAGCCGCTGCCATCCTGTGCCTGATTCCTTACTTCTTTAAGTACATAAAATCGCTCATTTACTACCCTCTCAGCAAGGTGCCTGAACCTGAACGAGTCTCTCTGATAGTACTGGCGCCGGCCGACCCCTTTATTGTGTATATGAAAATAGCTCTGATAGCTGCCCTGATAATTTCGTCCCCCTGGGTCTTCTACCAGTTATGGATGTTTGTTGCCGCCGGACTTTATCCGAAAGAAAGACGGTATGTGCATAAGGCAGTACCTTTCTCGGTGGTGTTATTTGTCACGGGCGCCTTGTTTTTCCTCTTTGTGGTAGCGCCGATTTCCCTTCGCTTCTTCTTGGGCTTCGCCGATTTCGTCGGCGTCGATGCAAACTGGACATTGCAGAAATACGTATCTTTCATTACTACGCTCATGCTCGTCTTCGGCATCGCCTTTCAGACACCCATAGCCATCTTCATCCTGAACAAAACGGGCCTGATTTCTATCCCGGCCTTGCGTAAGTCGAGAAAATACGTGCTGCTCGGCATCTTTATACTTGCCGCAGTAGCCACCCCCCCTGATGTAATTTCCCAGGTAACCCTTGCGATACCCCTTTATGGCCTCTTTGAGCTGGGCATAGTCCTGTGTTGCTTCACCGGAAGAAAGAAGAAAAAACAAAGCACAAACACGGACTAAAAGTACACCTCCCACAGGAAAAGCCCACTTTTTTGGTAATGTGTCCCCAATCTAATCAACGATGATTTCGTCCTGATACGACGGCACAACAACGTCCCACCCCGTTTTTTCCCTGACGTAATCGGCGAATTGACGTGCGCTCTTGGCCTCACCGTGTACTACAAATAGTTTTCTCGGAGGCTCCTCAAATTCGCTCAGCCAGTCGAAAAGCTCATCTCTGTCCGCATGCGCCGAAAAGCCGTTTATCCGCGCAACTCTCGCTTTGACCTGATACTCCCGGCCAAGGATTCTGACTTCCTTTTCTCCGTTCACAATTCGCCTGCCGAGCGTCCCCATTGCCTGGTAGCCCACAAACATTATCGTGTTCTTCGGATTGCAGATATTATTGACTAAGTGGTGTTTTATTCTGCCGCCCGTACACATCCCCGAACCTGCTATTATCATAAACGTCCCTCTCCTCTCATTGATACCCTTTGATTCTTTTGTGGTCTGCACTATTTTCAGACCGGGAAACTTAAAGGGCGATTCGTGGCGCTGTATAAATTCGGTCATCTCTTCGTCGAAAAAATCGGGATGATGCTGAAAAACCTTTGTTATACTCGAAGCCATCGGGCTGTCGAGAAAAACCTCCAGTTGCGGTATCGCCTTGGCGAGCAGCAACTCATTCATATAGTAAAGGACCTCCTGGGCCCGCTCGAGCGCAAAGCTTGGTACGATAATTTTCCCCCCGGCTTTTTTCGTTGAGTTTACGACCTCGGCAATCATCTTTTTCGTATCTTCCGGCCCCTGGTGGACCCTGTCGCCGTACGTGGACTCAATAAAAACGTAGTCAGCCGTGTCAAAAACAGTCGGGTCGCACACAATAGGCCTTTGTGGTCGGCCGATATCTCCGGAGAATAGAATAATCCTTTCCTGCCCCTCCTGTCGTACCTTGACCCTTATAATCGAGGAGCCGAGAATGTGACCGGCGTCATAAAAAGTCGTTTCTATTCCGTTTCCAAGGTCTATGGACTTGCGGTATTTTACCGGCGAAAAAAACGGCAGGCAGCGCTCGGCATCCTGCGTCGTATAAAGCGGTACTATTGGGTAAGGCCCTTTTCTACCCTCACGTTTATGCCTTTTGCGCTTATACCTGGCATCCTCTTCCTGCAGGTGTGCAGCGTCCATCAATATAATACGGGCAATCTCCGCCGTGGCCGCGGTGCAGTATATCTTACCCTTGAATCCCTCTCGCACCAGCTTCGGCAGTAAGCCGCAGTGGTCAAGATGAGCATGTGTCAGAAGAACGGCGTCTATACTCTTCGGCGGCACGACAAACGGCTTCCAGTTTCGTTCAGTGAACTGCCGTTCCTGATAAAGACCACAGTCAACAAGAATTCGCCTGCCGCTGACTTCCAGAAAATGCCGTGAACCTGTAACATTCTGGGCCGCACCGAGAAACTTCAACTTTATCTGCATACCTTACCTCGATATATTTTCGTTGTAATCCAAAATGGCTTCCTGTCTTTGGAAAAGCTGCTTTAAACAAACTGATTATACGCTTTTTGTGGGCAAAAAAACAAGAACATTTAGCCAAATTCTCGAATCCGCGTATTTGTTTCCTATGACCTGCGATTTATTTCTAAAGAATTAACCTTTTATGATTGGTCAACTTTGCCGCTTGCCCGATAAGCCCACTCGACCGGCAGTTGGGCGTATAAATTCAAAAAAACCGCGAAAATCTGCTGAAGGTATTGACTAACCTCCATTCAATATGCTACAATAATGAAGGATTCAACTGGATGTCGTGGTTTTGTGGCCTGCTAAGATAAAAAACGCATTCAGCGGCCTCATACGAGTGAGGAAGGAGATAGAAGGTGCTCAGGTTAATGGAAATCTCGTTGCTCACACTGATATTGGCCTTATTTCTGGGCGGGTCCGTGGAGGCCGCCTGTCCGGTGGGCGATCTGAGCGGTAACTGCGAGGTCGATTTGCACGATATGGACCTTTTTGCCCAGCGTTGGCTGGATCCAACCTGTGTCAAACCTGATTGCAAGGCCGACCTGGATGATGTTCCCGGGGTC
>JAUWPZ010000129.1 GCA_030611315.1 Sedimentisphaerales bacterium
AGTCAGCCACTACCGGACAAACCAGACTTTCTTATGTACCGACTATTAACGGGGCTAACTGAAGCAATAAATACCTGTTTCTGGCTTCACAAGGATTTACTGCGGAAAAGCTTACGAGAAAACCCCTAAGTTTGAGTAAAATCAAGCGTTGCTGAACAATGCCTCAAATGGTACAATACGTACTGGCTTGAAAATTGATTTAAAACTCAGGAAATAAACATCATGGCAGCGAAAAGAACAATATGTAAACACCTGTTGGCAATCATCCTCGTCTATGGCTGCCTCTTTATATCGAGTGTCTTTGCGGACGACCAGCCGCAGTGGGGCCAAAGATTTACGCGGAACATGGTCTCAGGCGAGACTTCTTTGCCGGACGATTTCGACCCGGCCACCGGCAAAAACATAAAGTGGACAGTCCCGCTCGGTTCTGAGACCTGGGCCACGCCAATAGTCGCATCCGGCAGGGTCTTTATGGGAACCAACAACGACTCCCCCCGGGACCCGCGCCATCGGGGCGACCGCGGAATAATGCTCTGTCTTAACGAAAAAGACGGCACATTCCTGTGGCAGCTAATGGTCCCCAAGCTCGGGCCCGACCCATATCTCGATTGGCCTCGCGGAGGAATCGTCTCGCCGCCCACTGTCGAGGGCGACCGCGTCTATGTTGTCAGCAACCGCGGCGAAGCTATGTGCCTCGACATTCACGGCCAGGCCAACGGCAACGACGGCCCCTATAAAGATGAGGGCCGCCACATGGCCCTGCAAAACAAAGAAACAGACTCCTTCGAGGTTACAAATATAGATGCGGATATTATATGGCTTTTTGATATACCAAGCCAGGCCGACACATACCCGCACGATGCCGCCCACAGTTCGATACTGCTTGATGGGGATTTTCTCTACATCAACACGAGCAACGGCGTTGATAATACTCACAAGCGAATCAGGAAACCGGATGGTCCCAGCCTTATCGTGCTTGACAAAAAAACAGGCCGATATTTAGCCCGCGACTATGAAGGAATAGGCCCTCAAATCTTCCATTGCACCTGGTCGTCACCGGCGATGGGTGTGGTTAATGGTCGAAAGCTCGTTTTCTTCGCCGGCGGCGACGGCATAGTGTACGCCTTCGAAGCGCTCACCTCGGCTCCACCAAAGGGCAAAATCGAAAAGCTGCAAAGAATCTGGCGCTTCGACTGCGACCCGACCGCGCCGAAAGACAACATTCACGAATACATCAGAAACCGCCAGGAAAGCCCGAGCAATATCAAGGGCATGCCCGTCTTCCACAATAACCGCATCTACGTCACCGCCGGCGGCGATATCTGGTGGGGCAAGAACAAGGCCTGGCTCAAATGTATTGACGCCACAAAGACCGGAGATATTACCGAATCAGGCCTGATTTTCTCGTATGAAGTCAATCGCCACTGCTGCTCTACACCTGCAATTTACGATGGAATGGTTTTCGTCTCTGATTGCGGAAAAGTCATTCACTGCGTTGACGCCGATACGGGAAAAGTCTATTGGACCCACGAGACCAAAGGCGAAATATGGGCCTCGACCGTCGTCGCCGATGGAAAAGTCTATGTCGGTACACGCAGGCGGGATTTCTGGATTCTCGCCGCGAGCAGGCAGAAAAAAATAATCAGCATGATAGAGCTGGACAGCGGTATGGGCGCCACCCCTACGATAGCCAATGGCGTACTATATATAGCGACCATGCACAAACTGTACGCAGTGCAGAAACAAGCTGAAGCGAATTAGCCGTAAGCCTATTTTTCATAGGCGCTGGATGTGAAATTTCACGCCGCAATACGCAATACGATTCACGAAATACGAGAAGTGCAATTTGAGCTTTAACTTTATCTGTCTTCTCCTTCCGCACCTGGATTATATCTCCTGTTTTGCCCTTTCGGACCTCCCTTTAATTCAGCTTCTGAATTCCACTGCGCGAGTTTCTCTATTCTCTCTTCTTATATCGGCAAAAAACCTGCGTAAATCTATTGTGGTAAATACGGGTTTTTTAGGTTCGACTCGCGTTTTCAGCGAAATATAAGGGGGGGGGGGAATATTTTAACGCAATTTATAATTGCAGCGCCGTAAGGTGTCCTGCGGAGATATCATCTGAGAATACCGAACCTGAACGCTATGCAAACCAACGTCGCCGGAAACATCACTACAATTCCCATAAGCGCAACTACCCGCCCCGGCCTCTTTAGCCTGAACTTCTCGGCCTTTATAAAACGGGTCACACAGTAGTAGTTCAGCCAGTAGTAAAGCGGCGCAAAACAAAAACTCAAAAGAGCGACCAGCATAACCAGTTTCACCGGGTTTCCAACGGTTACGACCATCAGGAATGCAAGGGCAGCTATAAAAAGAACAAATGCCCAATAAAGCCTCGGCCGCCATTTCGTTTTTATTTTTGGAAAAATAGTGGCAAGAGTCTTCGCAAACGACCGGGCGTTCATCTGGTTACTATTCCCTGCAATCCGTATAAAAGACATTAAATCTCAAATCTCAAATTTGAAATCTGAAATCTAAAATCTGTAGTTACCGTTGCCAACGTAGTCGTTCACACCATAGCCTTTTGAGCCCCTGACGTATCTAATGTAATTCGTTGCTGTTGGCTCGCAGCTTTTCAGGCCACAAAAACTTTCGCCAAAGAGCGAGAAAATTTGATTTTTTGCGACGGATTTGGTATATTTTCAGAATAAAATCTCAGTTCCGGTCCCTAAGTGCCGGGAGGATAGCTGAGTTGGTGTATAAATGGAAAATTCTATTGAAGCACAATTAGCCAGAAAATTTAGGAGACAAGCCATGCTAAAAAAGAACTTTAACCTTACGCGGCGTGCATTTTTGAAACGCTCAGCAGTTTTTGCGGCAGCGCCGTACATCATTCCAGCCTCGGCGTTGGGACTTGATGGAAAGGTCCCTCCGAGCGAACGGATTGTATTAGGCGGAATGGGCGTCGGTCGCCGCGGCGGACATGACCTGCGGTGGATGCTGCCTGAGAAGGACGTGCAATTTGTCGCTATCTGCGATGCCAGGAAATCCAGTCGCGAGGCCGTCAAGCAAACGGTGGACACGCGATACGGCAACAAGGATTGCAAAATGTACCGTGACATGCGGGAATTCCTGGCTGAGCGCACGGACATTGACGCACTGCTGATAGCTACCGGCGACCGTTGGCATTCGCTGGCCGCCATCATGGCGATGCGTGCAGGCAAGGACGTTTATTCCGAGAAGCCGTCGTCCATGACCATCGCGGAAGGCCAGGCGGTCGTGGAAACCGCGAGACGCTACAGGCGTATTTATCAAACCGGCACGCAGCGACTGAGCGAGGGTAATTTCACGTTCTGTAACGAGATGGTGCGCACGGGTCGATTAGGCAAGGTGCACACGGTTCGCGCCCACATTGCCCCGTGGGATTCGGCCGAATTGAAACATGATTGGCTGCCCGCGGAACCCGAACCGCCCAAAGAAGAGGTGGACTGGGACCAGTGGCTGGGCCCGTGTCCCTGGCGGCCTTACAACTCGGCATATATTCGCGGCGGCTGGCACGGCCGCTACGATTTCCACACAAGCTGTATCGGCGAATGGGGGGCGCACACCTTCGCCCAGTGCCAGGTGGGTATCAGCGCGGCCGACACATCGGCGGTCGAGTATCAGTACGTCAAAAACGAAAGCGGCGACGGGATGGTAACACGTTTCGCCAACGGTATTAAGATGATACTGGAACGCGACAGAGACAGGAAATACTGGCGCGGCTCGTGCGGTGTCCGCTACGAAGGCACCGCCGGCTGGGTCTCAGCGGCAGACGGTTATTCGAAGCCGGATGTTTCCTCGCCCGCTATGATGGGTGACTTCAAGAAGCTGGTCTATGACTACCAGGCGCGGACGCAGAGGCCGATGAGCCATGTGCGGAATTTGTTAGACTGCGTGAAGTCACGGAGGCAGACAGTGGCGAACCCGGTGATGATGCACCGGTCGATGTCCACGGTGCACGCGGCGAATATCTGCATGTGGCTCAAACGGGACCTGCGTTTCGACCCGGTCAAAGAGGAATTTGTCAACGACCCCGAAGCCAATCGGTTGCGTTCTCGCGCGATGCGTGAGCCGTGGATAATCTAAAGCAGTAACCTTAATCCGAAAGGAAACCAAGTTATGTCAAAGTCAAAAATAAACTTCGTTTTGCTTATCGTTTTGATTCTGGCCGGTACTGTGCGGTCATTTGGACAAACAATCCCGCCCGCCGGCAGCGAGGATAAACTGATTGCGGTGCTGAAATCTGTGGACGCCTCTCGCAAAGAAAAGGCCGATGCCTGCCGTCATCTGAGCATCATTGGCACGAAAGACGCCGTTCCGACGTTGGCCGCGCTGCTTACTGACGAGAAGCTCTCACACATGGCACGCTACGCGATGGAGCCAATCCCGGAGGCAACCGTGGACGATGCCTTTCGCGATGCGCTCGGCAAACTCAAAGGCCGGCCGCTGGCCGGTGTAATCGGCAGCATCGGCGTGCGGGGCGACACCAAAGCAGTAAAGCCATTGTCTAAAATGCTGCAAAATTCTGATGCCCAGGTGGCCCAGGCGGCAGCGAGAGCCCTGGGCAAAATCGGTAACCCGGCTGCGGCCGAGGCACTTCAAGGCGCCCTGGAAAAAGCGCCTGCCGCCAACAAGCTCGATATGTGCGAGGGCTTGTTCCGCTGTGCCGAGGCATTAGCCGCCAAAGGCCGGCGCGACAAGGCCATTGGTATCTACGACCAATTACGCAGCTTGAAGGGGCCGCACCAGGTTCGTGCCGGTGGCCTGCGCGGCGCAATCCTCACACGTAAGAAGAAGGATGGGCTGGAACTGCTAAAGCAGCAATTACGCAATAAAGATTACATTATGTTCTCTGCCGCCGTCCAGGCCGCCCAGGAAATAAAAGGGGCCGAAGTAACCGGCGCGTTGACGGCAGAGTTGAACAAGCTGCCCACCGACAATCAAATCTTAGTCATCCAGACACTCAGCAACCGCGGCGACGCATCGGCGACAGGAACGCTGTACGAACTGGCTAAAAGCGCAGAAAAGCCGGTTCGCCTCGCTGCGATACGGGCGCTGCCGGGTATCGGACATTCGTCCACAGTGCCCGTGCTGGTGGGATTGCTGGGAGATACCGACGGCCAGATTAGCCAAACCGCGCAAGAAAGCTTCGCTGCCCTGCCGGGCCGCCAGGCCGACGCCGCCGTTATGGCAATGTTCAAAAGCAGTAACACCGACAAGCGGCTGATAGCACTCGAACTGATGGGGCGTCGGCGGATGACGAAAAGCATTGGCGAAATCTTGAAGGCCGCCGCCGGACCCGATGGGGAAATCCGACCGGCTGCGATAAGGAAAGTGGGCGAACTGGGCGGCCCCGCCGAATTACCGGCGCTGCTCAAATTGCTCATGGATTTGAAGGAGTCGAAAGACCTGGTCGCAGTTGAACGGGCCTTGAGCGATGTTTGTGCGAAAGCCGACGACCCGCAATCATGCACCGATAAGCTTATAAGCACGTCAGCCAAAGCGGGGCCCGCACAAAAGAGCAGCCTGCTGCGCGTCCTGAGCGGCGTCGGGGGCCCCAATGCCCTGAAGGCTGTACGCGCGGCGGTCGATGATTCCAACGCCCAGGTGCACGCCACGGCTATCCGCGCTCTCGGCTCATGGAAAACCGCGGATGCGGCGCCCGACTTGCTCGCGTTGGCCAGGACCGCCAGGAATCCGAATGACAAAACTCTCTGCCTGCGTGGCTACCTCGGTTTGGCCTCCCGTACTGACATTCCCGGCGGCGAACGATTATCGATGTGCCGAGAGGCCGCAGGTCTGGTTCAACGAGACGCCGAAAAGAAGCTGCTGCTCGGTGCGCTGGGTGGTATCAACTCACCGGCTTCACTGACGCTGATAATGCCGTATCTGGACGAGCCGGCCACCCGGGCCGAGGCCGGCACGGCCACCGTGGCAATTGCCGAAAGGCTCCTGAAAGGACGCGATGCCTCGAAAATCGCAGCTAAACTAATCGAGCCGCTGGAGAAAACGGCGCAGGTTACCACCAACGCTGCTCTGGCCCAGCGCGCCAAAGGGCTGTTGAGGCAGGCACAAAACAAGGCGAAGAGTAGATAGCTCCGATTGCCCGGCTGTATTGGGCCCGATTCGAAGCTCAAGGGACAAATTAAAGGGTGATAAGCATAGAAAGAGAAGAGGGGAGCGGTTTTTGCCGCTCCCCATTTTTTTTGAAGGAGGAGAATAAATTTCTACAAAATAATACGTCTTGAGCCGTACATTTGTTCGTAAAAAGCCAGGATTCGCAGCTTAAAAGTTAATGCTCAGCGGCGTTTTTCCTTGATATTGGCGGCATGGTACGGGTATAATTGTGGGGTCTTTTACAGCTTCGATAACAGGAATAGGGTACTCGGAATACAACTATGAGAAAACAACGAGCATTTACATTGGTAGAGCTTTTGGTGGTGATTGCCATTATAGCGCTGCTGATGTCGATATTGATGCCTGCAATAGCACGTGTAAGGCAGCAGGCCAGGACGGTCGCGTGCATGTCCAATATGAACCAATGGGGCAAAATCTTTACGATGTACACAATGGATAACGAGGACTACTTTGCCACCGGCAGCACGGGGAAAATGTGGACAACGTGGCTGGCGCCGTACTACAATGACCCCGAACTGCACCTGTGCCCTACAGCATCGAAACCGGCCGCACCGGAAGGGAGCCTGTTGCCAACGGGTTCGAAGTTCATTGCGTGGGGCGCTTTTGATTCCACCATGGCCATGTATGGCTTAGAGGGTGTCTATGGCAGCTATGGGATGAACGGCCATGTTTCGAATCCCCTACCCGGTATACCGGACCCATTCGGACGGGACCTGACAAAGAACTGGAGACGCGCCAATGTGAATGGGGCAAATAACATACCCCTGTTTCTGGATTGTATATGGATTGGAGGCGTTGTCGAGGATGATGATGAGCCACCGCAATATGACGACACGTGTTATTTTGGGCCACTGGGCACCAATATGCAGGGCTTTTGTATCAATCGGCACAATGCGTTCATAAATGGTCTTTTTGTTGATTCCTCATCACGCAAGATTGGCCTTAAGGAACTGTGGACATTGAAGTGGCACAGGAAGTTCGACACAAACGGCGATTGGACTTCGAGCTCCGAGCCGCCGCCAGTGTGGCCGAAGTGGATGCAGAGCTTCCAGGATTACTGATAAACGTGGCCGAAGGATTTTGCCGATTGGTTTGAGTGGTGATGATATTGAGAGAATAACGTTGATTCCTTTGGCGAGGACAGGAAAATGACACGACCGGCTTTAATCATGGTTGTTTTTTCAATCATCGTCGTTACAGCGGGATGTGAACCACAGTCTTACACGTATCGTTACAGGCCGGGCTCGATGTATGAGTACAACAAGCTCATCGAGGCGTGGATTCCGGATAGCGGCACGCCGCCGCCCTTGCCGCCGGCATCGGACCCGTCAAAAGCCGGGTGGGTAATGGTACCGACTCCGAGTTATGAATACCAGCCGACTACGTACGTCAGATGGCGAATACTGGAATACGACAGCTACTACCCTCCACCGATTTTGTACATGGATGACTGGTTCTACGATGATTGTTTCCGGCTGGGATTTGGGAGCTATTGGGGGCATGGCTGGCCAGGCTACGGAATTCATACGGGCTGGCACAGATGGCCATATTACAGGGGCTATCGAAGGTGGTAGGCCGTTATCGGCTGAGGATTGTCGCTGAAAACAGCTTATATCGGCGGTTAGCCGATAGCAACCACATCCCAAACGGTCAAGCCGCTGCAGCGTGAGTAACTTAGGCGATGTCGAGACCAAATGCTAAAATTCTTTTTCGAGGTTATTCGGTATGGCAAAAATAGCGGTTGATGTGGTATTGCTGCCGTCGGAGACGATGATGGACAATGTGATTGCGGCCAATAAGGAGCTGCTGAAACGATTCGACGAAAGAATAGTTCTGGATAAAGAGAGCTGCCTGCCCCATATTTCCCTCGCAATGGGCTGTATCGACGAAAAGGATGCGGCTGATATCGGGGAAGTTCTGGCGGCAATCGCAGAACAATACACTCCGGGCGAACTAAGAGTTATTGGCCTTAATATCGCAACAAATTCGTCGGGCGAAAAGGTCTCAGCTTTTGTGATAGAACGAACGAAGCCAATCCAATCGCTTCATGAAGAGATTATGCAGAGACTGGCGCCGTATTTCAGCTATGACGTAACGGCGGATATGGTATTCGGCTTGGCTGAAGTCGGCCCGACAAGCCTGATGTGGATTAAGAACTACCCGGAAAAATCGAGTTTTGCGCATTTCCTGCCGCATATAACAATCGGATACGGGCAGTTGGAAAACGCGGCGCCTGCAATGAAATTCACCGCTTCGAGACTCGCTTTATGCCGCCTTGGAAATCACTGCACCTGCAGGAAGATTCTTGTCTCAATTGAGCTGGAGGCATAATACTACTGAACCACTTAATGTTAATAATCCGGTTTTTCGCTTAAACTTATCCCCGTGCAGACAGGATTCCTTTCCTTGATTTGTGTATCTCCGTCTAACTAATCCTTTTCCTTTTAAGATGTCTTAAGCCGTATATACCAAAAGCAAGCGTCAAAATCGTCGCCGGTTCCGGTACTATAGTAATATCTAAAGAAATTCTGCTATCTAAATACTCGGAATCTCCTATCCTCCCTTTCAAAGTTCCAGAAACCCTATATGACCCCGGTAGAACCTGAAAATCATCTTCAATCTCCGTTGTTTCATTCCAGTCAGTTTGTGGCCAGGAACCACTTATTTCAGAAAATTCACCCGGTTCCAAGTTAATACTTACAGGCCCTCCAGGCCCAACCTTAAACCAATGCCGCTTCCAGAGTGCCTGCCAATTATCTCCCTCTTGTTCTTCAACAATGATATCCCTCATAGGAAACCAGCCATAAATTCGCACATCCTCACCCCTCATATTGGTCACCCTGAACAAGAATTCTACATCTTCCCCAACGTCGTACACAGCTTTATCAGTCTGAATGTAATACTCTATGCCCTCCAGACCTAAATAACTTGCATTAATTGGCACGGTATTTGCCTTGCTCCCTGTTGCCCCCACTAACATCACTAAAGCAACGACAGCGACACAATACAGCTCTTTTGCGCTTATTTTTATATGATTTCTCATATCTCCAACCTCACTCTTTCTGTCCCGCAGGCACTAAATTTTCCCGAAATCGTCCTCAGTTGTTTGCCTGCTGGAAATCCCACATATTCACTTAATCTTAATTATACTGCTCTGACAGCCCTTTGTCAACTACAAATCCCGGAATTTGCCGCAATTTATGTAATTACATAACTGATAATGACTTACAAGAAATGCTCGGCGCCAAATTGCGCTGTAGTACTAACCTCGACGTTTGCACTTTTTCGTGATGCGAAAGTATTGTTTTCCAGAGTTTTACGTGAACAGCCTTGAACTTTTTCAAAACCCTTGCGTTTTGGAGGGTGTTAAAAAAGTCGGAAAGTCGTAAGCCTTTATAAATTACAGCCTTTACGACCGGTCATGAGCTTTTCGTGTGTGCGTTAATCAGGTCTTTCAGGAGCGCAGCGGCGGCTCCCACTGGAGAACTTTTTCCGCCCATCACCGTAATCCGACCCATAGTGTCGGTCATGTAACTTATCGCCTTTTCAGGCCCATTCACAGATGCGAGGGGATGCTCTTTGTCCAGCAATTTTGGCGCCACGTTAAGCTCCACTTTTCCATTAATCAGCTCGGCAGAGCCAATCAGCTTGATAACTTTTTCATCCCTCGTGGCCCTCGAAATATCTTCCAGGCTCACCTTTGTAATTCCCTCTATCTTTATGTCCTTGATTCCGGACGACATGCCAAAGATTCGATTTGAGATTAAGACCATTTTGCTCGCCGTGTCCTTTCCCTCCACGTCAAAACTTGGGTCGGTCTCGGCAATTCCGAGTTGCTGGGCTCCCTTAAGCGCCACATCATACGAACAGCCTTCTTCTTTCATTCGTGACAGAACATAATTTGTCGTCCCGTTCAGGATGCCCTCCACCGAAAGCACACGGGTACCAGCCAGGCAAACCCGCGCTACATCAAGCGTAGGAAGTGCGGCTGCTGTAGCTGCGCTGATATGCAAACGGCAGTTGTTCTTTCGGGCCAATTCGCCAAGCTCCTTATAGAACAGCACGAAAGGTCCTTTGTTGGCGCTGACTACATCCATACCCTTTTCCACTGCGGTAAAGATGTGCGTTTTCCCCGGTTCACCATCGGTCAGATTCGTAGGCGTAGCCTCGACCAATACGTCGGCAGATACCCGCTGGATTGCCTCCGCACCCGTAAGGCCTGGCCGGCCAAACCCGCCGAAGTTTTCAACGGCCATAGTCAGCATCTCCTGGGCTCCTTGCCGGAGAATATCCGTCAGAACATCTCGGCTAGTCATTGACATTACCTGCGTGTTTGTCGTATTCTTTTGCATGTGGCGTGTCCTTTCCTTTGAACAATCATATATCC
>JAUWPZ010000084.1 GCA_030611315.1 Sedimentisphaerales bacterium
AGTCAGCCACTACCGGACAAACCAGACTTTCTTATGTACCGACTATTAACGGGGCTAACTGAAGCAATAAATACCTGTTTCTGGCTTCACAAGGATTTACTGCGGAAAAGCTTACGAGAAAACCCCTAAGTTTGAGTAAAAATTTCTATTGCAAGTCAAAATATAGACAGGTATACTAAGGAGTTCAGAAAATATAGAGCCGGTATGAAGGAGCTTGAATGGGACCTGTACTGAATGGGTTGGTAAAACTTCAAAGCGTTGAAAATCGCCTGCGAGTGGGCAAGGCAAAACTCGCAAGATGCAGAAGAAACGTTGTTATCCAGGAAAATCAGGTCAGAAGCCTTCAGAATGCGCTCGAAGCCAAAAAAGAGGAAATTCAACTAACCAAGATTCAATTCGACCGCCTGGAGCTGGAACTCAAAAGCAGAGACGATGCAATAGCCAGGTTACGGGCATCCCTCAACACTGCCAAAACAAACAAGGAATATGCCGCAGTTCTCACCCAGCTAAACACAACAAAAGCCGACAATTCCAAAACCGAGACCCAAAGCCTCGAATTGTTGAAAGATATTGAGGCCGACGAAGACGAGTGCCAGGAAATACAAGAGCAGATAGAAGAGCAGAAACAGACGCTTGAGCAAACACGAAAAGAAACCGAGATGATGGCAGGTAAATACCAGGCGGAAATCGAGCAAATCCAGGTTGAATGGGACCAGATTGCACAGAGCATACCGAACGAACCGCTGGATGTATTCAAACGTGTAGCCGAAACATACGACGGCCAGGCTGTCACAACGGTTGACCAGCACGAGGAGGGCAAAACAGCAGCCTATAGCTGTGGGGGCTGCTTTATGGGTATCACCGCAGAGAGCGTCAACATGCTTATGACCAAAGATGAGATAATCCGCTGTCCAAACTGTACAAGAATACTCGTACTTGACAACTTGCAGGCACACAGCGGATAGGATAGCGGATAGTGGACAGCGGATAGGGGATAGCAAAAAATTAAACGCTAAACGCTGATTCTTTAAGGAATCAATACATTGCCGGATAAAATAATTATTCACACAGATGGAGCCAGCAGGGGCAATCCAGGCCCATCCGCCGCCGGTTTTACCTTAGCCGACGGGTCCGGAACTCGGTTACAGGCAAAAGCTTTTTTTATCGGCCAGGCCACGAACAACGTAGCCGAATATACCGCCCTCATAAAAGCCCTCGAAGCCGCCGGGCAATTTGGTACCGAACAGCTAACGGTTTTCAGCGACAGCGAGCTGCTTGTCAAACAGGTTAATGGCTGGTACAAAGTAAAAAGCGAGCAAATCAGGCCCCTCTTTCGGCAGGTTATCGACTTGCTTGATGGATTCAAGAACTGGAAAGTGCAGCATATAATGAGGGAGAAAAACACCGAAGCCGACAAACTTGTAAATCGGGCCTTGAATCTCGGGCGCGACGTTGAAGTAAAAATAGCGGGTAGCGTAGAGCGTATAGGAAAAGAAAAACCAAACGCTAAACGCTATGAAAAGCCGACGCGGCTCGGGGTCCTAATCAGCGGCGGCGGCACAACGTTAATGAACATCCTCGAATATATCAATCAGGGCCGCCTAAACGCGGAAGTCGCCGTGGTTATAAGCTCGCGATTGACCGTGGCTGGCGTTGAAAGAGCAAAAAATGCAGGCCTGGACGTAAAAATCATTCGCAAGAAAGACCTCCCTAATATCGACGAATTCAGCAAACGTATCGAAGAAGAACTCGTAGCTGCAAATGTTGACCTCGTTGTCCAGGGCGGGTGGCTCTGCC
This sequence comes from Sedimentisphaerales bacterium, assembly GCA_030611315.1. Lineage (GTDB taxonomy): Bacteria > Planctomycetota > Phycisphaerae > Sedimentisphaerales > Anaerobacaceae > JAUWPZ01. Next base: position 1,798 of record JAUWPZ010000084.1, read on the forward strand.
TCTGGAAGATACCGGCACGATACGAAAATCGCGTGATGAACATACACCCGGCTTTGCTGCCGAACTTCGGAGGACAAGGAATGTGGGGACACCACGTTCACGAAGCTGTCCTTGCGGCAGGCTGTAAAATAAGCGGCTGCACAGTACACTTTTGCACAAACCAATACGATAAAGGACCGATAATTGTCCAGCGAGCCTGTGAGGTCAAAGACAACGACACTCCAGAGACTCTCGCGGACAGAGTCTTTGAACAGGAGTGCATCGCATATCCACAGGCCATAGGGTTGTTTGCTGAGGGCAAGCTGCTCGTTCAAGACGGGAAAGTGAAAACGAAATCTTGAATCGCCAAATGTGAATCAAACCTCGAATCACGAGGCGCCAGAGACAAGGTATGAACAAACGGCAGAAAACGATATTGGCAGAGCTCATAACGGGCATAGCCATTACGGTCGTTGCGGTCATAGCAATGATTAACTTCAAGGATTGGGTCAATCGCTCACAGGCGATACAGGCAATGGAGCAGCTTGGCAAGGAAGTCCTCAAGTACCGGGAAGAGCATGGGTCTTTGCCCACTTCATCCCACGTTGAAGGAATCAAGAAAGACCTGGTGGGGGGATCTCGGCTCGGCGACTTGCAGTACAGATCACTGTGGATAGATCCTGAATCTCCACCGGACGAGATCCTGGTTTACACTGAAAAACATTTCCCCTCCTCGCTACTTAACGATGGATACATAGTTCTCCGGCTGAACGGTGGCGTGAAGTGGATGAGCAAAGAAGAGCTTGACACGCTTTTGCCCGAACAGCAACGCCAAATGGAGGAACAAGGGAAAAAAATCAACCTGCCCTACCCATAGGCGGCACTTTATACCCTTAAGGGTATAAATGTCCGCGAATAAAACCGTAATTGGTTATTTTTAAGTTACTTACCCACGGATAAACGGGAAAATTCAATTGAGAACAGTATATCCTGGTTTATTTGCTACTGTGATTTAGCGACGGCGTGTTCGCTTTTCTCGGGCTCGGCAATCTCAAAGCCCTCAAGTTTTAAGTGCTCTTCGTCATGGACGTCGATCTTGATAAGGTTTTTGCCTTTGAATTCACCTGCCAGCACAGCCTCGGAAAGCGGGTCCTCTATATAATGCTCAATGGCTCTTCGCAAGGGTCTGGCTCCGAACTCAGGATTGTACCCCTTATCGATGAGAAACTCCTTGGCCTGGTCGGTCAGCTCGAGTCTAAAACCGTGCTCGGTCAGCCGCTTGAACACCTTCGCCAGTTCGTAATCAACGATAGTCTGCAAATCTTCCCTCGTTAAGGCCTTAAAAACTATCGTGTTATCAACTCGATTCAAGAATTCAGGCCTGAAATGGCGCTCGACCTCTTTCTGAAGAGTCTCTTTCATTTTTTCATAGTTCGCTTCAGGTTCTTTCTTGCCAAAACCAAAGCCGGACTGGTTCTTAATCAAATCTGCGCCGATGTTGCTGGTCATAATAAGAACTACGTTCTTGAAATCAACGCGCCGCCCGAAGTTGTCCGTGAGCCTGCCCTCATCCATAATCTGAAGAAGTATATTGTAAACGTCCGGATGAGCTTTTTCAATTTCATCCAAAAGCAGAACAGCGTAGGGTCGCCGTCTAATTCTTTCGGTTAATTGTCCCCCTTCTTCATAGCCCACATACCCGGGAGGAGCGCCGACCAATCGGCTCACATTATGCTTCTCCATAAATTCGCTCATATCCAACCGGATAAGAGAATTCCTGTCGCTGAACATAAACTCCGCCAGGGCCTGTGCAAGCAGTGTCTTTCCAACGCCGCTTGGCCCCAGGAATATAAAGCAGCCCATCGGACGATTCGGGTCCTTCATGCCGCTTCTGCTTCGTCTTACCGCCTTGGCAACCGCAACGAGTGCTTCATCCTGTGAAACAACCGTCTTATGCAGCTCGGTTTCAAGTTCCAGAAGTCTCTGGGTCTCTTTCTTCTCCAGTCTCGTCAACGGAACGCCCGTCATGTTGCTTACGACCTCTGCAATAATCTCAGTATCCACTGTGCCGGTTGCTTCTTTATTCTCATCGTACCATTTTTTGTGGAGCAGTGTCTTCTCGTCCAGAAGCTGCTGGGCCTCGTCCCTCAACGCCGCTGCACGTTCGTAGTCGGCGTTTTTAACGGCCTCGTCTTTTTCCCTTTGTAGTTTTTCAATATTTTCTTCCATCTCCGCCAAATTTGGTGGAGGAGTCATATTCTTAAGTCTCACTCGAGCCCCGGCTTCATCGACCACATCTATCGCCTTGTCCGGCAGACACCTTCCGGTGATGTATCTGGTGGAAAGTTCGATAGCCTGAAAAAGCGCCTCGTCGCTGAATCGAACCCTGTGATGCGCCTCATAGCGGTCCTGAAGTCCCCTGAGTATATCCAGGGTCTCCTCCTTCGAAGGCGGCTCAACAATTATCGTCTGGAATCGCCTCTCAAGGGCGCCGTCTTTCTCAATATGCTTTCTATACTCGTCCAGCGTAGTAGCGCCGATACACTGCACTTCTCCTCTGGCAAGGGCCGGCTTTAGAACATTCGACGCATCGATAGCACCTTCGGCTCCGCCGGCTCCCACCAGCGTATGAAGCTCATCAATGAACAATACAACGTTCTTTGCCCTTCTGACCTCGTTTATTACCGCCTTTATTCGCTCTTCAAATTGTCCGCGGTATTTTGTACCGGCCACCATCATCGCCAGGTCAAGCACCACAATTCGCTTTCCCCTGAGGATTTCGGGCACTTGCTTGTGGATTATCTGCTGGCTCAGACCCTCTACAATAGCAGTCTTGCCGACTCCCGCCTCGCCCAACAATACGGGATTGTTCTTCGTGCGCCTGCAGAGTATCTGTACCAATCGCTCAATTTCATTTTTTCTGCCGATTACCGGGTCAAGTTCATCGTCGCTCGCTAACAGGGTCAGGTCTCTGCCGAAGCTGTCCAGTGCAGGAGTTTTGCTCTTTGGCTTGCGGCCCATCGTCGGGCTCATCTTCATTCCGAGGGCGGCCGGTCCGTCGTCCACTCCAGCTCCGAGCAGATTCAACACCTCCTGACGAACATCCTCAAGCTTCAGGCCCAGATTCATAAGGACCTGAGCAGCTATTCCCTCGCTCTCTCGCAGCAGACCAAGCAGGATATGTTCGGTCCCGACATAATTATGGTTCAGCGACCGGGCCTCTTCTATCGCATACTCAATGACCTTCTTTGCTCGCGGGGTCTGCGGCAGTTTGCCCATCGTTACCATATCGGGCCCGCTCTTAACCAGCTTTTCCACCTCGAGACGAAGTTTCTTTATATCAACGTCAAGGTTCTTCAGGACTGTAGCGCCCACTCCGCTGCCTTCTTTAACCAGCCCGAGAAGAATGTGTTCGGTCCCTATGTATTCATGGTTGAATCGCTGGGCTTCCTGATTGGCCAGCGCCATGACCTTGCGTGCACGGTCTGTAAAACGCTCAAACATATCTTACCCCACGAGAAACTTACCTTTTTTCAAAGCTCACCAAAAAGTTTGAAGCCTCTAAAGTGTGAAGTGCCTAAAGTTATGGATTATTTCTTTATTTTAGTTCACTTTAGTCACTTTAGTCACTTTAGTCACTTTAGCTCACGTGCTACGAGCAACGAGTATCGAATATCAACTGATATTATACCATATTCAGCCCATTTGTCAAGCATTACATGCGTGCTAAAACCTGCTTTTCAGGGCTTCAACGGTCTTTTTTTTATACCTCAACTTGGGCCGACGTTCATTTCTCGGACTAAATGTCCTTTTGCCATCTAATTTCTATCGACAAAAAACGCCGCAAACTTTCCGATAGCGTACATAAAAGTATGCCTTGGGGCCACTAAAAAAGGTTCAGCCGGGAGTATTGGCGTTCGGTCCAATTCGTAAAACAGCCCATCAGCAAAGAAAATGGGAATTCATTTTGCTCCAGAAGCGGGCCTGTTATAAAAAAGAACACACAAAGCATTCTTGGATGAGCAAAAGGGAATCAGTCGGTTTTTCAAGATTTAACATTCGCCTCCACGTGTTTTATGCGGAGTTTCCCCGGATTATCCGACTTTGGGGTGTGCTTATAATTACGGTTGTGCTTTCAGCCCTTGGTATTAGCCGTCGTTTTCCTCGAGCAACTTTCTGAGGTACTCGTTTTCCCGGCGTGTCGCTTCAAGGTCAAAAACTTGATATTTTATGCATACCCGCAGGTAATCAAGCGATTCCTGCAGACTATTTATACTTTTTTCAAGCTTCTTATGGTTTGCCTGTGCTTGCTTAGCGAGCTTGGCCAGTTTTATGTGTTGTGGGTCGGCCGCTTCTCCGAATTCTTTGACCAGTTCGTTAAGTTTGTCCTCCAGGTTTGTTTCGTCCATTAACTCGTATTCCTATATAATCCCCCACGCCTCTCAATCACCCTATATAGAGACCCCCGAAGCCTCTTTCTATGGATATATTGGATATATAGCAAAAATCATACCCAAACGCGGAAAAAAGGGGATTTTACCATATTTCACCGCTACCTTCAAAAAAAGCCAATCAGACGGCCTGTGTGTGATACCTTTAATCTTTGTTTCTGCTTTCCGAAAAATTACCTCTGTACGGATTAAAACCCCGCGTTGCAGGAAATCAACATCCCGTATTTGCTCGCGTTTTCCTGCCGTACGTAACGATTTTATTGAAAAACAGTTACGGCCAATGTTGATTATTGTAAACACCGGTGTTGATTTACAGCGCAAATTATGGCTGAGCGGATATGGTTTGGGTGGCGTGCCCCCCAAAAATTGTACCAGTGTGAATTAGAGAGTATCCGGTAACCTGTGCCATAGGTAAATAATGGTTTTTTAATGAAAGGGTACTCTCATGAAACGCAGGAATCACTCACCAGAGCGGATAGTTCGAATGCTTCGGCAAGCCGACGCTAAGATCGTGACTGGCAGCACCATTGAGCAAATCTGCAAAGAATTGGGAATCAGCGATGCCACCTATTACAACTGGCGCAAGAACTACGGCAAAATGAGGCTGGACCAGCTCAAGCAACTCAAACAGCTTCAAGATTGTGTTAGATTGCATCTTGGAACAGAGGGAGAAGAGAGATTTGTGGGTAGCTGTCCACTTTCGCTCCGCGAAAATGGACAGCTACGTACTCATCTATGGGGTTTTCCACGAACTCGTTGCTATTTTTGGTCGTAAATGGTATACTTCCTACTGACTTACAATACTATAGTGCTCACGATTGAAATTTCCCCCGCCGCGGCGGGTTCGCGGGCAAGTAACCTTAAAACAATAATTTACAATCTCAGTCGCGGGAATTTATTACCCTTAAGGGTATACATATTATGCGTAAAGTTATCGAACGAATACAAAGGCACAAAGAACTTCTTAATCGAGGGGCCTATCTGAAAGGTGCGGCCCTCGGCACAATTGGCTTCTGCATACGCTCAGCAGTTGGCGCCGATGGGCTCAGACCGCAGTGGCTCGAAGTTACTGAAATAGACCTTCACTTGCATAATCTTCACCGCGGATTGCACGGCTTACGCATCGCGCATATCAGCGACCTCCATCACAGCAGGACCGTCAGCAGCGAGTATTTGCGTCGCTGCATCGAACGAGTCAATTCGCTCGACGTCGATATCGTGTTGCTGACCGGCGACTACATCACTTATGATATCCAGGGCAGGTACAGGGAAAACGTCATCGCTTTGCTCGGCAGCATCCGAAGCCGATTCGCCACATACGCCTGCCTGGGCAATCATGATTACGGCCTGCGCGCCCTGCACGGCCGAAGACGCGATTCTTTGCTGCGTCGGCTGATACAGGGAATGGAAGACAATGGAATCACTGTTTTACGGAACGAATCAACTCTCTTAAACATCAACGGCTCGGCACTATGTTTCGTCGGATTGGGTGATTTAAGGGTCGGCGATTTCCACCCACAACGGGCCTTTGCCGATGTACCTCAGAACCAGGCCACGCAAAGCAAGGATCCGTATCAGTGTTGCCGACACCCCAGTCCAATGTACAGCTTCCTTCAACGTAGGCCCCCGCCGCACCGTCCTGAACATTGCAGTAAGACACCGAAACCATCGGGCTTACTTCCTCGTAAGGGAACACCGAAATCTCCGGACCCGTAGGAGCAAAATCGCCCCAGAGGATACTGTTGAAGATAACAGGCTGGCTGTACCAGGTGCTGTAAATCCCGCCTCCACTTTCTCCTGCAACATTCCCGCTGACACTACAACCCGTAATCATCACATCACCATCCTGCACCAGCTACTTTTCGGCCTGTTCGGTGAAACAGCGTATCGTCGAGGTCCAGCGGTATTGTTTCGGTAGGATAGAACATATTGATAAGCAGGTTTGCCAACAGTTTCCACAGTTAAGCCGGCAGCCAGCGGGATTTTGGAAAGATTCTGTGGTACGCATCGTGGCAACGTTTGCCCTTTGGGTCTGCGAAAGGAAGAATGCCCTCCTTCGCTAAAGCTATGCAGGGCATCCTTCGTAGCTCAACTTCAGTTGAGCGAAGTAGGATGCCGGTAATGGTTCGTCTTGTTGTACAGAGTATCCATCCGGTTATCAGCTCGATGAAAACCGCCGCTGTTGGCTGAGTGAAGACAGTGGAAAAGTTCAAGATAATCGCGTCCCATGCCGATGTGAGGATAGAAATATTCATTTTGGCCTCCATGAAAAGGTTTTATATCTATCCCTTTCATCGGCAGGCCATTTTTATTTGTACAGTTTTTCATGATGATTCAAAAAAGTGCGAAAGTTCACTTATTGCTTTGCCCGGCGTTTTTGGTCAATGGCTGACAGGAATGGAGACTTTCCATTTGAAGAATCGTAAATTCTCGTATAGAATGTTCGCTGATGGGTAAACATACAAGTACAGGGCACAACGAGTTTTTGGAAAGGACGTGAAAAGAACTATGAAGACCATAGTCAGAACGCGAAGAGATTTTCTGCGGATGATGGGAACGGGAATGCTGTCGGTTTCTACCGGGATGGCACTACGTTCGTCGGCCGCATCACCCGGGAAGCGGCCAAATATTTTGTTGATTCTTACGGACCAGCAATCCGGCACAATGCTGAGCTGCACGGGAAATAAATGGGTCAAAACACCCGCAATGGATTCGTTGATGAAAAAGGGCATGCGGTTCGAGAGAGCGTACGCGACCAATCCGGTCTGTGTGCCGTCGCGTTTTAGCCTCATGACGGGCTTCTACCCGTCGTCCGTCGGCTTGCGCAAGAACGGCAATTCGGAGGAGGCCCAACGGTTTGTCTCTCGTGCGCTCGGCAATGTCTTTCAAAGAGCGGGTTATGAGACGGTTTATGGCGGGAAGGTGCATCTGCCCGGCGTGATGGGCAAGATTACTAACTGCGGATTTCGCAACCTTACCGGCGACCAGCGGGATGGACTGGCCGATGCATGTGTTCAGTTTCTCAAAGGCAAGCACGACAGGCCGTTCCTGCTCGTAGCTTCATTCATCAATCCGCACGATATTTGTTACCAGGCCATCCAGGCTCACAGTGGCAGCCGACGAACAGCGAGCCGGGCGATAGAGGTCATGCGCGAGGCGGAGCGAATGCCGGATGGGATTTCCAGGGAGACGTTTTTCGCCAAGCATTGTCCTCCACTGCCGGTAAATTTCGAACCGCCGGACCACGAACCCGAAGCGATTAAGATATTCATTAAGTCTCGTTCGTTCAAGCAGTACGTAAGAGAGAACTGGACCGACGAGGACTGGCGGCTTCACCGCTGGACTTACGCCCGGTTGACCGAACGTGTTGACAGGCAGGTCGGACGAGTTCTCGATGCCTTACGGCAGGCAGGCCTTGAGGATGATACGGTCGTTGTCTTTACCTCCGACCACGGCGACATGGATTCCTCTCATCGAATGGAGCACAAGTCGGTGGCATACGAAGAAAGTGCCGGGATTTCCCTGATGGTTCAGTACCCGCCGGTGACAAAGAGTGGGTATGTTGATAGGGAACACTTAGTCAGCAACGGTCTGGACCTTTTTCCAACGCTCTGCGACTTGGCCGGCATCGGCTCTGGAGCGGATTTACCGGGGCTCTCATTGAAACCTTTACTCGGCGGAAATCCGGCGGCAGCCTGGCGCAAATACCTGATGATAGAGGGGGAGGTCTCCCGGGCAATTACGGATGGGCGGTACAAATACACACTGTTCGACGTGGCCGGGCCGGAGGAAATGCTCTGTGATATGGCCAATGACCCCGGCGAGATGAAGAACCTGGCCGGTTCGCCTGAGCATAACAAGATACTGCGTCGATTGCGCAAAGCGTTAGCAGCCGAAGCGAAAAAACACGGCGTGAAAATTCAACTTCCAGGCAATTGAGTGCAGAAAAAGATTCAAACATAATCTCGATTGACTGAATTAATTGTTACAAAATGACACAAAACAGGGCTTAGAACAGGAGATTTCCCATGAAATCACTCATCAAAGTAATGCTTGCAGGGGTGTTTATTTCTACCGGCGCTCTTGCCGACTCGGCAACGGACATTATCAGGGAGACGGATTTCAATGGCGGACTACTCGTTCACGTCGGCTGCGGCGAGGGCAAGCTTACCGCGGCGCTGGGCGCCGGCGACAGTTGTCTCGTGCACGGGCTTGATACCGACCCGGATTTAGTGGCCAAGGCCCGCAAGCACATCCAGAAGCTCGGCCTGTACGGCAGAGTGTCAGTCGCAAGGCTCGACGGTCGAGCTCTGCCGTATGCCGACAACTTAGTGAACCTGCTGGTCGCCGAGGACCTTGGGCAGGTACCGATGGAAGAATGCCTGCGCGTTCTCGCGCCCAACGGCGTGGCGTACGTCAAGTCCGGGGACAAATGGGACAAGACCGTCAAGCCGCGGCCGGACGCGATTGATGAGTGGACGCATCATCTCCACGATGCCGGGGGCAACGCCGTGGCGAATGATATTGTCGTCGGCCCGCCGCGCCGGCTACAGTGGACGGCCGGGCCGCTGTGGGCCCGCAGCCACGGCTGGACGCCGAGCGTCAGCGCGATGGTCTCGGCCGGCGGTCGGCTGTTTTACATCTGCGACGAGACGCTTGTCTGTGCGGACGGCGCCGTGCCGAGCAAATGGTTCGTCGTGGCACGCGATGCCTTCAGCGGAGTATTGTTGTGGAAGCGCTCCATACCGAAGTGGGGCTCGGATGAATTCAGCGGCACGCCCAACACGGGCCACGGCGTTACTGTCGGGCGGTTCACCATGCCTCCGAACGTTGGCAAGCGTCTGGTGGCCGTGGGAGATACCGTGTATGTTACGCTTGGTACCGCAGCACCGGTGACGGCCCTGGATGCGGCCACCGGCAAGGTCAAACGTATCTACGCCAGCACCGACAACGCCGATGAAATCCTCTGCACCGATGGCCGGCTGATATTATCGATAGCCCCCTCCAAAAAGACCCCCGACGTCGCCCCCGCCAAACAAGTCTTCGCGGTCGATGTCGAGACCGGCCGGGTGCTCTGGAAGAAAGGCCCGTTTCCCGGTATCCGTGCCAGTAAGGGCCAGGACCCTTTCGGCAGGCTGGAGCTGGCCGCGGGCGACGGCAAGGTCTTTGTCCTTACGACAGAGGCGATAAAGTGCCTGAATGCGGACTCTGGCAAGAGAATCTGGCGGGTCGAGCGTCCTGCGCTGCCTGCCGGCGCCGTGCGGCGGATAGGCTTCGCGGGGATGTATGAATACCTCCTGACGGTGATGGTGTATCACGACGGCGTGGTCCTGCTGGCCCAGCCCGAGCCGAACACGCACCACACCTACCACACGATGCCGGGCGCGCTCTACGCCTTCGCCGCCGGGGACGGCAGGCAGATGTGGAAGCACGCCTACGGCGGCTGGGGCCATTGCACACCCCCGGATGTATTCGTAGTGGAAGACGTAGTGTGGACCCACGTGAACGCCGAGACCGAATTCGGTTCCTCCTGGGGCAGCGGCTACAGGGCCTTGGACACAAGTAAGGTTGATTACCGTATCCAGGCGCTCGACCTGCGAACCGGCAAACTCCGCAAGGAGCTTGGGACCAAAGATATATTCAACGTCGGGCACCATCACCGCTGCTACCGGAACAAGATAACAGAGCGGTTTCTCATGTCGTGTCGGCGGGGCGTGGAGTTCGTTGACCTGACTACGGGGCAGAACTACCAAAACCACTGGGTCCGCAGCGGCTGTCTGCTCGGTTATCTGCCTTGTAACGGCCTGCTTTATGTTACGCCGCACCCATGCGGGTGCTACATTACCGCCAAACTCACCGGTTTCAACGCCCTGGCGCCACAAAAGATGTCGGAGAATCAAAGGGCCAAAGCCTCGAAGGTCAAGCTTGAGGCTCGGCTTGTGAAAGGTCCAGCCTACGGGAAAATCGCCAATCGCCAATCGAAATTTATCCCCAAGGGAATCGAAAATCCTTTGGCCCCCCAAATCTGTTTACCCCGCCTGCCCCGTGAGATAGCAGAGCGTTATCTCATCGGGGTTAGAAACACGCCTTTTGTCTTCTTATGGGGCCCCAACTTGTGCCTAAGGTATCCGCAATACTTGTCCCGTGGGGACGAGATATCGACCCGGAAAAAATCCAATCCACAACATTTCACAATAGCTCTTATGCAAAAGTAGGCTTTAGCTATGACAAAGTAAGTGTGATATGCCATATGTGAAGTTTAATCTATCGTAGCTCAAGCGTTATCCGTAATAAATAAGGCTTAATATGTCGCAGATGAAGGGTGATTTGCCACAAATGAAGCGTTATCTGCCATAAATGAAGCGCCAGTTGTAGCATATTAAGCGTGATATGTCGCAAATGAAGCTTTACCTATCACAAAGTAAATTAGCAAAAGTCTCATAACGATTGAGGGAAATGATATAAGTTGTTTATTTCAGGGATGTTAAGTAAAATAGCCACAATTAGTTGTCCTAAGGACTCCCTATGAAAACAGCCGAAGGGAAAAGATCTCGGATATTCAGTTAGAACCGGAAAAATTAAAAAACAGGCAGATTTTGCTTGGCTTTTGCCGGATGAATTGATAAAATAAAGTGGTTTAATTGATTGTGCGTTTAGAATTTCTGATCGCACCTTTATTGATGCAAAAGGTTGGTGAAAAATAACTGAACGTTCAAGTAGGAGGATGGAATATAATAGGACACAACCTTTACAAAAAGAGTTTACCAATAAGAAAATTCAGTGTGCGAGTGCTATGGGTATTCTTGATGATCGGCTGTTTGGCCAATCCGGCTGGGGCAGCCGATTTCTGGGATATCACAGTCGTGGATAGCGAAGGAGGAGCATATACCAGCCTAGCTATCCTGACGTCGGGACACCCGGCCATCAGCTACTACAGTGGATACCCCAACACCGACCTGAAGTACGCCTGGTACGATGGCAGCATCTGGCAGACGACTATGGTAGATAGCACTGGTGGCGTGGGCCAGTACACCAGCTTGGCGATTCTACCATCGGGACACCCGGCCATCAGCTACTACAGTGGATACCCCAACTACGACCTGAAGTACGCCTGGTACGATGGCAGCATCTGGCAGACGACCACCATTGATAGTGCAGGGGATGTCGGTCGGTACAGCAGCCTTGCGATTCTTCCGTCCGGACAACCCGCTATCAGTTACTGGGACAGCACCAACAACGACTTGAAGTATGCCTGGTACGACGGCAGCACCTGGCAAACGAGCACAGTGGACAACGATCTGGGCCAGTACGGGGGGTATACCAGCCTGGTAATCCTGCCATCGGGTCAGCCAGCTATCAGTTACTACGACAACACCAATCGCGACCTGAAGTACGCCTGGTATGATGGCAGTGCCTGGCAGATAGCTACCGTAGATTACTCAAGCAACGACTACACCAGTCTGGCGGTCCTGCCATCGGGACATCCGGCCATCAGCTACACCGGTGGGTACGATACTCTGGAGTACGCCTGGTACGACGGGAGCACATGGCAAACAACCACCGTGGATGGGCCGTATGTTGTCAGGAGGTCCAAGAGCCTGGCGGTCCTGCCTTCCGGCCACCCTGCTATCAGCTACCACGACAACACCAACCGAGACTTAAAGTACGCCTATTACGACGGCAGCGCCTGGCAGACAACGACTCTGGATAGCGCCGGGGACGTGGGCGACTACAGCAGCCTGGCAGTCCTGCCATCGGGCCAGCCAGCGATCAGTTACCAAGCAGGGGGGTACGAACACGAACTGAGGCTTACAATCAAGAATATACCTGCTGCCCCGGTTACGATGTCGGCAAGTTACACAGCCACAGCGCACACCGACCTGGGCGGAACAACCGTTGTGATTGACGGGCCAGCTTACAATGTAGGGGAAGAACCTGCTACGTTCCCTGCGTTCGCTTCATCTTCGGTCAGCTTCGAGACAACTAACGGCGGCCACTTGCAGGGTCTTATCGCGTTCTGGGGCGAGGATGGTGAAGAATGTTTTGACCCGCCCGAGTGTTCGGAGTCATGGGCTATTTCCTGCCAAGATGCTGATGGCACAGTAACCGGAACAATCATTCTCGGTACTTCCGAGTCCTACCCAGCCGGGAGTGATCTTGACCTTGTTCTGGAAGTTCTTGTCGGTGGTGAACTTGGTAACGCCGAGGCCTTTTACCTTAAGCTCTGGCGCGGGCCATCGCTGCTGGGCCTGATCGACCAGTCCGTGCCAGGCAGTATTATCCCACACGTGCTTGCAGGCGAAACGTTTGCATTTGGACTATATGCCTCCGAAGCGGATTCGTACGGCGATTATGCTGGCAGTTTGAGCTACGACCGCGGTTTCGAGTTCCGGCTGATTCTCCGTGGGCCAACAAACCTCGACGGCAAAGGTAGTGTTGACTTTCGCGACTACGCTATATTTGCCTTACACTGGTTGGATACAGGTTGCGTCGATCCGAGCTGGTGCGGCAAAGCAGACCTTGATAAGAGCACTGACGTCAATTGGCCTGACGTGAAAATCTTTTCTGACCACTGGCTGGAGTAAAAGAACGAAACGAATTTAGGAGGACAAACAAATGGGAAAGATAATCTTACTCGTATCGACATTGGCTTTGGCCTCGATGGCTCATGACGATCCATACCTGACCAGTAAACAACTACGGGTTAAAACCCGTAGCATTTTAGAATTCAAGCTTCGCTTGTCCGCTGTCTTCCTCTCCCTGCTTTTGCACATACCTCCTGACCGTTTCCTCATTTATACCAACTGTTGACACAAAGTAACCTATCGACCAAATACCACTAACTCCCCAATACACCTTATCTAAAAATGGGAACTTCTTTCGCATAGATGTGCCGGTATGGGCTTTTATCATCTTGACAACCTCACTAACCGAAAATTTTGGTGGTATTGACAATAATAAATGTATATGGTCCAAATCTGTATTCACTTCTATTATCTCTATTTCAGGATGAAACTTGCTAACTTGCAAAACCTTCCTTTTCAGATACTCGCCCATACCGGCTTTCAATACCTTTCTGCGGTATTTGGTCGATATTACTATATGGTATTGAGCATAATATACTGCATGTGCTTGCTTCTTGTACTCCATCCGTGTACTATACACGAAGACAGCGGATACTTCCATCTACGGGTTAACACCCGTAGAATTACGAAGGAATATTAAA
>JAUWPZ010000095.1 GCA_030611315.1 Sedimentisphaerales bacterium
TTCTCCAAGTCTTTGGTATATAACAGATTATATTATATACAACCCGCATTGCCTGTCAACCCAAAAAATGATTTAACTCCCCAAAATACAACAACTTATAGCACTTTTTTGACGGTGACTACTTTTGACGCAGGCATCAAAAGGGGGAAATGGTAGAATTTCCTGTGAAAATTTGGTAATATACCCTTAAGGGTAATAAATTCCCGCGATTGGGATTGTAAATTATTGTTTTAAGGTTACTACCTGTGGCACAAGTTGCCCGCCCCTATGGGGCAGGCGAACAAACAGGAAATTTCAATCGTGAGCACTATAGATGCTATCAGGAAGGTCCAAGTATGCTGCAAAGCGGCTTACCCGTTAAATCTCGGCTGAGAAATTGAAATGAGGCGGCTAAAATGAAGAAGTCAAGTTCGGCAGTGTGGATAGTTGGTGCGGTTGTAGTACTCTTAGCGTCGTTGGGGCTGGGGCTTGGTGTCAAGAAGATTCGGTCTCGGCGTGCTGAGATGAAGGCCAAGGATGCGGCGGCGAAACAAATTGAAGCGGCGGTTGTGCGGGAAAGTGCGGAGCCGGAGAAGGAAGCTGTTGAGACAGTGATAGAAGCTGTCGAAGAAGAAGATGTGGTTGCGCTGGAGCCGGCTGACGTAGAGGAGGAGGAGGAGGAGGGGGAACCGGAAGAAACCGCGGAGGAGGAAACGGAAGCGGCGGTCGAGACGGAAACAGCGGTTGGGAGAACTCAGACGTCCGGTGAGTTTGGCAACTGGCGGCAGATATGGGCGGACCTTAATCTTACGGAAGAGGAACAGGCCAGATTGCGAGAGGGATTCACCTTAGCGATGCAGAGATGGCAGAGCATGTCTGCGGAAGAGAGAGAGGTAGAGGTGGAAAGAAGGAGAGCTATGAGGGCGAGGTGGGAGACAATGTCCGATGAGGAGAGGCAGGAGACCATGGGACGAATGCGAGGACGATTTGAGGAGTGGCGACAAAGCGGGCAAGTAGAGCTGCCGCAAATGACTCTGGATTGACGGGCCGGGATTGAACGACTCAATCTCGAATTTCAAACCTCAAATCACAAATTTCAAATCAAACTCATCAGGAGCTAAGTTCGCTGTGTGCATAACATATTATACCAAAGACCGAAGGGGAGAAATACGAGATTACATAGCCATACCGCCGTCAACGCAGATGACCTGGCCTGTGATGTAGGCGGCATCGTCGCTTGCGAGAAAAGCGATGGCCTTGGCGACATCCTCAACGGTGCCGAACCTGCGCAAAGGAATCATTTGCTTTGCGGCGTCTTTGACGGGGTCGGGCAGGACGTCGGTCATTTCCGTGATTATGAAGCCCGGTGCGATGCAATTAGCGGTTATATTTTTCTTGGCAAGCTCTCGGGCGACTGATTTTGTCAGGCCGATGAGTCCGGCCTTGCTGGCGGCGTAATTGCACTGTCCCGCGTTGCCCATGACGCCGGAGACCGAGCTAAGAGAGATGATTCGGCCGAACTTGTTGCGAACCATAGACCTTGAGGCGGTGCGGATTGCGACAAAGGCGGCGCGGAGATTGACCTCGATGACCTTGTCGAAATCCTCGTCGCTCATTCGCATAAGCAGGCCGTCGCGAGTGATGCCGGCATTGTTCACGAGGATGCCGATTCCGCCGTGTTCGGACGCTAAAGATTCAAGGATTTCGACAAACTTGCCGGTATCGGTTATGTCAACACACTTTGTTATAATCGTAAAACCGGCTTCCTTTACGACGCTTTCAAGCTCGTTTAGCTGCTCGGTGTTTATATCAAGCCCAGCTACGATACGGCCCTGCTTCAGCAGTTCAAGAACGACGGCCCGCCCTATTCCTCTGGCGGCGCCGGTTACAACAGCCAACCTTTTTTCCGACATTTTTTGACCTCCCAATATTGAGAATTTTATTTTTGATAAATCCGAATATCGAAATTCGAAATCCGAAACAAATTCAAATGACCAAAATTCAAAAATCCAAACGTTTTAATCCATTTGTACATTTAAGATTTTTGTCTGCAGCCATTTATGGCGTCGGCAGTGTTTATGTTTATGACCTTTGTTTTTCGGTTTATTCTTCTCATAAGTCCTGTCAGGACTCTGCCTGGGCCGATTTCGTAGAATTTTTCGACGCCGTCGGCCAATAGTCTTTCCATAGATTTTTGCCAAAGAATTGGACAAGTCAATTGCTTTTTCAGGCCTTGTGCAATTTCTTCGGCGGTTGTGTAATACTCGGCGTTGATATTTGCGATGACCTTCGGCGCCGCGGGCGGTGAAATCCGGCAATTCGCCAATGCTTCCTGGAGAGCATCTGCGGCAGAGGACATCATCTGAGTATGAAAAGCACCAGCGACCTCGAGTGTTACGGCTTTTATGGCGCCGAATTGAGGGGCCAGCTCTTCGGCCCTTGCGCAGGCTGCTTTTGTGCCGCTTATAACGATTTGTCCGGGACAGTTGAAGTTCACAGGCTCCAGGAGTTCGCCCTGAGAAGCCCTGTCACACAGCGTGTTGGTCTTTTCTTCATCGAGTCCGATGACGCTGACCATTGCACCTTCGGTCGCATCGGCGGCGGCCTGCATGGCCTGGCCTCGTTTCCGGACGAGGGCCAGGGCATCCTCAAAGCTGATGAGGTCCGCTGCATAAAGGGCGGTGTATTCGCCCAGGCTAAGGCCTGCGGTGACGTCGGGGACGAGGTCGCTCGCGGCGGGGCCGGTTCTGAGGGCCTCCAGTATGGCGGCGGAAGTAGTAAAAATCGCAGGCTGTGAAATGGTTGTGCTGTTTAACTGTTCGGCGGGGCCTTCAAAACAAATCTTTCTTAAATCATAACCGACAAGATTATTCGCCTTTTGGTATATATCCGCCGCGGCGGGAAATGACCGTGCAATTTCCAAACCCATTGAGACGACCTGAGCACCCTGTCCTGGAAAAAGATAAGCGGTTTTCATAATTTAACTGGGTTTAGCATAAGTATTGTGTTAACAAGAACATACGTAATTTGTCATTCTGAGCGAAGCGAAGAATCTCACGCTCGCAATCGGCCCAAATCCTATGTTAAGGCCAGATGCTTCGCTGCGCTCAGCATGACAGTTAAAAGAACCGGTCAAGTTGAGTATTTAGTATTAATGCTTGCCAACGTCAAAATTCAATTACGTTCGCCGCCCAGGTCAAACCGGCTCCGAAAGCCACGAGAATAACGATGTCGCCTCGTTTGACTCTTCCCTTCCTGACGCACTCATCAAAGGCAATGGGGACGGAGGCTGCGGAGGTGTTGCCGTACTCTGCGATGTTCAAAAAGACCTTTTCATCAGGCAGCTTCAGGCGTTTGGCAGCGGACTCGATAATTCTTGCGTTCATCTGGTGTGAGATTACCATAGCGATATCGTCTAAAGTCAAATTGCACTTTTCGAGACATTCGGTAACTGTCTCAACGATTCGCCGGATGGCCTGCTGATATACTTGTCTGCCCTTGATTTGCATATATATTTTTTCCGGGTTATCCAGCTTTTTGCCGACGGGGTATCGCGAGCCGTATGCCTGACAATTCAAGGCGTCCCAGCGGGTGGGGTCTGAGAACATTGTGCTGTACATTATTCCCCTGCGGTTGTTTTTATCGGCGCGTTCGAGTACAAAGGCCCCGGCGCCGTCGCCGAAGAGGATGCAGCTTGTCCTGTCTTTCCAGTTTGTGATTTTTGTGAGCGTTTCTGCTCCTACGACAAGAGCATTTTTGATTTGCCCACTTTCTATAAACTGCCGGACTATTGACAGACCATATATGAAACCGCTGCAGGCGGCTGCCAAATCGAATGCCCAGGCTTTCTTTGCGTCCAGAGCCAGTTGTACAAAGGATGCGGTTGAAGGGAAGACCATCTCCGGTGTAATAGTTGCGACAATAATCAGCTCAATCTCCTTTGCGTCGAGCTTTGCCTCTGCGAGGGCCCTTTTAGCCGCTTTGATTGCCAAGAGGGCGGTAGTTTCATTGTCCGTGGTGATGTGGCGAACCTTTATTCCGGTTCGAGTGGTAATCCACTCGTCGGTGGTGTCAACCATTTCTGCGAGGTCATCGTTTGTTATGGTCTTTTCGGGTGCAAATGAACCGTAACCCGCGATAACTGCGTGATAGGTGGGGGGTCGCTGTTCGATTAGGTTATCCATCAGTTGTCCTTACGGGTGTTTGTGCCAGAATTCCATTTGGCGTCTCACTGGAAACCGGGGTACCTGATAAGTATTCGATGATTTTGTCGTTTATTTTTTCGGTGTAGTATTTTTTCGCGGCCAGAACGGCATTTTTAATCGTTTTTGCCTTGCTTGAGCCGTGACAAATCAGTGCGGCGCCGTTAACACCCAGGAGCAGGGCTCCACCATACTCATTATAGTCGTACTTCTTGTAGATTCTTTTCATAACGGGCTTGAATTTCATAGCGAGTCGTGGTTTTTCTTCCATCAGTTCGTGTTTTATGGCCTTAAAGAGGCCGTCAACCAGTCCCTCGGTGAGTTTGAGAATGACGTTTCCGACGAAGCCTTCGCAAATAGCGACGTCGCAAACGCCTTGGAAGATATCTCTTCCCTCGATGTTTCCGACGAGATTCATATTTGGGTCTGATTTCATCAGCTCACGCGTTTTTTTTACGACCTCGTTACCTTTTGCGTCTTCCTGTCCGATGCTCATAAGGCCGATTCTCGGGTTTTCAATTCCAAGCTGATACTGGGAATACAGACCGGCCATGACGGCGTATTGATAAAGGTGTATCGGTTTACAGGCGATATTTGCTCCGACATCGCATATAGTGACGGGTCCTTCAAAGGTGGGAAATACAACGGCAATACCCGGACGATTGACGCCGGGCAGATTTCGCATCCTCATCTGGAAGGCGGCAACGCAAGCACCTGTATTGCCCGCGGATATGACGGCGTCGGCCTGGCCTCTTTTGGCGAGCCTGGCAATAACGCCGATGGAACTTTTCGGTTTTCTCCTCAGGCTCTCTATCGGCGTTTCGTCCATAGCGATTACGTCGGGGGCATGAACGACAGAGATAGCACCCCGGTAAGATTTCAAAGATGGCATTCGCGGTTCGATAACATCCTTTGGGCCGACAAGTATCAACTCGTCGTTTTCATCGAGCAGTTCAATGGTCTCCAATGCACCGGCGACAATTTCATCCGGCGCATTGTCGCCACCCATAGCGTCAATTGCAATTCGCATGTGTCAACTGCTTTCTTTTTTGCCGAGATCCAAGGTGATTTTCGGGTTGAGATAGCCACAATTTTCGCACGCGGCGTGAGGGAGCTTGGCCTGGCCGCATTTTTTACAAACAGAGTAATTCACCGCTTTGAGCCGATGATGGCTCCGGCGAGTGCGTGTTCTTGTCTTACTTGTTTTCTTTGCAGGTAACATCCTGAGTTACTCCAGAGGAACTTCAAATTCGATACTAAAACTAACAACTTTGATACTAATGAGATGCTTAAATAGTGAACTGCCGGCATTTTGTCAAGTGAAAATTAACAGATTCCGGACAAGTAATTGTATGTTGATGTCAAAGAGGCATTAATTGAACAAAGGGCTGCATTTTGGGCTTTGTGAGGGGGTGCGCCCAATTTCAGGCGAAATTTTGCAAAAAATAGTGTAACAATCCGGCAGCCCAACCCTGAACAACCGTACTTGCCGGCAAACAAATCAATTTCTTGACGGTTTAGCGGAATAACTGTAATTTATTGCAGCAACGTCTTCGTTCCGACTGACAGGAAGCTCCAACAGTGACGAAAGTTACAAAAAGAATATTTTCAAGGACCAATGTAAAGTACTATTCCTCGGAGATTCTGGCCTCTCTGCTGGCTGTTGTTTTGTCCGCGGCCTGTGCCGTTTTGATGGACAAACTGACGGATTCCGATGCTGCCATCAGTATCGTCTCGGCGCTCGGCGGGACCGCGGGATTTTTGGCGGGGACATCGGGGATATACGCGATGCTGCATATCCGCCAGTATCGCAGGGGCGAGCGAAATTTCCTGCGCGATATGCGGTCGATTTTTTCTGCGAATATGCGTGGGATTCTGGCTATGTACGTCTTTAGAATTCCGTGTCAATATATCCTGCAGAAATATGGCGTTACCCCGGCGATCGCCGCCGTCATATCCCAGTGTTTGTCGGGGCTGATAGCAACAGCCGTCAGAATACATCACAACTATAAAAAAGGGGTATTTAGTTTTTGCCACGAAGAAACGAAGGAAAATTGAAAAATTGGGTTTGTATTGGGTTTGAAATTGGCTTTGATTGGGTTTAATTGGCTTTGAATTGGGTTTAATTGGCTTTGAATTGGGTTTGGTTTTACTAAGTGTCCAATCGCTTATATTTTCATAATTCGTTGTATAATATGGATTTACATTCATTTGACTTTTTCGGAAATTGGCTTTGGGATTTTTAGGCCAAAAAACGATGTCAAATTCATAACCCTTTGCTAAGACGGAATTTGCGTTCACCTGATTTTCCTGTAAATTGGGTTTGTATTGCATATTAATAGTATATCGTATTGCGTATATCGTATTGCGTTGTGCGTATTTCGTGGTACATTGTGAGTGGTAAAATGGGTAATTTATTAAATGGCATTTTGTGGCTCGTCGCTCGTTGTTCGTTGTGTATCCTGTTTTTTTGTCTTTATTTGTTAGATATGTATTATACAATATAAAATGTTGAGTGTCAAGTGAAATTTTAGAAACAGAGGAGCAGAGGGGCAAAGGTTCAAAGGGGCAAAGGCACAAAGAAAAAAGATAAAAATTGCCACAGAGGACACAGAGCACACAGAGATAAAAAAGTTAGAGGGATTAACCACGAAGACGCGAAAAGAATCGTAGATGAGTTTATGAGTGGATGGGTAAATGCGAAGATGGCGGAAGCCGTTCGGCTGCGTTCAGGGCGAGTTTTTTTGATTTGACGGGAATTGAGGATATGGGTATTGTGAGGAGGATTGTATTAGTTTAAGGATTTGCTATGGCAGAGGATGCGTTTGATAATTATTTGAAAGAGATAAATAAAGCATATATGCGGGGTGATGCCACAGAACATACACATCGGCCTGCCTTGAAAGCCCTGATTGAGGTAATTGGCGATAAGATTACGGCAACGAATGAACCTCGGCGAATAGCTTGTGGTGCTCCGGATTTTGTTGTTTCGCGTAGAACTAATGGACTTGACCAAAATATAGGATACATCGAGGCCAAAGATATAGGCACAAATTTAGCACAGGCAGCAAAGACAGAACAAATCAAGAAAAGATATTTGCCAAGTCTCAACAATTTCATTTTGACCGATTATATTGAATTTCGCTGGTATGTAAACGGCGAAAGACAATTAACAGCAAGACTAGCCGAGGAATCAGCGGGTAAATTCAAGGCGGCTGAGGAAAAAGAAAAGAAAGTTTGCGAAATCCTGGAAGCCTTTTTGAGCCAAAAGCCAGAAAAGATCAAAATCGCAAAAGAATTAGCTATGAAAATGGCTCACAAGACCAGACTGATGCGAGATGTTATCAAAAAGACATTCCAGCAGGAACAAAAATCCGGGACATTACACGGCCAGTTTGAAGCTTTCAAAGAGGTTTTACTGCACGATTTAACCGAAGAACAATTTGCGGATATGTATGCTCAGACTATCTGTTATGGATTGTTCAGCGCCCGATGTCATATTGAGGATATGACTATATTCGGCAAGGATAAATACGCAGCTTTTCACGGGTTGGACGAGCGAGCCAAGGAATTAACCAGAGAGCACGCTGCTTACCTATTACCTAAAACGAATCCTTTTTTCCGGGATATTTTTGGGGATATTGCAGGCCCTAAATTAGACGATAGAATTGTCTGGCTCGTGGATGATTTAGTAGAATTGTTAAAGCAGGCAGATATGGGAGTGATATTGCGTGACTTTGCAAGACGTAAAAAACGCAAAGACCCAGTATTTCATTTCTATGAGACTTTTCTTGCAGAATATGACCCAAAGATGCGTAAGAAACGGGGAGAGTATTATACGCCGGACGAGGTGGTCTCTTATATTGTACGCAGTGTGGACTATCTGCTTAAGACGAAATTTGGCTTAAAGCGCGGATTAGCAGACGAATCGAAGATTAAAGGCAAAGATTTGCATAGATTGCTTATTCTTGACCCGGCTGTTGGAACAGGGACGTTCCTGTTTGAGGTGATTGAACAGATTTATAAAAGATTTAGTCGGCAAAAAGGAATGTGGTCAGGGTATGTGAAAGAGCATTTATTGCCGAGGATATTTGGCTTCGAGCTGATGATGGCACCGTACGCCGTGTGTCATATGAAATTGGGTTTGCAATTAGCCGAGACTGGTTACGATTTCAGCAGCGCTGAGCGATTAGGGATATATCTTACGAATACCTTAGAAGAGGCGGAAGAAACCTCGCGTACGCTTTTTGCGCAGTATCTAAGTAAGGAAGCAACAGCGGCAAATAAGGTCAAAAAAGAACTGCCTATTATGGTTGTTACCGGCAATCCACCTTATGCGGGATTATCTGCAAACATGAACGACTGGATTGATAAACTATTAAAAAATAAACTTCCGGGCGAAAACGGTGCTCAAAGCTATTATGAGGTCGATGGCAAACCTCTTGGCGAAAGGAAGGTTTGGCTGCAGGATGATTATGTAAAGTTCATTCGTTTTGGCCAATTGAGAATTGAACAGAGCGGTTATGGGATATTAGCGTTTGTAACAAATCACAGCTATCTCGATAATCTGACTTTCAGGGGAATGCGGCAAAGTCTGATGCAGACGTTCGATGAAATATATATTTTAGACCTGCACGGGAACAGTAAGAAAAAAGAGACCTGTCCGGATGGCTCGCTTGACAAGAATGTCTTTGATATCCAGCAGGGTGTATCTATCGGAATTTTTGTAAAGAAAAAAGAGAACAGCACACTTGCTAAAATATATCACGCGGATTTATACGGACTGCGAAAAGGCAAATATGAATGGCTGACAGCAAATGACATTAAAACTACGGGCTGGACTGAGTTGTCGCCCAATTCTCCATATTATTTCTTTGTCAAAAGAGATGAGTCAAAAAGAAAGGAATATGAGAAGTTTATTCAAATTGGTGATATATTCCCTATAAGTATAACAGGTATAGTTACAGCAAGAGACAAATTTGTTATTGACTTTAACACGGAAACACTACTACATCGCATAAAAGCATTCTCAGATTCGACAATTTCCGATGGAGAAATAAGGGCGAGATATTTCAAAGGTAAAGGGTCATCGAAATATCCAGATGGCGACACGCGCAGCTGGAAATTGAACGAAGCCAGAAAGAAAGTCAGAGACGACAAAAATTGGGAAAAACGAATTGAGAAGTACTTGTACCGGCCGTTTGACGAACGAGTTATATATTATGCTGAATGGATGGTTGATTGGGCAAGACCAGAAATTATGCGGCATATGTTGAAGGGAGAGAATTTGGGATTATTAATATCACGTCAAGTCATAGATAAATTTAGGCATATATTTGTTACACGAAACATAGGGAGCTTTAACGCAATTGATACTGCAGGAAGATTTGGGAGCGGACCGTTTTTTCCTTTATACCTTTACCCCAAAGAAGAAAACAATCTTTTTGAAGATTCTAAATGGCCTGCTGGTAAGGATGGTCGTATTCCTAATTTGTCGAGGGAGTTTGTGGATGAATTTGCTAAGAGCGTCAAGTTAGAGTTTGTGTCGGATGGTGTTGGTGATTTGAAAAAGACTTTCGGGCCGGAGGATATTTTTCATTATATTTATGCAGTATTTCATTCGCCGGAATATCGCAGGCGATATGCGGAGTTTTTGAAAATAGATTTTCCACGGGTTCCCTGGCCTAAGGGAAGGACGATATTTAGAAGGGTGTGCAATGTTGGTGATGAACTGGTGAAACTGCACCTGATGGAGGCGGAAATACTGGAAGATGAAAAGCGATACCCAACGTTTGGCATTGCGGGTGAGAACATTGTTGAGAAGGGTTATCCCAAATATGTAGCGCATGCGGATAAGCCGGGGAAGGGGAGGGTGTATATCAATAAGGACCAATATTTTGAGGGAGTGCTTCCCGATGTATGGGAATTTCATATAGGGGGCTATCAGGTATGCGAGGCGTGGCTTAAGTACAGGAGGGGAAGAGAGCTTTCATACGATGATATAAGGCATTATCAGAAGATAGTATTGGTATTAGGAGAAACGATTCGGCTGATGAAGGAGCATTGCTTATTAGAGATGTTTGGGAAGAACAGTGGCGAGATGTGATAAGTAGCGGAGGTCTTCCACCGAAGGGAAGAAGGGGAGGGGGATAGTGAAGGACGAAGGATGAAGAGCGAAGGGCGAGTTTTTGATGGAAATTTTCCTGATAAATGTTGCTACTTTATTGTTGAAAAACATATTGGAGTGCTGTATAGTTTGTAAATCGTGGTCTATGTGTTCGTAAAAGTTAATTGGGCAGAATAGTTAGCTGCGGGATGTATTGTAAAAATAGGTGGATTTAGCTATGGCACGTAATAAACGGGGCAAAATGGCTCTTTACGAGGTGATGAGCAAGGCCCGGTTTAAGCCCGGGTACGGCGAGACGTTAGAGAAAATGCAGCCGGAAAAGCCCGACAAAAAGCCCAAAGAAGAAGAGCCAATCACAGAAACAACAGAAACAATAGAAGAAACCTCTGTTGAGGAAGTATCGCAGACGACAGCGCGGTGGTGGAGAAAACCGAGAATGGTGCAGTTTAATGCGGGCAGGATAGAGTTTTCGATGCCTTATCAGATTGCAATCGCGGCGGTCCTTTTTCTTATCGTGCTGATTCTGGCGGCGTTTCGTGTCGGTCAGTTCTCCCATCTGAGCGAGCGGGGGCCGACGGGTAATCCGACAGGAAAAAACATAGGTGGTTCCAATCCGGTGAAATCTACGGAGAATGTAATAAGAAGCAGGATGGAAACCCTGAGTACGGCTAAAAAAACTGTTACGAGCAATACAATGGGCGAGCCGGTCAGGTCAACGGGCGATAATGTGATTGTGCTGGTACAGCATAGAAACCAAGCGGACCTGGTTCCGGTTCAGACACATTTTGCGGAGAACGGCATTTTGACTGAGATTGTGAACTGGGGCGGGAAATACTTTTTGATTACGAAAGACAAATATATCGGATTTACAGCCGGGTCGGATGGATACAACGCTAAAGAGAAAATAATCGAGGTGGGAGCGCAATATAAGGGTAAGGCCCCTGAGGGTTTTGAGGCGTTTGCACCACACTATTTCAGCGACGCCTACGGCAGGAAGATTGAATAGTTTTAGGAGAAATGTTGAATGAGTATTGACCGTTCATTAAAAATAAAAGGGCATCTGTCGCGTCATCGCAACGTTTTGACGCGGGCGGAGCGCATCGAGAAATTGAAAGACGAAGGCCGCTGGGAAGAGGGGGATTCTTTGCTCGGCCTTGCGAAAGTGGCCCATCGTAAGAGCTACGCCGGTCGCAAAAGTAAGACAGAGCCCGCCAAAGCGGAAGGCGTTGAAGTCGAGGGCGCCGCCGTCGAGACAGCAGAGGACGAAGGAAAAGAAAGTAGTTAAACCACAGAATATGTTCAGGAAGCCGCGACCCCGATTCGTCGGAGTAGCGGCTTTCTTCATGCGCATCGTTACCTGCAAGCTATCGCAGAAGGAGTATCTTTGAAGAAACCGCCACTTAATAAATTTCTCGACTTTGGCTGCGCCTTCACTCGAAATGACCGGGATTGGATTCGGAGTTTTCGCGGGGTACGTGTTTAGCCAGTTGAAATTTCTTAGTGGCACGGCCAAGATGGCCGTGTTTTCACGGGCTGGAAGCCCGTGCCACGTTAGGATAGTGCTTCAGTGAGTTACTTGGCTAAACACGTACTTCGCGGGAATGACAATGGGAATTTTTGATTGACGTTTTGGTGTTTCGGGATTAGTATGTCCGCCTATGGATAAATTACTGGCAGATAGAGTAAGTAAGATAGACGCGAGCGGGATACGGAAGGTTTTTGCTTTGACGGCGAAGATGGAGGACCCGGTTAATTTTTCGATAGGTCAGCCGGACTTCGATGTGCCGGAGGCGCTGAAAGAAGCTGCAATAAAGGCAATCCGTGAAGGCGAGAATAAATATTCGCAGACGGCCGGCGACGCGGAGCTGCTGGAGAAAATCGCAGGGCAAATTAAGGCCGAGTTCGGGTGGGACGAGCCGGCGGCGCTTGTGACCTGTGGGGTGAGCGGTGGGCTGCTTCTGGCGTTTATGGTACTTATCAACCCGGGGGACGAGGTGATTATACCAGACCCGTACTTCGTGATTTACAAGCACTTGATAAACATGTTAGGCGGACGGTGCGTGTATGTGGACAGTTATCCGGATTTCGCTCTGCCGGTGGAAAGGATAGCAGAGGCGATAACAGACAAGACGAAGATGATTATCGTTAATTCTCCGTGTAATCCGACGGGAGCGGTGTATCCGGATGAGCAAATACGGGCGCTGGCGAAGGTGGCGGCGGAGGCCGACGTTCTGGTTATGACGGACGAGATATATGAGAAGTTCTGCTACGACGGGGCCTGCCCGAGTATCGCGAAATACTACGACAAAAGCCTTGTGCTGCGGGGATTCAGCAAGTCGTACGCGATGACGGGGTGGCGGATGGCGTATGTTGCTGCGAGTGAGGCGCTTCGAGGGGTTGTGGAGGAGATGACGAAGATACAGCAATATACGTTTGTCTGTGCGCCGAGGCCGTTTCAGAGGGCGGCGATAGCGGCGATGGACTACGATGTGAGCGAATTGGTGGATGCATACAGGCGGAAAAGAGATATGCTTTATGAGGGGCTGAGTGAGAAGTTCGAATTAGTCAAGCCTGGCGGGGCGTTTTATGCGTTTATCAAGGCGCCGGCGGAGGGCGGAACGAAGTTCGTGGAGAGGGCGATAGCGAACAACGTGCTTGTAATACCGGGGAATGTTTTCAGCGAGAGAGATACGCATTTTCGGATAAGCTACGCGACGAGTGATGAGAAACTGCAACAGGGGGTGGAGATTTTGTGCGGTCTGTGTGAGTGACGGGGGGCAGGTAAAAAAACATCGAGAATGCCAAAAAACCGGCTTGACGGGACCAATCGAAACGATTAAAACAACCGCGCAGGATGAGAAGATGTCGTTATCTTAAAGCATAAGTAGAGAACAACTTATGCCTTTATATTTCTTTTTGAGGAGTCGGTATGGACGTCAAAAGCATGATTTTCGGTACGGTAGGAGGCTTGGGTTTATTTTTGTTCGGTATGGGGTTGATGTCGGACGGTTTGAAGAAAGTGACCGGCCAGAAGCTGAAAAATCTTCTCGAGGCTCTGACAAAGCATAGGGTTGTTGCCGTTCTTATTGGCGCACTGACAACAGGTCTGATTCAGTCGAGTTCGGCGACAACCGTGATGGTGGTAGGGTTTGTAAATGCAGGGCTTTTGACTTTGAAGCAGGCATTGTGCGTAGTTCTTGGCGCGAACATAGGGACGACAATTACTGCTGGTCTTGTTTCTGTGCTGGCAGTATTCAAGATTACTAACTATGCCCTTCCAGCAGTGGGCGTTGGATTTCTTCTAACCATTGTCGGCAGGTCGCAGCGGGCACGGAACATCGGTCAGATAATGTTAGGATTTGGTGTTCTATTTCTCGGGATTCACTTTATGAAGGACGCATTCGGGCCTTTGAAAGATAGTGAAGGTACGAGACAGGCTTTGATATGGCTCGGGCGCAATCCGATTTTGGCAGTTTTAGCCGGGACGATAGTAACGATGCTTTTGCAGAGCAGCTCAGCATCAATCGGAATGCTACAGATATTAGCGTTCACGGGGGCGTTTGGGACAGAATGGTATGATGTGCTGCGTGTTACGATACCGTATATATTGGGCGATAACATCGGGACGACGATAACGGCTCAAATAGCAGCACTTCGGGCATCGAGAAACTCGAAGCGTACGGCGATGGGGCATACGATATTCAATGT
>JAUWPZ010000177.1 GCA_030611315.1 Sedimentisphaerales bacterium
TGTACGCTTTTTCAGCGCATTTGCACCGCGCCTTACTAATATAAAGTATACAGAACAATCCTGCGGTTCCAAAATCCCCCTCTGAGACTGCCGGCAGGTGGTCAGGCCGTGCAAAACAGCCGTGCTTTGGGAAAGCAAAGGTTTTGAGGTGGTCGAGTTCGCCCGGCGGTTATTGACTTCGCAGATTTTCAACGGCCGGCATTACTTCTTCCAGCCTCATCGCCTCGGGCAGCTCGCCGAGCATAGTCATCGCGAATGTCATCGAGTTGAGTTGATTGAGCGAGCCGTGGGCGCTGGCGGCCTTGTTTATCAGCGTGTGAAACAGCGTGCTGCCATGCACCCACCCATCTTTGAGGCAGACGAGCAGGTCGGCCGGCGGTCTATTTTAGCATTTCAAGCATCGCTTTGCCGAAGGCCTCGCCCATAAGGTAATAGCACTCGCCTGAACCCCAATAATGATACCGTTTGTCGGACATTCGTGCGACGTCCTTGTGAATACGCCAGTGCTTATTGCCAAACTCCCATATTTCCTGCGGTGTCAGTTTTCTGCCTTGTTTTTTCGCCTGCTCCAAAAAAGCCTTATTCTTCTTCTTGAATTCCTCCCATTTGGGGTCGAGTTCCGCCGGGAAGGTTGGCCAGAACTGAGCAGTCCTCGCAAATCGTACGTTTTCCTTGAACTGGGGTATGTCTGCAACGGCGGCCTGCCTTTTCCGGAACTCGGCTACCCAGCCCGCGGCGTCCGGCCCATCCGTTCCCAGCTCACCGATGACCACCGGCATATCGGAGACGTTGAATTCCCTGCGTATGTCGCGGATGAAATGCGCGAGTTGCTCGGTGTAGTCCGGGTTGCCCTGGCCGACTCCGTCGTTCCATCCCTGGAACCAGACAAGGCCGGCGATTTCGTATCCCTGCTTTTCGTCATATCGCGGGAAGTACTTCTTGAGGTTGTCCAGAACTTTGCGAACTTCCGCGACTGTCTCTGTGTACTTCGGTCCGGGCCCGCCGGCGCTCGGCGGCAGGAAGCCTTTCTTGAGGCTGATGCCGCCCCAGGCAGCCTTGATGAGCAGGACCTGCTCATCGAAGTGGTTGCCGAGGACATGGCCGAATCCCAATTCCGGTCCGATTGTGGGAACCGGGACCTTCTTGAACTGGTCATTTCTGTCGGTTTTGAATCCTCCAAAGCCCACGGTCAGGTGTCCGCAGGGCGGTTTTTTTTCATAGGGGCCTTTGACCCGGCGGCAAAGGAATGTCACCCACACGTCTTTGCGGACCGTCCACTCGCCGTCCTTCTTGAGATGTTTGAAGCGGTCTCGCATTTTGGGGTCGGCAATGGCCGGTTCAAGTGTACCGGCTTTGGCCTTGCCTTCCATGTTGGACTGCCCTACCAGCAGAAAAACTTTCACGGCCCCCCTGCCGGGCTCTTTGGCCCACGATGCGCCGACCAGTCCACATAGCACAAAGGTCGCTAGCACGATTATATTTCGCAGATTTCTAATGTATTGTGTCACGTTGAGATTCCTTTACCACTCAAATACTCATATAAACCGAAATTCCCATTAACACTTTTTTGGAACACCATTGTACACTTCATGTCCCATAATATCACGATTTCATCTCAATTTCAACAACTTTCTTCCGGCAGGGAAATATAATCAATTCTGATATGCGGGAAAGAACTAAAAACCGTCGATTGTTTTTGAAATGGGAAATTCTTCACGAGCACAAACTAAAAATACAGCAAGCTGCAGCCAATCGGAAAAGAGCACTCGTTTTAAGGCGTTAAAATTTGTGCGGCAATAGTAAATGACCCGCCCTACCGATTTGAAGGCTCTTAGAACGGATGCAGGTTGGGTGATATATCCGGGAGATTTGTATACCCTTCAGGGTAGTAAATTCCCGCGAGTAAGATTGTAACTTATTGTTCTAAAGACACTTACCCGCGAACCCGCCGCGGCGGGGGAAATTTCAACTGAGAACACTATAAATACATGACTTCAATCAGTCCTCGCCTGGATTGAGGATGGTGGATTTGAAAGAATCATTTTCGAAGAGCTGTTCGGCCAGTATGGCATAACCCCGGCTTAGTGGATGGCTGGCATCACGGTAGAATTCGTTGGGCAAGACAGGCGGCATATAGTAATCAATGGCGTTCTGCCGAAGCCAGGCCTCGATTTCGTTTTTCATCCGGCGGTAGGTGTTGAGGCTATCCGGCTTGAGGGTATGCTCATTAAAAGGGCCGACGAGCACGAACACCCTGTTGCCTCTTGCCTTTAACATCTCGATTGAGCGCCTAAAGAAACTCCATTGCAGCGACGTTGACAGTTGGACCCACTGATAGTCCCCCCTGCCGGGTTTGGAGGCGCTGCGGCTTTTATCGTAGTTGTCAGAGATTGCAAGTTCCCTGAGAGGGTTCCACTGTAGATGGTTCAGCGTCCATGAAGGCAGGTCATAGGCAAGCCTCAAATGTAATCTCCATTTCAGGAAAGGTACGTGACGCTGCGCCACGGCGAAGGCCCTGCTGAGATGCGAGGCCGTATAGCAGGGAATGCTGGGGGAAAACTGCGGAACTAACTTGGGATGATTGAAATGATGTTCTTTTTCGGTTTGCAAATCGGCCTTGGGGGAACTCGTCCATAAGGGATTCAGGTGCAGGATAACTTTCTTGTTTGAAATGCTCTGGCCGTAGTACCTCATCAGGCCTTCCAGCGCCGCAGGATGTGTGCCATCCAAGCCCAGATTGGCGAACCGGCTTCGGCCGGCATTTTCATTCAAGTAATGCGACAGCGTGTTATCTCTGGAGACATAATGCCCCCAGATGACGGAATCACCGATTATGAGGGTTTCGTAGTGCGAGCAGGCCCATTGGCAGTAGCGGTCGTACAGCCGGTAATTGCCGCTCAACTCGTAGGGTATTCGATAGTCGGGCCCGGGCTCAAATTTCTCGAATCGTTCCCAAAGACCGGGCGCAAAACAAAAAATAACCGAAAAGACAACGGCGGCAACGAGCCATTCGCGCAGCGATAATCGCACGGAATTCGAGCTGAAAGGGACCTGCGGTTCGTTCACAGTAGGTGAGCCGTCTCGAATCCGGGATGTTTGATTGTCCTGCATTAGTTACTACCTCTTTTCAACCGGTCAGAACTGCATGTAGATGAACGGCTGCTCACTCGATTGAGCGAAAACAGCCAGGTATAGAACCATAAGAACGACAACGCCTATGCGCACCGGCCGCAGCTCAAGGACCGGCTTGAGCCTGGATTCGTGAGCGAACTGATAGAGCCAGACCGCAAAAATAAGGACCAATGCCAGCAGCGGACAATCGGGTTTTTCAAATCCTGAGGTGAATATCCTCGTGATGATAATCCAGGCATCGGTTATACTGCGGGCCTTGAAGAAAATCCATGCGAAGGTAACAAATGTGAACACGAAGAGCTGCTTGAGTATTTTGGGTATCCTGTCTTTGTAAAGGGAAGTTTTCTCCATCTCGCGCGTCATAAACCGGCCCAAGGCGTGCACCAGGCCCCAGACGACAAACGTCCAGGCGGCGCCGTGCCATAATCCTGAAATCACCATTGTCAGGAGCATATTTCTGTATGTGTTGAAATTTCCTTTGCGGTTGCCGCCGAGGGGGATATAGAGATAATCCTTGAACCAGGAGGAGAGGCTGACGTGCCATCTCGACCAGAATTCGCCCAGGCTCGCGGCCAAATATGGATTGTTGAAGTTGAGCATTAATCGGATGCCCATCATCCGTGCGATACCGCGTGCCATATCGGTATAGCCGCTGAAGTCGAAATAAATCTGCCAGCAAAACATAAATGTTGCGATGACCAGAGCGGGCGATTGAAATTGCTCAGGGGCGTCATAGACCTTGTTGACGTAAAGGGCCAAATAGTCGGCCAGGGCCACTTTTTTGAAGAATCCTACAATGAACAGGGAAAGACCGTCTGTAATATCCTCTCTGGAGAACTTGGGCGTTTTGTGCAACTGGCCGAGCAGATTCTTTGCCCTTTCGATAGGTCCGGCCAGCAGCCGGGGGAAAAGGCTGACAAAGACGGCGTATTTTATGAAGCTCCTTTCCCGTTCTATTTTGCCCCGGTAAAAATCGATGGAGTAGCTCATTGACTGGAAGATGTAGAACGATAAGCCGATAGGCAGTAAAAAACCGGGCACCGGGACGGTATATGGGATTGATAATGACAACAAGAGGACGTTGAGATTGTCGGCGAAGAAGGCGCCGTATTTGAAGAAGCCAAGCAGAGCGAGATTGAAGACAATACTGACGCAAAGCCACAGTTTTCGGTATCGGGTCCCAGACATCAGGATGACCACTATGTAGTCGAGCAGGGTCGTACATAAGATGAGAATCAGATAGAGGGGATTGAGCCAGGCGTAGAAGAAATAGGAGGCGGTCAAAAGCCAGGGCAATCTGAGCCTGGTTCCTTTCAAGGCCAGGTATATCGGATATACAATCAGGAAGAATAATGCGAATGGCAGCTTGTGGAAAAACATTTTCTGCTCTTCTACCTCATCAAGACGCGAACATGTGCTTCTACGGAGGCGGCGAGCCCTTCCATGTGGTATCCTCCTTCAAGAACGGAAACGAGCCGGCCTTTGCAGCATTTTTGCGCTATCGCCTTGACTATCTTCGTAAGTTCGGCAAAGCCTTTCGTGGTGACCTTCATGCCGCCGAGCAGGTCGTTTTCATGGGCGTCAAACCCGGCGGAGATGAGCACAAAGTCCGGAGAAAAAGCAAGGGCAGCAGGTTTGAGTTTTTCTTCGAAGGCCCTTAGATAATCGGCATCGGTGGAACCGGCAGGCAGAGGAACGTTGATGTTGTAATTTAAGCCCTTACCGGCGCCTTTTTCCATTTCGCTGCCGGAGCCGGGGGGGTAAAAGGGATACTGGTGGACGCTGAAGTACAGTACGGAAGGCTTATCGTAAAACGCCGCCTGTGTTCCGTTTCCGTGGTGTACATCCCAGTCCACGATGAGTATCTTCGAGAGGTTGTATTTCTTTCGAATATATCTTGCGCCAACGGCAATGTTGTTAAAGATGCAAAATCCCATCGCCTCATCAGCAAGCGCGTGGTGACCCGGCGGGCGAACGGCACAAAAAGCATTTGTTACTTTTTCCTCCATGACCGCATCAATCGCACAGAGCACCCCCCCTGCTGCCATCAGCGCCGCTTCGTATGATTTCGGCGATATCGGAACATCAGGGGAATCGAGGTATATGGCGCCCTGCTGCCAGCCTTGTTTTACTCGTTCGACGTATTCGGGGGTGTGAACTGTTGTAAGCCATTCCGTTGATACGGGCGAGGGATTCAGCAGAACTAATTGATTGTGCAATCCCTTTTTCTTTAACTTTTCGACTATTGCGACGAGTCTTTGCGGCCTCTCCGGATGACCTTCGGTGGTTTTATGCTCAAGGTAAATATCATCGTAAACAAATCCGGTCTTTGTTTTGTCTTCTGTTTGCCCATTATTATCGGCGTCCTCTTCGGGAGATTTATCCTGAGGCGCGCTTCTTACACAGCGGAATCCTATTACATCACTGGCCAGGCAAGTATCATCGATGGCAGGGTCGCTTGAGCGGTAGGTTGAACGGCAACTATCGGGGCGGGAGTTCCATGCGCCGCCTCGCAGGACCCTTTCGGCGCTTTTGGTTGGCCCTTTCGGATTTTTGTCCGGGCTTTGTTTGTAATAATCCTCAGAATAAAAATCATTACACCATTCGGCCACATTGCCGTGCATATCGTAAAGCCCCCAGGAATTGGGTTTTTTCGTGCCGACCGTATGCGTTTTGCGGGATGAATTTGCAGCGTACCATGAGTAAGTTTTGAGCTTGCGCGTGCTGTTACCAAAGCTGTACTCTGTGCTCGTGCCGGCCCGACAGGCGTACTCCCATTCGGCCTCGGTGGGGAGTCTATATCCATTTGCCTCGAAGGTGCACTGCCAGGTCTCTTCGTCGTAGCATGGTTCGAGGTCTTCTGCGCGTGAACGGTCGTTGCAATACAGGGCTGCGTCGGTCCAGTTTATCTGTTCCAGGGGATGTTTTGGATTTTTGAAATGCGACGGGTCGGGGAGTTGATATTTTTTGAACTGTTCCTGAACAACTTCGTATTTGTCCATCAAGAAGGGATTGACCCATACTTTGTGTACAGGCGACTCGTCGGATGCTCCTTTTGTGTTTCCCATATTGAACCAGCCTCCAGGAATCTCTACCATTTCTATACCGGTTTTTGTTTTTATTACCCTCGGCTCGTCGGCGGCGTCCCCCGTCCGGCGGCAGCCGGGGACAATCTGCAATATCATCAACAGACAAAAGATTTTAATTCCAGGTTTTGAGGGTCTCACAACCATTTATCAAATTCCCTTACTCCCCTGCCGTTTATCGTTCGCTGAGAGGAATAGCGCTTCGGGTTCAACGATTCACAGCTCGAATCGGCACCCAGTCCGGCTCCTTGTTATGGTTGCCGTCGGTGGTAATTTCGACCCATTTGCCTTCCATATCTGCTACGCAGATATTCCATTTGGGAGCTTTGCCCCCTACCTGTTCCTGGCCCTTCGGCCCGTGGCTGAAAGTAAGGTATCTGCCGTCCGGTGAGAAATCAGTGTGGTACA
The DNA here is from genome assembly GCA_030611315.1 of Sedimentisphaerales bacterium. GTDB lineage: Bacteria > Planctomycetota > Phycisphaerae > Sedimentisphaerales > Anaerobacaceae > JAUWPZ01. The sequence goes on from JAUWPZ010000177.1 coordinate 6,627, forward strand.
CTTCGTATTCTTTTCGACAGTTGACGATACGCCGAACACCGGTGACTCTGGGTGC
>JAUWPZ010000039.1 GCA_030611315.1 Sedimentisphaerales bacterium
AACCATTTACGAAAGCGAAAATATGCTAAAGGATACACCTTCCTTTAGTGCAGATATTCCACTGCTTCAGGGATAAGATGCGCAAAATCACGTTTTTGTTCCGTTAATTCTGCGTTTTTTATTGTTTCGAGCCTGCAATGAACCTATTGTGAGTATTATTATACCGCGATGAGGCGAATTTGTCAAGGCGAGCGAAAATTTTTCTATTGTATAATCCTTTCGGGCGAAGTTAAGCAAAGTTGTCCGGGAATTAACGAAGAGAGTAATCCGCCACAATATCGTGTGGGGTGTAAATATTATCTCATTATAACTGTTTATCCTATAAGAACATATATTCCTTGGAATAGAACCCGTAAAGCTTCCGGCACGAAGCCCGGATTTGAATCCTTACGCTGAAAGATTTGTGAAATCTGTAAAATCCGAATGTTTGGACTATATGATACTGTCTTCCGTTGAACAGCTTGAATACGTCCTAAAGAATTACCGAGAGTATTATCATCACGAAAGGATTCACCAATCCCTTGGCAGAATAATTGAACCTATACATAAAATTGACGATAGCGATGAGACCGCCTGTATTGAACGACTTGGCGGACTGCTGAAATCCTACCACAGATTGGCTGCTTAAGAAATCTGACAGCTTCGATGTTTCTATCGAAACAGTATGCGCGTTTCGGGTACCCTCACATCAATTTTAAGGACTTCCAGGCAAGACCCAAATGCAAATCATAATTCCATTGCTGAATTGCTGACGAAAATATCAATATTAACTTGTTGACGAACAAGGGTTTAACTGCTGATTAATATTTGCACTGTACGGCCTGTCCCTGCGTAACTTAGCAAATAGCGGGGGCAGGATTCGAACCTGCGACCTCCGGGTTATGGGCCCGACGAGCTACCAGACTGCTCTACCCCGCGATCATTAGCTCATATTTTATGTATATCATACTTTGCGGGCTGCAAGTTGTCAACAAACAATTACTTGCTGCCCAAAAGACGAGAATACCACAAGAAGTACTTTTTATCAAGTCTCGAAGAAAGATTCACAAATTTTCACGAATGCCGGCAGCGATTGTCTCTATCTTTCCCTCCTGATATTTGTAAGATAGCCAGCGGTCAAATACGCCATCGCCGGTGTTGCGAGGAATTATGTGAAAATGCAAATGCTCAATGACCTGGCCTGCCGCTCTGCCGTTATTACACAATACATTATAGCCGTCGGAATTCATTGCGCCGGCTACGGCCCCGGCGATTTTGCCGAGACGTGAGGCGAACCGGCCTAAAAGTTCGGCGGGACAATCATGCAATTTTTCAAAGTGCTGCTTGGGAATCACCAGGGTGTGGCCGTCGCTTATGGGACCGATATCCAGGAAAGCAAGAACAGCATCGTCCTCGTAAATCTTCGTAACCGGAATCTGCCCAGCTACCATTTTACAAAAGATACATTCATCCACACCCATTTTATAGTTATCCTCTTGTTGCTATTTCGTCATTGGTATTTGGCTATCAGCGAAAAGTTTTTACGATTCGCTATTTTTGTCGGTCTCATCCCGGGGGCTGTCGGCTTCGGTGGTCTCCTGGGCTTCAGCAGCTTCGGCAGTTTCTTCTGTTTCAGCAGTATCTTCGACTTCAACCTGTTTCTTGGCCTTTTTGCGGGAGCGTTTTTTTGCGGCGGCCCTGGCTTCTTTTTTCGAGGTCTCGTCCTTGCCTACGAGCTGCAGTAAGACGAGCTGACCATTATCACCCAATCTTCTCAATGACAGACGGATAATCCTTGTGTAACCGCCCGGCCTGTCAATGTATCTGGGAGCGATTTCACTAAACAATTTTCCGATGACTGTTCCTTTTCTGGCCGTGCCGCCGTCTTCATGTTCTATGATGTCGCGATTGCCAAGCAGGGAGATAGCCCGGCGTCTGGCTGATAATGTACCTTTTTTGGCCAGTGTAATCAGCTTCTCGGCAAAGGGTTTTACCTCTTTTGCCTTTTCGATTGTTGTGGAAATCGTTTCGTGCTCAAAAAGCGAAGCGACCAAATTCCGTCGCATAGCCAGGCGATGCTCACTTGTTCGACTTAACCGACGTCCAGCTACTCTGTGACGCATAATTTTCAATTCCTCTTATCTGGTAACTATCTGCAACTGTTATCAACGTAAAATGTTGAACTTAATTATTCTCGATATCTGTCATTTCCAGCGACAAGCCTATGTCGGCCAGTTTTCTTCTGATTTCTCTGAGGGAAGTTTTACCAAAGCTGCGTATCTTCAGCAACTCAGCTTCCGTCGTGTTGACCAACTCGCCAACCGTTGCTATTTTCGCCGACTCAAGGCAGTTGTTTGCTCTGACCGACAATTCGAGCTCCTGAATCGACATACTTAGTTTTGTGGCTAATTCTTCATCCATTGCTTCCTCTTCCTGGACTTGCTCGACAATCTGGCCGGTAACGGTTTCTTCTCCAATCTCGAAATACTGCACGAAGGGGTTGACGTGCTTGCGTAGAATTTTAGCGGCCTCAACGAGCGCCATTTCGGGCGTGATTGTTCCGTTGGTCCATACCTCCAGTATGAGCTTGTCATAATTGGTCCGCTGGCCTACGCGGGTGTCTTCGGTTGTGTAGCGAACCCTTGTAACCGGTGAATATACGGTGTCGAGCAGTATTCTTCCGATTTCCTGGTCGAATCTGTCGGCATCGGCGATTCGTTCCGCAGCAGGCACATAACCCCGGCCATTTTCAACTGTCATTTCCATTTCAAATTTGACTTTTTCCGTCAAAGTGACCAATACCATATCCTGATTTATTACTTCTATAGCCGGGTCAGCGACTATGTCGGCTGCTAATATGGCACCGGCTTTGTTGGCCGAAACCTTCATGATTTTTGGTTCTTCGCTATGGAGCCGAACCACAAGATTCTTGACATTCAAAACGATGTCGGTTACATCCTCCATCACCCCGTTTATCGAGCTGAATTCATGGTTAACGCCGGCAATTTTGATAGATGATACGGCACTACCTTCCAGAGAAGAAAGCAGTATGCGTCTGAGGCCGTTACCAATAGTGGTGCCGAAGCCACGCTCGAAAGGCTCAATAAAAAACCGGCCATACTTTTCACTCGATACCATCGTGTCTCGTTCGACACGAGTCGGCAACTCCAAGCCACGCCATGTAACTCGCATACAAGCCTCCGTTTAAAATAAAATACTAAAATTAAGTGTTATAACAGGAACCCTCTTAAGTGCTTTTAATTGTGTTTTGGGTCCCAACTACATCTCCAAATACAGAATATTTCCTGTTTCTATCGGTTCGCCTGTCGGCGGCGAATTTATCAATCCTGTCTTGTCATTTGTCATTCTGTCTCACAAGGTCATCTCGAACAGAACTCTACAACCAACTGCTCTTCAACGGGAATCTGAACGTCAGTTCGCGTGGGCAATGCAACAATAGTAGCTTCAGCTTTTTCACGGCCCAATTGCAGCCAGTTTTGTGTGGAAAAGTTCGGATTACTTTCCAACTGCTCCTTTACTTTTTTGACGCTCTTTTCAGAGCCTTTGACTGTGATCTTGTCACCGATTTTTATTGTATAACCGCTGATATTTACCTTGCGTCCGTTTACATAGATATGGCCGTGAGAAATCATTTGCCTTGCAGCTTTACGTGACGGAGCAAAATTCAACTTGTACACCACGTTATCCAGGCGCCGTTCCAGAAGTTGCAGAAGCGTTTCGCCGGTATTACCTTTGATGCGCTCGGCTTTATGGAAATACCTCATGAATTGTCGTTCGAAGAGCCCGTAGTATCTTTTGACTTTTTGCTTTTCGCGCAATCGAACACCATACTCACTTGTCCTGCTTCTGCGCCAACCGTGCATGCCGGGAGCCAAATTTCGCTGCTTCTTTTCAACCGGACACTTGGCCGTCTCGCATCTAATGCCCTTGAGCATCAACTTCATACCTTCACGACGGCAGTGTTTACAAGATGAATCCAGGTAACGTCCCATCCTTTTTTTTATCTCCAAAATAGTGTTCGGGATATTCCCATTTTACACTCGTCTTCTCTTCGGCGGTCTGCAACCATTATGCGGGAGCGGCGTTACGTCTTCTATCGAAGCGATGCGCAATCCCGCCTGCTGCAGGGCTGAGATAGCGGATTCGCGGCCTGACCCAGGCCCTTTCACCCTGATCTCAACTTCGCGCACTCCATTACGCATTGCGGTGTTGGCACAGCGTTGCGCGGCCTGTTGAGCCGCAAAAGGAGTGCTTTTGCGAGAGCCTTTGAACCCGACACATCCTGCTGAACTTGCGCAAACCGTATTACCATCCAAATCCGTAACAGTAATCAACGTGTTGTTGAATGTTGCTTTTATATGCACAATGGCACGGACGACATTTTTTCTAACTTTTCGTTTTGAACTTTTCGCCATTACTCTTCTCGTATTGCGTATATTTTATTTCTTATCTTAATAACCGATTTTATCCTTATGCATCACGTCTCGGATTAGCGTTTTTCCTTTACTCCCTTCTTGCCTGCGACCGTTTTCCTTGGGCCCTTGCGAGTACGCGCATTGCTTTGAGTGCACTGACCTCGAACAGGCAATCCCCTTCTGTGCCGAATGCCTCTGTAACAACCTATATCACGCAGCCTGGCGATGTTCTGGGCAACCTGTCTGCGAAGCTGGCCTCCCACGATGTAATTGCGGTCGATAATCTGCGTTATCCGGCTAAGCTCATCTTCGCTGAGTTTACCGGCTTTTGTGCTTTGTTCGATTCTGGCTTCTTTCAAAATCTGTTCCGAGGTGTATTTACCTATGCCAACGATATAGGTCAATGAAATCCATATGGATTTGTCATTGGGAATATCAACACCAACAATACGCGGCATATCAGCTCCTTTTTCAATTAAAAACTTAAAGCTAAAAACTAAAAACCAAATTTAAAGCTTATAACCTTCGATTTTTACGGTATAGTTTTTCGTTTTAAGTTCTACACTTTTTAGCCCTGTCGCTGTTTATGTCGCGGGTTTGTACAAATCACCCGCACAACGCCTTTGCGACGAACAATTTTGCAATTTTCACATATACGTTTTACTGAACTTCTAACTTTCATTTTTATGCCTGCTTTCGCGGCCCACTTATTTTCAATTCATTGCCCGGACGCGGCCACTATTGCCGGAGGACTATTCGGCCTCTATTTAAGTCATAGGGCGACATTTCAACTACGACCGTATCGCCCGGCAAAATTCGAATGAAATTCATGCGCATTTTGCCTGAGACGTGCGCCAGAATATTGTGGCCGTTCTCCAGCTCCACTTTAAACATTGCATTCGGCAAAGCGTCTGTCACCTTGGCCTGCAATCTTATTGTGTCCTTCTTTGGCATAAGCGTCTCTGGGCTTTAAAGCTAAAAAACCGTCGAATCTGAGATTTCACAGCTTTTAACTTTCAGCTATTTTATAGTCAACACCTCACAACCATTTTTTACTATTGCAATTGTATGTTCAAAATGAGCCGAGCATTTCCCGTCTCTTGTTACTACGGTCCATCCGTTTTTCAGCGTTCGAACCGCTCTGGTGCCGGCGTTAATCATCGGCTCGACTGCCAAAACCATTCCTTCAGTCAAAAAAATATCATTGGCCAGCAAATCGTCGCTGACAAAGTTGGGCACTCTCGGCTCTTCGTGCATTTTTTTGCCGATGCCGTGTCCAACAAAGTCTTCTACTACCGAAAAGCCGGCTGATTCAGCGTATTTCTGCATTTGTGCCGCCACCCGGCTCCACTTAACGCCCGGGGCAGCAGCGGCTATTGCTATATCGAGGAGCTGCCTGGTTACGTCCATAAGTTTGCGTTTCGCCCTGGAAATCTCACCTATGGCAACCGTAACCGCAGAATCTCCACAATAGCCGTCAAGTTTGACACCGAAATCAATGCTCAAAATATCGCCGTTGTTGAGCTTTGTGTCCTTTGAGGGAATCCCGTGAACAACCTGCTCATTTATCGAGGCGCAAATCGCACCCGGAAACGGGATTCGCGCATTGGGACTGCATACGCCCTTGAACAGGGCCCGTGCGCCTGCGTCGGCAGCTACTTGCAGAGCTACGCTGTCCAGATAACCGGTAGTTACTGCCGGCTCTGCTATCTCTTCTAATTTTAAAAGAACATTTGCTACAACAGCGCCTGCTTTGCGCATTAATTCAATTTCTCTCGGGCTGCGAAGCGTTATGGCCATTAAAATCTTATCTCTTATCTCGATTCACGCTTCACGTTTTTACCAGGGAGTCCAACTTCTCAGATATCAAAGCGCTAACATCATCGGCATCATTCTCAGCATCGATGTCATAGACAGTGCCGTTATTTTTATAATAATCCACCAGCGGTTCGCTCTGCTGATGGTATATTTTCAGGCGATTGGCCACCACTTCAGCTTTGTCGTCTGGCCGTTGAACAAGCTCGGCGCCGTCGTTATCACATAAGCCCTCGACTTTCGGCTTTAAGTTTTCAATGTGGTAAACCGCCCCACATTGAGGGCAGCTTCTTCGGCCGCTCATTCGCTTTGCCACAGTCGCGTCTTCTATTTTCAAGTTCAAAACAGCATCTATTTCCTGACCACTGCAAGCTAATGCTTTATCAAGCTCGACGGCCTGCTCGACGGTTCTTGGGAAACCATCCAGTATGTAACCGGCGGCAGGGACCTTTTCTATCGCCTCAGTCATCATCTCGATTATTATTTCATCCGGTACAAGAGCACCCGAATCCATATAACTCCGGGCCTTTTTACCCAGTTCGGTGCCTTGCGACCTTTGTTGACGTAAAATATCGCCACTGGATAAATGGCCCAGGCCGTACTGCGAAACAATGTTTTTGCACTGGGTCCCTTTGCCCGCACCCGGGGCGCCCAACAAAACTAATCTCATCCGTAAGCTCCTTTTATCCTGCCGGAACCTCTGAAACCATCATAGCTGCGCATCAAGAGGTTTGCCTCGATTTTCTGTACCAGGTCCAAAGAGACACTTACGGCTATCAACAAACCTGTGCCGCCCAAGAAATTTGCCACGCTCGGCTGAATCCCGAGCAGCACAATAATCAGTGACGGAACAACGGCGATTATCGACAAAAACGAGGCTCCGAAGTAAGTGATTCTCGTCATCACTGTTTCCAGGTAATCAGCCGTTCGCTTGCCCGGCCGAAGACCCGGTATGAAGGAGCCTGAATCACGCAGGTTCTTGGCCATTTCCTTCGGCTGAAACTGCACCGTTACCCAAAAGTAAGCAAATAAGAATATCAACAACATATACAAGATGTTGTAAGTAAAGGAACGGTAATGCAGAGCCCCCTGTATGGTCAGAAGAATGCGGTTATTTGCCAGGCTCTCTACTTCTATCAACTTTTGAATTATTACCGGCGGGAACATCATAAAAGCGGATGCGAAGATTATCGGCATCACGCCGCCGTGATTGACGCGAAGAGGCAAATAGTGCCTCTGGCCGCCGTACATTCGCCGGCCTCGCATCTGCTTTGCCTGTTGAATCGGTATCCGGCGCTGGCCCTGGGTTATCAATATAGCACCGGCAACAACGAAGATAAACGCCGCAATCAAAAACAGAATCTTATCGAGGCCTACGGCTCCTGTGGCCGAGGCGCCAACTCTCAGGTCAACGCTTTGCCAGAGCGTGCGAATCGCCCAGGGCATCCGCGAGACGATACCTGCCATGATTATCAAGCTGATACCATTGCCTATACCGTACTCATCTATCTGCTCGCCAAGCCACATCAAAAAGATGGTCCCTGCGGTCATGCCGACAATGCCCATTATTAAGGCCTGGGTGCGCATGCCTGCATAGGTCAAGCCTTGCCCTCCCAGCAGTTGCATAAACATCAGCGATTGTATAACGCATATCAGTACAGTCAGATAGCGCGTATATTCCTGTATTTTTTTATGGCCGGTCTGGCCTTCCTGGCGCAGCTTCTTCAAGGCGGGTATGACCTCGCCCAGGAGCATAAGGATGATAGACGACGTAATATAGGGCATAATTCCCAGGCCGAACAAACTGCTTTGTTGCAGCGTTCCGCCGGTAAACATCTGCATATATTCGGCGGCTCTGCCTAACGGACTGTCGGTATCTCTCGATTGTGTGATTTCAGCTATCTTGTCCTGGTCAAAACCGGGAACGGGAATGTGAAAACCGATCCGATATATTATCAACAAGGCCAAAGTAAAGAGAATCTTGTTGCGCAGGTCCTGGATTTTGAATATGTTGAATACCGTTCCAAGCATTATTTTGTATCTCGTATTCTGTATTTCATAATTTTTTTTGTGTGATACGGCACAGTATTAAATCACATTAGCCGTACCGCCGGAAGCCACTATTTTCTGTTCGGCGTTTTTACTGAACTTGTGAGCGGTAACCTCCAGCTTTTTTGTCAACTCACCTTTAGCAAGAATTTTCACTTTACTTTTTAGACTGTCAATCAGTCCGGCATTGGACAACTGCTCTACGCCAACGACAGCGCCGTCTTCAAATCTGTCTAACTGCGATATATTTACAATTTCGCAGCGTGTAGCGAAGTTGTAGTTGCTAAAGCCGCGTTTGGGCAGCCGTCGGAAGAGAGGCATCTGCCCGCCTTCATATAGCGATACGGAACGTGCACCTGCTCTGCTGCCGCTGCCTTTATGGCCTCGACCGCAGGTTTTTCCCCGTCCGCTTCCGGTACCCCTGCCGAGGCGCTTACGAGCTTTATGTTTACCAGCAATGGAAGTTATTTCATAATTCAACATTAAAACACCTGCCTGTTAGTTAGCAACTGTCAAAGCTTTAATCGACACCCCGCGTAGAGATTCGACCATTTCCTTGTTGCGTAATCTCAACAAACCGTCCAGTGTGGCTTTTACAACATTCTTGGCAGAGGTGCTTCCGTACACTTTTGTAAGGACATCCTGCACTCCGGCATATTCGAGCACTGCTCGAGCGCTGGAGCCGGCGATAACACCGGTACCCGGACTTGCAGGAACAAGCACTATCTTCGTAGCTCTGTACTTGCCATCGATGCGGTGTGGAATCGTTCGGCCGACCAGGGCTATCTTGTGCAGCGATTTTTTGGCGTCTTTGACGCCTTTCTCGACTGCCATCGGGACTTCGTTGGCCTTTCCGTAGCCAATACCCACCGTACCAGCCCGGTCACCGATGACAACCAATGCCGCAAAGCTGAACCTGCGACCGCCTTTGACCACTTTGGAACAGCGAAATACTTTCACGACGGTGTCTTCCAACGGCTTTTCTTCCTGGTCAGCCAGTTTAAGCCCGTTGGAAGTCCGCGCCTTCGGCGCGGCACGGCTCTCCGGGGCTTTGTTTTTTTCAGGTTTAATCGTTTCTTCCGCCAATTTTTTCTCCAAACATTTTTATATTCGTCTCAAAAAACCAGCCCAGCTTTTCTTGCCGCTTCGGCAAGAGCCTTGACCCTGCCATGAAACTTATAACGGTTTCTATCAAAGCAAACACACTTGATGCCGACACCAAGGGCCTGTTTTGCGATTGCTTCACCAATGACCTCAGCGGCCTTTTTATCGCCGGCATTAGGTAATTGGTCACGCAGGGCTTTGGTCCTTGTGCTTGCGGAAACGAGCGTCGCTCCTGCGGTATCATCTATTATCTGTGCGTAAATATGCCTGTTCGAACGAAATACAGACAGCCTTGGCCTGTCCGACGTTCCAATGACTTTTTTTCGCACGTGATATTTGCGCCTCAACACCGCTTTTTTCAACTTTTCAGTTCTCATAAGAACCGGATTCCAATTGTATAGTGCTCACGATTAAAATTTCCCGCTCGTTCGCGGGCAACTTGTGCCACAGGTAGTAACCTTAAAACAATAATTTACAATCCTAATCGCGGGAATTTATTACCCTTAAGGGTATAACCTACTATTCTCTATCGATTTCAAGTACTCTTTTCTTACGCAACGGACAATATTCGATTGTCAACTACTATTACTATACCGTTCCAGAAGTAAATGCTTTGCCGACCTTGCGTCGTACGTGCTCGTCGGCATAGCGGATACCCTTTCCTTTATAGGGTTCCGGCGGCCTTATTTTTCTAATCTCGGCGGCAAACTGCCCCAGAAGACATTTGTCTGTTCCCGAAAACATGAACCTGGCCGGAACATCATTGCCCCTGGTTGCCGCGACATCGATGTTGACCTTTATGCCCTTGGGTATAACACGCTCCACCGGATGGCAAAAACCGACCTGCAGAACAACCTTTCCGCCCTGCTCTTTGATGTTATAGCCGGTGCCGTACAATTCCATTTTCTTTTCAAAACCTTTGCTGACGCCGGTGATCATGTTGGCAATCAAGGCACGCATTGTGCCGTGAAGCTGCTTGCACTGACGGTTTTGAGGTTGTTTGTTTTCAACCAGAATCTTTCCCTCGGAATCGTCGATTTTGACCTTTATCCGGGGATGACAATCCAACTGCAGGCTGCCGAGCGGGCCCGTAATCTTGACGGAGCGGCCTTTTTGCTCGACCTTTACAGCTTTGGGGATAATAACGGGTTTTTTCCCGATACGACTCATTAGCTAACCGTACAAAGAATTTCGCCGCCGACATTTGCTTCTCGGCAGCTTCTATCACTCATTACACCTTTACTTGTAGAAACGATTGCTATACCCATCCCGGCTAAAACATAGGGTAAATCACCAACAGATGAGTAGATTCTGCGGCCGGGTTTGCTTGTCCTTGATATTTCGTGGATAATGGACATTCCGTCCTGGTCATACTTCAGCATAATCCTCAGTATTCCCTGGTTGCCGTCGTCGATTCGGTCGAAATCTTCGATGTAACCTTCCTGTTTTAAGACGGCCGCTATGCCTTCGCAAATGTTTGACGCCTTAATAATGACATGGTCCTTATTGATTCGCATAGCGTTGCGAATCCTCGTCAGCATATCGGCTATTGGGTCGCTTAAACTCATAATTTACCTCGTATTGCGTATATCGTATTGCGTATTGCGTTACGCGCCACGCATCACGCACGACGAATTTACCAACTGGCTTTTCTTACTCCTGGTACTTTCCCCTCGTTAGCCAATGTCCTAAAGCAGATACGGCAAACCTTGAACCTACGGTAAACAGCTTTGGACCTTCCGCAAAGCTGACAGCGTGTATATTGCCTAACGCGAAATTTCTGCTTTTTTTCCGCCTTGTTTTCCAGTGCTTTAGTTGACATTCACACGCTCCAAATTCTTTTCTCTGCTCAGGACCGCTATCCTTGACTGTCCGTCGTCTTGAACGGCATACCGAAGAGCTGAAGCATTTTTCTCGCTTCCTCATCGGTATTGGCTGTTGTTACAAACGTTATATTCATACCCTGCTGAAACTCCATTTTTGCCGGGTTGATTTCCGGGAAAACGCTCTGTTCGACCAGGCCCATCGAATAATTGCCTCTGCCGTCAAAGCTTTTGGGGTTAAGGCCTCGAAAGTCTCTTACACGCGGGATTGCGAGATTAATGAGTCTGTCCATAAATTCGAACATCCTCACCCCTCGGACGGTAACTTTCAATCCGGTTTCGTAGCCTTCGCGAACTTTGAAATTCGAGACGCTTTTTTTGGCTTTGCAAACCAAGGGCATTTGGCCTGTAATCATCATCAGGTCCTTTTTGGCTGATTCCAGGAATTTCTTGTCCTGAGTTGCTCTGCCGACACCCATGGAGATAACGACCTTTTCCATCTGCGGAACTGCCATTGGGTTCTTGTAACCGAATTCCTCGGTCAGTCCCGCAACTATCTTCGATTTATATAAATCTTTTAAACGTGCCATATTCCGTGTCATCGTCGCTCATGTCTCGTCGCTCGTGACCCGGGTCACGAGCCACGGTTTACGATTTTGCCTTTCTAACAACGCCGATTTCAGTGCCATCGACAGCTATTCGTTTTTTACTGCCATCTTTTCCTACCTTGTAAGAGACCCTCCCGCCTCTCGAACTTTTCGGACTTACCGGCAGGACATTACTTATATGGATAGGCTGCTCAATGTTTATGCGGCCTCCCTGTGGGTTCTTGCGTGAAGGCCGAACGTGCTTCTTCGCTATGTTGTGACCCTGAACAATCACCTTGTTTTTCTCAGGTATCACCCGAAGCACTTTGCCGGTAGCGCCTTTATGGTCGCCGGCTATAATCTCGACCGTATCACCTTTTTTTATGTGTAAAGCCATCTTAAAATCAAAATATCAAAAATCAAATATCAAAATTGCAGCTCAAAATGCAAAAAGTCATTGCGAGGCAGTGAAGTCCGCTTATCACGCAAAAGCACTCTCTGTTTTTGAATTTTTATTTGTCACTTTGCATTTTGTTTTTTGCATTTTGCACTTTCTACACGACCTCGCTTGCCAACGAGATAATTTTCATATAGTTCTTCTCACGAAGCTCACGCGCAACCGCACCGAAAATCCTGGTTCCTATCGGATTACCGTCGGCATCAATCATCACAGCGGCGTTGCTATCGAACCTTACGTAGCTGCCGTCAGGCCGTTTCGTTGGGCTTTTTGTGCGAATAATGACGCATTTATGCACTTTTTTGTCGTCCAACTGGCAAGTTGGCAAAGATTTCTTTATTGCAACACAGACGGTGTCTCCAATCCTGGCCACGGGCCGCGTTTTTCTGCCGCGGGCGCCGCCTCTTCCAAGAACCTTTATGCACAGCGCAGCCTTGACACCTGAGTTGTCAGCTATATCCAACATTGTTTCCTGCTGAATCATATCTCGTTGCTCGTATCCTGTTATCTTGTATCTCGAATCACACTCTAACCGCTTTTTGCACGACCCTGACAAGGCGCCAGCTCTTGCTTTTGCTGCGAGGCCTGCATTGGGCTATTTCAACGACATCGCCGACAGCGCTTTGATTGTGCTCGTCATGGACGCCGATTTTCGTTCTGCGTTTTATATATTTGCCGTATTTCGGATGCTTTATCTTGTAGTCGATGGTAACTTTGATACTTTTGTCGCCGCTGCTGCTCGCTACCACGCCGGTTACGGTTTTAATTTTTTGGTCCTGCATCTTTCAGTTTCCAATCAGCAATCACCTGAGGCAAAACGCTACTTACTTTCATGCATTATTGTTTTAATTCTGGCAATATCACGTCTGACATTGATAACGGCTTTGGAATTCTCCAGTTTTTCCGTGACCGCCTGCGAGTGCAGGTCGAACAGATGTTTCTGGAGGTCTTCCAGTTTGTCATCGAGTTCATCACGGCTCATCTCACGGTAATGCTGCGCCTTCATATCAACGTCCTTTTTTACAACGAATGTCTTCGTTTAATAAACCTGCACTTAATCGGCATTTTGTGGGCAACTCGAACAAGGGCCTGCTTTGCAACGTCCTCTCCAACTCCACCTATCTCAAAGCAAACCTGTCCCGGCCTGACTCTGGCGACCCAGAATTCTGGCTCGCCCTTACCTTTGCCCATTCGCGTTTCCAACGGTTTGGAACTTACGGGTTTATGTGGAAACACCCGAATATATACCTTGCCTTCACGATGCAGAAAGTGAGTTGCAGCAACACGGCCGGCTTCGATGTTCCTGGCGGTTATCCAGCTCGTTTCCAGGGCCTGCAGACCATATTCACCAAACGCCACAAAATTGGTCCTCGAGGCGTTGCCCTTCATTTTGCCGCGCTGGCTCTTGCGATGCTTAACTCTTTTCGGCATCATTGCCATTTTCTTTGTTCCTGATAAAGCTTATAACAGTAAAATAACGCTTTGTTTCACAATGAAACGATTGTCAACTTTTTTCCTCTACGTCGTCGGAGGTTGCGTTTGACTGGCTGGCTTCAGGTTCCGCCGGAGGTTGGACAACCACGTCGCTTCCTTCGGCGCTTTTGCTTTCCTTTGCCGGTTTAGCCTTGGGTTTAAGACCACTTCTCGGCGCTGCGCCGGCGGACCTCGGCGGGCGACGTCTACGACGCTGCCGGATTGGCTCGATTTCTTCGCCGAATTTGCCTTTATAAATCCAGACCTTAACGCCGATTGCCCCGTATGTTGTTCTTGATACTGCTACTGCATAATCCACATTGGCATCGAGGGTGTGCAGAGGGATACTGCCAAGTTTCTGAGTTTCCCTTCTGGCCATTTCCGCGCCTGCCAGCCGTCCTGAGCAAATAATCTTGACTCCCTTGGCGCCGGCGTTCATTGCCAACTCACAATACTGTTTCATCGTGCGTCTGAACGAGGCCCGCTTACTTAATTGTTCGGCTATTGCTTCGCCCACTAAAGTGGCGTTGAGGTCGGGCTCTTTTATCTCGATGACGTTGACGCTTAGCTTTCGGCCTGTCAAATCTTCAAGCTCTTCTCGCAGTTTATCGACTTCGCCGCCTCTGGGGCCTATGACCACGCCGGGACGGGCGCTGTGCAGTGTTACCTTCACTTCGTTGCGCGTTCTGATAACTTCAATCTTTGCAACGGCACCTTTGGGCATCGTACGGTTATATTTTTGGTCGACATACCGACGGATTTTTTGGTCCTCGACAAGAAATTCGCCGTAATTAGCCTTGGGAGCAAACCACGTGCTCTGCCATCCAAGCGTTATTCCTGTTCTAAAACCGATTGGCGATACTTTTTGCCCCATAGTTCCGTTTCTCGTCTTGTGTTTTTGCTCTTTTTCCTTTTTGTTTCCTACGATTGCGTTACTGTTATATGTATGTGACAGGCCTTTTTACGAATAGGATGTGCTCTTCCTCTGTCTTTCGGTATCCATCTTTTTGTGCCGATGCGGACCCCTGCATCATCAACACGTGCCTGGCAGATGTAGAGATTATCCACATCGGCCTGCTGCTCGTCGGCGCCGGCGATGGCGCTTCTTAGCACCTTGTCAATCATCGTTGCGGCACGTTTTCTTGTAAACTTAAGAATGTCCATCGCGTCCTGAACGTTTCGGCCTACTATCAATTGCGTAACCAATCTGGCCTTGCTCGCCGACAGCGGGGCGTAGCGATAAGACGAACGCCAGTCAACCAGGTCATTTTCCTCAACAGCCAGGGCAGTAGCTAAGCGGCGAACATCTTCTCTTCTCGGCTTGGGCTTAAAAAGGCCTTTTTGCCAGTTTTTGATGGCTACGGCAGCTTGCCTGCTGTCGAGGCCTCCTCTGGCAAGCTGGCCGGCCAACTGCTCTATACCTATCTGACGCTGCCGGCGAATGTCATTTAACTTTTCGGCGCTTAACATATTTTATATCTCATACAGTGATTCGACTGACTATTTGATTTTCTTGCTTGAATGGCCCTTGAATGTCCGTGTCGGCGAAAATTCTCCCAGCTTGTGTCCCACCATATCCTCAGTTACGAAAACCTTGTGGAACATTTTGCCGTTGTGAACCATAAAGGTAAAACCAACGAATTCGGGAATTATCGTGCATCTCCTTGCCCAGGTTTTTATTGGCTCGCGAGAGTTCGAAGCAGTTTGCTTGTTGACCTTGATAAACAACTTCTCATCAACGAACGGCCCTTTTTTAAGAGATCTTCCCATAATTCGTATCTCGAAATTCGTTTCTCGTGAAGCGTGATACGCTTGCCACGCTTACAGGGTCAATTGCCCCTGTCTCTTATTTTTGCGCCTTCGAATAATCCTTTTATTAGTTGGATTTCGTGGATTTCTGGTTTTTCCGCCTTTTGCCAGCACGCCCGTGGGTGAGCAGGGATCTCGCCCGCCGCTTCGATGGCCTTCTCCACCGCCCATTGGGTGAGCAACCGGGTTCATCGCACAGCCTCTTACGTGGGGCCTGCGACCCATGTGGCGTTTTCTGCCTGCTTTGCCGATGCGTACATTCTGGTGGTCGGGATTGCTGAGCCGGCCGATTGTCGCCCGACACTCCTTGCGAACCATCCGCATTTCACCGCTCGGCAAAATGACGGTAACCCAATCGCCCTCTTTGGCAGCAATTCTCGCAGCATTGCCCGCGCCTCTGACCATTTTTCCCCCCTGACCGGCCGTCATTTCGATATTATGAACTTCCAGGCCGGCGGGAATTGCCGAAAGGGGCATCGCATTGCCGATTTTGGGCTCACAAGAGGCGCCGCTTTCTATGCGGTCACCGGTTTTTATACCCATCGGCGCCAATATATATCGTTTTTCACCGTCGGCATAGTGCAGCAGGGATATAAAACAATTTCTGTTGGGGTCGTATTCGACCGTTGCCACCTTTGCCGGGACACCGTCTTTATTACGCTTGAAATCGATAATACGGTAAATTCTTCTTGCTCCGCCGCCCCTGAAGCGAGCGGTGGTAACGCCGTGGTGATTTCTCCCGCCATTTTTCTTTATTCGCTTGCAGAGCGATTTCTCGGGCTTGCTGGTCGTCAGCTCGGCATAGTCATTGACGGAACTGTTTCGCCGTCCGGCACTTGTTGGTTTATAAATTCGAATACCCATAATTCATATCTCGTATCCCTCGACTGCGCTCGGGACAGGTTTTGTATCTTGCTTTTAGAACAAATCTATGTGGTGCTCAGGTTCCAGAAATACAACGGCTTTTTTCCAGCTTGATGTTATGCCGAAGTTTCTGCCTCTGCGGCGGTTTTTGCCCCTTCGGTTGGCCGTTCTTACTTTGTGTACCTTGACGCCGTATATTTTTTCCACGGCCTTTTTTATCTGGTTTTTGTTGGCTTTTTTATTTACCTCAAAGGAATACGCGCTTTTTGTATTCGCAAAGTGCATTCCCTGCTCGGTAATCAAAGGCCGAATTATGATATTATAGTCGTCCAAATCTGTACTCGTTAATTGTCGCTCGTTTGGTCTTTATCCAGAAGTGACAAAATCGCCTCTTTTGTGAACAGAATTTTGCGGTGGTTGCAGATATCACCGGCGTTCAGCTCTGCCACGGGCAAAACAGCCACTTTTGGAATATTCCTGGCCGATTTGTAAACATTATCATCGTAGTTGTTGATAGTCACGAGGCAACTCCGCTCAATTTTTAAATTACTCAGAACGTTCGCGAAGTCTTTGGTCTTGGGTTTTGCCAAAGCCAATCCATCAACCACGACAACATTGTTACTCAAAAGCTTTGCCAATATCGCCGAGTCTCTGGCCAATTTCCTTTGCTTTTTGGGCATACGTTTGCCGAAATCTCTCAGACCTTTGGCAAAGGTAACGCCGCCGCCGACACGCTTGCCGGTTCTGATGTTGCCGATTCGAGCATTTCCCGTACCTTTTTGCCTGAAGACCTTTCTGCCGGAGCCGGAGACCATACTTCTGCTTTTGGTTGAGGCCGTCCCTGTCCGTTTGTTGGCGTGATACATAACAATGGCCTGCTTGAGCAACTGGTGCCTGACCGAGCCGCCCAAAGTCGATTCATCGACCTTTAAGCTGTCGATTTCCTGACCATCTGTGTTATAAACTGCCAAATCAATCATTACTCTGTTCCTTGTCGCTTGCTACCCTTTTAGGTTGAGATTTGGCGCTGCGGATAATACAATAGCCGTCGGCTGGGCCTGGTATAGCCCCTTTTACGACTAACAAGTTTCTTTCTTCGTCTATCGATACCAGCTTATGGTTCTTTGTTGTAACGCGGCTGTGGCCCATGTGCCCGGCCATCTTTTTGCCTTTCTTCGGGCCTGGACCATGGCCTGCATCGCTGGCAAAACTTGATATTGAACCGGGCGCTCTGTGTTTTCGTTCCGTCCCGTGCGAGGCGGGAAAACCGGCAAAGCCGTGTCGTTTCATCACACCGGCAAAGCCTTTACCTTTGCTCGTGCCTATAACATCGACAGATTCGTTTTCCTCAAAAACCGAGACCGTGATGGAATCTCCGAGTTTGTACTCGGGTTCTGTCTCGTCCGGCAGCCGCATCTCTTTGATAAATTTCTTGGGAACTGTATTAGCCTTGTCGGCGTGACCGGTTTGCGGATTATTCCTGCGAGAGGGCTTTACATCCTCGAAACCAAACTGGACGGCATTGTAGCCGTCAGTCTCGGCGGTTTTGACCTGCATAACAACACAAGGGCCGGCTTGTATGACCGTAACAGGCAGAAAATTTCCCCGTTCGCCATAAACCTGTGTCATTCCAACTTTTTTTCCCAATAATATCGCCATTTCTTGTCGCTCGTCGTTCAGATTCCCGGTCAGAGGTTGCAATTTACGCTTTTATCCTTACAAAAACCCCGGCAGGCACTACCAAACGGTTTAACACTTCAACCGTGCGGGCGTTGGCCTCGTAAATATCAATCAGACGTTTATGAGTTCTCAATTCGAACTGCTCACGCGATTTTTTATCGATATGGGGGCTTCGCAGAACGGTGTATCTCTCGATACGCGTCGGCAGGGGGACCGGACCACTAACACGAGCATTGGTTTTTCGAGCATGCTCTACTATTTCCTTGGCTGATGCATCAAGGGCCCGGTGGTCGTAGGCCTCCATTCTGATCCTGATTTTTTCAGTTTCGGTAGCCATAATGTTCCTTTGCGCTTCCGACTAAGGACGACTATGTTGAAAATTTATGACACAAAACCTATAAAAGCCTGTAATATATCAACTTATAAATTCAAAAAAAACAAAAAATTCGTTTTCAGCAGATAGTTTTTCTGCCATTTGCCAAATTAATCCAGTTTAATTCCGGCAGGAAAGGCTTTTCAGTTGATTATTGATTGCCGATTATTGATTTTCGTTTGCGATATTAGTCTTCAATAATCGATTTTGCATAGTCAATCTCAATAACCAAATTCGCCTTCCTTAAGAGTTTGGGCTTGGGCCGATTACGGCCTTTCCAAAGCCATTTTGAGGCTTTTTCGTACACCCCTGAGTATAACAGAATACTAATAAACCATCCCTGACCACAAAATTATAGATATGCCACAGCCCAACTGGTTTGCGCAAAGCCGTCCTTGGCGATGCTCGCTACGGCTGAAAACCTTGTAACCTATCACGAAAAATAACGTCTGTCAATAAAATGTCGAAAAAATTTGTGGAAAAAGTAAAAAAATACTTTTTTTAGATAGTTCCTGTTGCGGAAACAACATTTGTCATTCCTGCGAAAGCGCCGAATCCAGCTTTTTTCGCCGTAGCCCCCTGCTGCCTGCTTTCGCAGGCACAAGTTTACCCCCGCGAAAGCGGGGGCAGGGGCGACATTGCCAGTTTCGGCTTTCCGCAACAGATACTAGATAATAATTTGCTGGGCAATCTGCTCAGGGACCTTTTCATAGCTCAACGGCTCCATAGTGAAGGTCCCTCTGCCGGCTGTTGCGCTTCTAATTTCACTGGAATAACCAGACATTTCCACCAGAGGTACCTTGGCATCAATCACCTGCATATTCCCGTGAATACGACAACCTATGATTATGCCCCTTTTTGCAAGCAAATTGCCCTGGACAGCGCCAAAATTAGCTTGTGGGACGATTGCTTGAAGCCGCATAACCGGCTCAAGCAATACCGGACCGGCGTCTCTGACCGCCTTTTCCACGGCAATTGCGGCGGCCTGCTCAAATGCAAGCCCCGATGAATCAACCGAGTGAAAAGAGCCTCCGATTAGCGTAACTCTAACTCCCACAATGGGATAGCCCACCAATACACCACTGCTCAGAGCGCCCCTGCTGCCCCTTTCAACATCAGGAATGTACTCTCTCGGGACCTTGTCAAAAGTCGCCTTGCTCTGGAATGTAATATAACGGCTCCAGTGACCATCCTCTTTCAAAAGCGGCTCAACCGTCAAAACGACGTGGCCGTATTGGCCGTGACCGCCTGTTTGGCGTATGAATTTACCTTCCGCCTCGGCCGACTTCGTGATAGCTTCCTTGTAGGCCACCCGTGGTTTGCCAACCCTGACGTCAACTCCTTTTTCTTTTACCAGCCTGTGCTGCAATACTTCCAGGTGCAGCTCACCCATTCCACTGATGATTGTTTGGCCCGTTTCGCCGTCCACTTTACATTCAAAAGTCGGGTCTTCACGTCTCAAGTCGGCCAGTGCATCTGCTAATTTAGCCTTTTCTGCCGTGGTTCGTGGTTCTATCGACATTGTAATAACCGTTTGAGGGAATGTAATGCTTGGCAGGCTGACAGGTCTTTTCGGGTCACAAATTGTATCGCCCGTGAGCGTTTCCTTCAAGCCTACGACCGCGACAATATCGCCGGCGCCGGCTGAGTCCAGAATTTTCCGCTCGCCGGCATGCATCTCAAATATTCTGGTAATGTTTTCCCGTTTGTTGCGATTTGTGTTTAACACCCTCCTGCCGGACTTCAATTGTCCCTGATAAATCCTCAGAAAATTCAAGTCGCCGTGCACGTCGCCGGTAATCTTGAATGCAAGCGCAACCAGGCTTCCCGTTCGGTCGCATTTGACCGTTATTTTTTTGTCCTTATCAGTCGGTTTGTGCCCGATTAGAACAGGTTTGTCCAGAGGAGAAGGCAAATACGCAACGACGCCGTCGAGCAGCCTTTGTACTCCGATATACTTCAAGGCCGAGCCGACAAATACCGGATGAAGCTTGTTGTCCAGAGTTCCTTTTCTAATCGCTCTATCAATTATTTCAACCTCGATTGGCTTATCGTGAACATAGAGGTCCATCATCTCTTCATCGTGTTCGGCTGCAAGCTCAATCATCCCGGTTCTTCGCAGCTGTGCAATTCGTTGAAATTCGCCGGGGATTTCAGTTTCCTCGAAAGTCGCCCCCATCTCTTCGGTCTTGTAGAAAACCGCCTTCATTTTAATCAGGTCTATCACCCCGGCAAAGGAGTCTTCGGCTCCGATGGGAATCTGCAATAGAATTGGATTGGCAAGGAGTTTGTCGCAAATACTATCAATGGTCATTTCAAAATCAGCGCCGATTTTATCCATCTTGTTCACAAAGCACAGACAAGGCAGGAAGTATTTTTGTCCCTGTCTCCAGACGGTTTCGCTCTGTGCCTGCACGCCTTCGCTGCCGTCGAATACCGCTACGGCGCCGTCGAGAACTCGCAGCGACCTTTCCACCTCAGCGGTAAAGTCAATGTGTCCCGGTGTGTCGATAAGGTTGATTTCGAAGCTTTTCCAGGGGCATTTTGTGGCTGCTGAGGTAATGGTGATGCCTCTTTTTTGCTCCTCTTCCATAAAGTCCATAACTGCAGTGCCATTATGCACTTCCCCCATTTTGTAGGTTTTGCCGGTATAGAAAAGAATGCGCTCGGTTACCGTTGTCTTGCCGGCGTCGATGTGAGCCATAATTCCGATGTTGCGCAATTTTTCCATACTTGGTTCTCGTCAATACTCGATTCCTGGTACTCGATGAGCGTCGAATGGTTAGGCCCATGTCGAGTTTCCAAGAATAAAAAAACTGCCACGGCTACTTTTATAAATAAACCGTGGCAGTTGTAAACGACCGATATTACCAGGCAAAGTGAGCAAATGCCTTATTCGCCTCAGCCATTCTATGGATATTTTCTCGGGTGGTCATTGCGCCGCCGTGTTCATTATAGGCGTCTATCAGCTCAGAAGCTAACCGCTCACACATAGGTTTTCCTTTTTTGCCCCTGGCTGATTGCAAAATCCACCTGAAGGCAAGCGACTGCTGACGTTTTGAGCTGACCTGCATAGGCACCTGATAACTGGCTCCGCCGACACGTTTGCTGCGAACTTCTATCAATGGTTTAACGTTATTGATGGCTTTCTCGAATACCTCAAGCGGTTGAGCATCGCTGATTTTTTTGGCTATGATATCCATTGCATCATAAAAAACACGCTGCGATGTACTTTTCTTGCCGTCCCACATCAGGCAGTTGATAAACTTCGAAACGAGTTTGCTGTTGTACGTGGAGTCGGGTTTTAACTGTTGGCTCGAAGCAGTAAACTTTTTAGCCATTATCTTCCTCGATTCTGGTTAAATGGTAACTGGTTAAATGGTTACCATTTAACAATCACCAATTCACTTTGCTTTTTTTGCGCCATATTTACTTCTGCCCTGTTTGCGATTAGCCACTCCGGCACAATCAAGAACGCCTCGAACGATGTGATATCGCACACCGGGCAGATCTCGAACGCGTCCTCCGCGAATGACAACCGTGCTGTGCTCCTGCAGGTTGTGGTCAACGCCCGGTATGTAAGCGGTAACTTCTTTGCCGTTGGTCAGTCTTACACGGGCGACTTTCCGCAAAGCGGAGTTCGGCTTCTTGGGCGTTTGCGTTCTGACTATCAGGCACACTCCTCGTTTTTGGGGCGAACCACTAATATCAGATATTCGCTTTCGACCCTTTGATTTTGCTCTTGGGTATCTGACTAACTGGTTTATTGTAGGCATAATTCCTTTCTCTTGTAGGGCACTTTAATCGCCAATAATTAGTTAATTCCCAAAGCTTCCTTGATAGCGGCGTCGGCTTTTGCCTCTGCTTCCTTGGCTTCCTTAACTTCTCTGATTTCTTCGAATTCCTTCGGCAATGGAGCTTCAGCAAGGTGTTTGACCTTCATCTCCAGGTGCGGCTTGAAAGCCGTGCCGGCCGGTATCAGATGGCCAAGTATAACATTTTCCTTCAAACCGTGAAGTTCGTCTGTTTTACCGGCTAAAGAAGCCTCCGTCAAGACTTTTGTTGTTTCCTGGAAGCTGGCTGCGGCAATAAAGCTCTCCGACCACAACGAAGCTTTCGTGATTCCGAGAAGCAGTGTCGTGGCAGTTGCGGGTTTTGCTTTTTTGCCTTTTGCCGGCGTGCCGCCTATCATCTCAATCTTCTCATTCATAGCGGCAAGTTCTTTCTTGTCAATAACCTGGCCATCTTCCAAATCGGATACGTCTCCGACGGTTGTAATCCCGACGCTGTTGGTCAATATCTCATTTTCTTTTTTGAATACGAATTTATCTACGACCTCGCCGGGCAGAAATGAGCTGTCGCCCACGGATTCGATTTCAACTTTTCGCATCATTCGAGAGCTGATGATTTCTATGTGTTTGTCGTTGATATTGACGTGTTGTGAGCGGTAAACGTTTTGAATTTCCGCGATTAAGTATCTCTGCAGCGCTTCTTCGCCTTTAATTCGCAGAATATCATGCGGCACTAATGGACCGTCTGTCAAGGCGTCGCCTGCGAGAGATTCATCTCCGGTGTGAACATTGAGGTGTCTGTCACGCGGGACGTGGTGCTCTTTTTCCATTCCGCTTTCGCTGCGCACTATGATTGTCATTTTGCCCTTGCGTTTATCGCTTCGCAGTTCGACGCGGCCGGAAATCTCAGCCATCGCCGCGGGGTCTTTGGGTTTACGTGCTTCAAATACTTCGGTAACTCTCGGCAGGCCTCCCGTGATGTCCTGTGTGCCGCCGGTGGCTCTGGGTTGATGAGCAAGCAGTTGGCCTGCCTGGACACCCTGGCCCTCGACAACTTCTATCCTGGCTCCGGCCGGCAGATAGTGAACGTCGAGTATTTTACTGTCTTCATCTTCTACTATGATTTGCGGATGCTTATCACCTTTGTGCTCGATTACAATGGGCCTTCCAACCTGACCTTTGCGCTCATCTTCAACTCCAATTGTCTCACCTTCGATGATATCCACAAATCGGATAATACCGGGAACTTCCGCTAAAATCGGCGTGCGGTGAGGGTCCCAGGTGAACAATACGGTTCCGGTTTTGACCTTGTGGTTGTTCTTGACCAAAACTGTGGCTCCGTAGGGCACTTTGAACCTGTCAAGCTCTCGGCCCTTTGCGTCAAAAATGGCTATTTCGCCATTGCGCTTGAGTGCCACTATGTAGGCACTGCCGTCGTCACGCTCAAAGGAGACCGCATTTATATCACGATACTGAATCTTTCCTGCATGTGTAGCTTTCTGCTCGCGTTCGAGGATGGCTCTTTCAGCAACGCCGCCAGTATGGAACGTACGCAGCGTCAACTGCGTGCCCGGCTCACCTATTGACTGTGCGGCAATAATACCGACCGCCGAGCCTTCTTCGACTAACTTGCCGGTACTCATATCCCAGCCGTAGCACTTCGCACAAACGCCGAAAGGACTGTCGCAGGTCAGCGGGCTTCTGACTCTAATGGCGTCAAGGCCTAAATCTTCAACCTTTGACGCTGCCTCCTGTGTTATGACCTCATTCTCGCGAACAATCATCTCGTCTGTGATTGGGTTGCGAATATTATCTCTGGCGGTCCTGCCGATAATAAGCTGAGAAAGCGGCACATCAATCTGCTCGCCTCTGCTGACTATGCTCTTGGTGATGCCCTGCAAGGTTTGGCAGTCTCGTTCGATTACAATCACATTCTGCGCCACATCGATAAGTTTGCGGGTAAGATAGCCTGAATTAGCTGTTTTCAGGGCGGTATCCGCCAGACCCTTGCGTGCTCCGTGGGTTGAGCTAAAGTACTCAAGTACCGTTAACCCCTCGCGGAAGTTCGACTTAATGGGTGTTTCGATGATCTCGCCGCTGGGCTTGGCCATAAGCGCCCGCATCCCCGCGAGCTGCTGAATCTGGTCAACACTTCCTCTTGCACCGGAGTCGCTCATAAGATATATGGGATTCAGGTAGGGTAAACCATCCTCCTTCGTGTCCTCTTTGAGGCCACGCATCATTTCGTTGGTAACCGCCACACGGGCATTCGTCCAGGCGTCAATAACCTGATTATACCTTTCACCCGCGGTCAGGACACCGTCGTCATAATTCCTATGAATCTTGCTGACCTTCTTTTCCGTTTCTTCAATAATATCGGGCTTTCTTGCAGGTATTTTCAAATCCGTAATACCAAAGCTCAAACCTGCAAGCGTGGTATGTTTGAAGCCTAAGCTCTTTATTCTATCAAGCAAGTCCACCGTTTTGGAAGAACCCGCGTACTTGAAACAGTCACTGATTACCTGGTTCAACATTCTCTGAGTCATTATCATATTGTAGAAAGGCATCCCGGCAGGAAGTACATCGTTGAATATACATCTGCCGGCCGTTGTCTCAATAACCTCGAAGCCTGTAGCCGGTGCCTCCTGGCTCGTTTCACCTTCCTTGGCGGACATGCCGCGCCGGACGCGCACCTTGATTTTCATGTGCAGGCCGATTTTACCCGTTTCGAAGGCCATTATCGCCTCAAAACTGTCTCGGAACAGCAGCATAAGGTTTTCTTCGCCTTGTGACGTTACAAGAGGCTCCATATAGGTCAGATAATAGTTGCCCATAACCATATCCTGGGACGGCCCAACCATTGGAGAGCCGTTGGCAGGCGAAAAGATATTGTTGGTTGTCATCATAAGGATATGAGTTTCAGCCTGGGCTTCAACACTCAGCGGCAAATGCACCGCCATTTGGTCGCCGTCGAAGTCGGCGTTGAATCCCTTGCAGGCTAATGGGTGAAGCATAATGGCGTTGCCCTCCACCAGTATGGGCTCGAAGGCCTGAATACCCATTCGATGCAGAGTCGGAGCACGGTTGAGCAAGACAGGATGCTCGAAAATAACTTCCTCCAGGATGTCCCATATCAATTCGTCCCGTCGCTCAATCATTCTCTTTGCGCTTTTTATCGTATCAGCGAGTCCGTGCATTTTGAGTCTTCGAATAATGAACGGCTGATAGAGTTCGAGTGCTATTTTTTTCGGCAGACCGCATTGGAACAGTTTCAGATTAGGTCCAACCACAATTACCGACCGTGCAGAGTAATCGACACGTTTTCCCAGGAGATTCTCTCTGAATCGACCCTGTTTTCCCTTAATCATGTCGCTCAGAGACTTTAGCGGTCGATTATTGCTGCCCAGTACCGGCCTTCGGCATCGTCCGTTGTCGAGCAGCGAATCAACGGACTGCTGTAACATCCGTTTTTCATTTCGGATAATCACCTCAGGTGCATTCAGGTCGATGAGCTTTTTTAGCCGGTTGTTTCGATTGATAATTCGTCTGTAAAGGTCGTTAAGGTCGCTCGTAGCGAAATTGTCCCTCTCGAGCATGACCAACGGCCTCAAATCAGGCGGGATGACGGGCACAACCTCGAGAACTATCCACTCTGGCTTGTTCTTGCTGTTCTTGACCTGGTTAATCGTTTTGAGCCGTTTCGTGAGGTCTTTGATCTTCTGCTTGCTGTTTGTTTTGTCGATAGCTTCTCTGAGCTGAACGCTGACGGCATCGAGGTCGAGAGTTCCCAACAGTGCCCTTATGGCTTCGGCGCCCATTGAAGCCTTGAATGCGTTTCCGTATTTGCTTGTTGCTTCGCGGCATTCTTCTTCGTTGAGCGGTTGACCGAGCTTAAGAGGGGTTTGGCCGGGGTCAGTAACGACATAGTCCTGGAAATAGATTATTTTCTCGAGGCTGGATGACTTCATAGCCAGAAGAGTTCCGAGTCGATTCGGAATAGCCTTGAAAAACCAAATATGTACGACCGGTGCGGCAAGATTGATGTGCCCCATTCGCTTGCGGCGAACGCGACTATGCGTAACCTTGACTCCACATCGGTCGCAAATTATCCCCTTGAACTTCGTGCCTTTATATTTTCCACAAGCACATTCCCAGTCCCGTTCAGGTCCGAAGATCCTCTCACAAAATAAGCCGTCTTTTTCCGGACGATACGTGCGGTAGTTGATAGTCTCGGGCTTGCGTACCTCCCCAAAAGACCAACTGCGTATATCATTGGGGCTGGCCAATGATATCTTGACGGAACCATAGTCATTAATACGGTCGTAAATATTTCCTAACATTTAAGGCCCCTTACAATTGACGAGGGATAATTGATAATTTAATTATCAAATCAATCGACATTTTTATAATAATGTAGTTCCTCCGAGCCGTTTCTTTTCAAGCTGGATGTTCAGTCCCAATCCTCTTATTTCATTGCACAATACGTCAAAGGACAAAGGCGTTCCCGCTTCAAGGGTGTTTTTGCCTTTGACCATTGATTCATAGATTTTTGTCCGCCCCTCAACATCATCGCTTTTGACCGTCAGCATTTCCTGTAGTGTGTAAGCGGCGCCGTATCCTTCAAGCGCCCAGACTTCCATTTCGCCGAACCTTTGCCCTCCGGTTCTGGCCTTGCCGCCCAACGGCTGCTGCGTGATGAGACTGTATGGTCCGGTCGCCCTGGCATGAATCTTGTCGTCAACGAGGTGATGGAGTTTCATCATATAGATGTATCCGATGGTTGCCTTTTGGTCGAACGGCTCGCCTGTCCGGCCGTCGTACAATTGCGTTTTCAAGGTTCGCGAAACATTGATAAAAAATTCATCACTGTCCGGCACCTGATTTTCTGCTTCGAGTGTTGTCTGTCGGTTGTGCATAAGCTCGTTTGCTTCGGCGGTCAATGTATGAATGTCGTCTTCGGTGGCCCCGTTGAAAACCGGCGTAATAGCGTTAAATCCCAGGACTTTTGCCACCCAGCCAAGGTGCGTTTCGAGAATCTGTCCCACATTCATTCGGCTGGGTACGCCCAGAGGATTCAGCAGTATGTCAAGACTCGTGCCGTCTTCGAGGAACGGCATATCTTCTTCGGGCATAATCTTGGCGATAACCCCCTTGTTGCCGTGGCGCCCGGCCATTTTGTCACCAGGCTGGATCTTGCGTTTGACGGCCACGAAAACCTTGACCATCTTCATCACGCCAGGCAGCAGTTCATCACCACGCTGGAGTTTTTCGACCTTGTCGATGAAACGCTGCTCAAGACCCTTGCGGCTCTCGTCATACTGATTGCGCAGCGCTTCCACTTCGGCCATCAGCTTCTCATTGGCGACCGCGAACTGCCACCACTGCGAGCGCGGATGCTCGTCCATCGCCTCGCGGGTGATCTTGCCACCCTTCTTGAAGTCCTTCGGCCCCGCGACCGCCACCTTGTTGGCGATCATGTCGG
>JAUWPZ010000216.1 GCA_030611315.1 Sedimentisphaerales bacterium
CATAGAATGAGATGTTACTGACCGAGCAAAGGAAACTCTCAGTTCGCAAGTCAGATTTTTCGCTGTCGCTCAGAATGACAAATGAGTGTAAGACATTACTATGAATAGGGTTACGATATGCCAGAAAATAATTTCGCACCCGTTTGCATTGACGGCAGCTCGGGTGAGGGTGGAGGCCAGGTGTTGCGAACGAGTCTGGCCTTATCCTGCATAACCGGCAAGAGTTTACATATTGAGAACATCCGCGCCGCCCGCCGAAATCCGGGCCTGGCCAAACAGCATTTAATGTGTGTTCAGGCGGCGTGTGGTATCTCCAACGGCCGGTGTCAGGGCGCTGCTCTTGGCTCAGGGGTACTGGATTTTCAGCCCGGAGCTGTGCAGAGCGGCGATTTTCTTTTTCGTATAGGTTCGGCCGGCTCGGCATCTTTGGTTATTCAAACTGTTCTGCCTGCTTTGTTTTTTGCCGACAAACCTTCGAGGGTTACCGTTACCGGAGGAACCCACAACCCATTGGCCCCGCCGTTTGACTTTCTTTGTGAGACTTTTTTGCCTGCTATTGCAGCCGCAGGTTTCCAGGGTGATTGCAGGCTGATAAAACATGGTTTTTTTCCGGCCGGTGGGGGGCAAATTGCTTTTGATACCAGGCCGCGGCAAAAAGTGCGTTACCAGATAGTTGACCTCTGTGAGCCAGGCAGGGAGTTTCAAATTGACGCCCGGATATACACCGCTAAACTACCGGCACATGTTGCCCGGCGCCAGGAGAAACTGCTGCTGCAAAGCTTTCCTGAAATCCAAAAAGTCGAGCACATTGAGGTGGTGCATTCCGATGGGCCCGGAAATTGCGTGATGATACGCCTGTGCGACGGAGGCACAACGGTGTTTACCTCTTTCGGAATGAAAGGCAAGCCATCTCAGAAAGTCGTTCGCGAGGTCGTCGATTTGGCGAGCGACTTCCTGGCCGGTGGCGTTGCCGTCGATCGTTTCCTGGCCGACCAGATTCTGGTCTATATGGCGCTGTCAAAGGCGGGCCGTTTTACAACCAACGAGCTTTCCAGCCATCTTCTCACGAATATAGAAGTCATAAAGAAATTTCTGCCCGTTAACTTTGACGTGGACCGGCAAAAACAGATATATACAATTTCCTGCCGGCCCTGTTAGGAATCTTCCGAATCCGAACGAACGCACTTAGAGGAAAAGACTTGCTTTATAGTGCCGCAGAGGTTAGAATTATTTGTATGGTATAGTGCTCGCAAGGCAGGCATAATGCCGGAGCTTAGGTGAACTGCAAAATGGGAAATTCTTGGCACGGGAGATAAAGGCTCGATGCAGACCCAGCTTAAATATCGTACTTTAATCGACGTTTTCAACGGCTCTCTGGCTAAAGTCGAGTCGCCGGAGAAAGTGTGCCTGGAAATCCTCAGAATGCAGCGGCAGGAAAAGATTACCTTTGGACAATTGAAAGCAAGGGCACAGGACTTTGCATTGTGGCTTTACGGAGCTAAAGATATCCGGGTAAACGACAAAGTGGCGATACTGGGCAAGAACCGTGTCGATTGGGATGTGGCTTTTTGGGGGACGATACTTGCCGGGGCGGTGCCGGTCCTGATTGACCCGGACAGGCCCGTCGAAGGCGTGAAGAATCACGTGCTTCATACCGATACTCGTCTGATTGTTATGGCTGACGATTATCAGGATGCCGATTCGAGGCGGCAGTTATGCGAGTTTGCCTCCGGCGATGGTCTTGGTCTGGTTGAAATGACCGAGACGCCGCTTTGCGTTAACTCGCAGGGAGCGGGACAATTGCCGGACGCGATACGCACGAAAATCAAGCCTGACGATACGGCGGTGATTCTGTGCACTTCGGGTACCACCGGCGACCCTCGGGAAGTCGAGCTGACTCACGTTAATCTTATAGCCAATATCCAGGGCACTCTGGAAAAGATAAAGATAACGTCCGACGACAAGCTTGGTCACATTACTCCGCCTCACCACTCTTTAGGTCTTACAGTTTCCAAACTGCTCACCTTTTGGGTCGGAGCGACTAATATATACACAAATAAATACCGCCGGATATCCCAGCTAATCAAGGACAGGGAAATAACCGTCTTCGTCGGCATACCCGCCCTTTTTACGGTCCTGGCGAAAAAAGTCGAAGAGGGTCTCGCCGAGCAGAAAAAAGAAAAGCTGCTCCTCAGGCTGCTTGACCGCTTCCTGCCGAAGCTGGTTGGAAAAAGGATTATAGAAAAGCAGGGCTGGGGCAAACTGCGGTTTTTCCTTTCGGGCGCAGCGCCGATTCCAAGGTGGGTGCTGGAAGTATTCTGGAAGAGGGGGCTGAATATTTATGAGGGCTATGGCACGACGGAGAACTCGCCTGTTTACGGCTTCAACGAAGAGCCGGACAAACTGGGCTCTGTCGGCAGACCTATCACGACGATGTCGGTTAAGATTGTCGATGAGCAAGGCTGTAATCTCCCACCCGGCAAAAATGGAGAGATTACACTCGGCGGTCCCTGCGTTATGAAGGGCTATTATAAAAATCCCGGCGCGACCAAGGCGGTCATCAGCGTCGATGACGAAGGTATCCGCTGGTTGCATACCGGCGACTTAGGCTACCTGGATGAAGATGGCTATCTTTTCATCACCGGCCGCAAGAAATATGTAATTGTGCTGCCCGGCGGAAAAAACGTTAATCCCGAGCGCGTTGAATCGGCGCTCTCTCAGGCCGATTATGTAAAAGAGGTGCTGATTGTACCGGGTTTCAGGGAGAATTCAGCCGGCAAAACGCAGGAAGCCGTCAAGGCGATTGTCCAGCCGGACTGGGACGTAATCCAGAGCGACACTTCTCTTGCTTATACCGATTTGGTCAAACAGCCGCAGAAGCTGAAAACTATCGTTTGGCAGAGCATCAATGAGACTCAGCAGAAAAGCCGCCGGTTGTCCAAATTCGAGAGGGTATCGTCGAGCCATCTTGAGATAAAGCTCGACGAATTCCAGAAAACCTCCACCGGCAAGATTAAACGCCAGGCCTACCTGCCATCGTCGTCCTGACAAAGCGAACCCATTTTCGAAGCGTGTGACAAATTTTTCCGGCACACTGTAACCTTAATGATAGTAATGTATTGCGCCGGCTCGTCATGCTGAACAAAGTGAAGCATCCCGAGAGGCTCCTTCGCTTGGTCAGTAACATCTCATTCTCTGGCCAGATGCTTCGCTTCACCTTGCTGCGCTCAGCATGACACGAAGAAATCGCCCCGCCAGAAAATCTGGTCGCACCC
>JAUWPZ010000014.1 GCA_030611315.1 Sedimentisphaerales bacterium
CAAGTCGATGGGGATGACCTTGATACGCTGGTACACTTTTTTCACTTCATAGAGCGAGGGGTTGGGTTTGCGGTCGGGCTGGACGAGACCGTTGCAGCAAAAGTTACCGTCGTTTGGTTTATCGCCGAAGTCGCCGCCGTAGGCCCAGAACTTCTTTCCGTCGGCGGAGACTTTGCCGAGGCCCTGGTCGGCCCAGTCCCAGATAAATCCGCCGATGAGACGGTCGTGCGAACGAATTGCATCCCAGTACTCCTTGAGGTTGCCGACCGAGTTGCCCATAGCGTGGGCGTACTCACACAGCACCATAGGTCGATTGTCGGCGGGGTCGGTAGCGAGGCGAATAATTTCCGGAATTCTCGCGTACATACGGCTGAGCATATCGACGTAGTATGGGTCGGTGGGTTTTCCCTGCGCCCCTTCGTAGTGGATGGGGCGTGTGGGGTCGTAGTCTTTTATCCAGGCGGCCATAGCGGCGTGGTTCGGACCGCAGCCCGTTTCGTTGCCCAGCGACCAGAAGATAACAGAGGGATGGTTTTTATCGCGTTCGACCATGCGAATTGCCCGCTCTACGAAGGCGGTGTGCCAGGTCGGGACGTTCGAGAGATAGCCTTTGAGCCCGTGCGATTCGAGATTCGCTTCGTCAATCAGATAGATGCCGTACTTATCACAGAGTTCATACCATCGCGGGTCGTCCGGGTAGTGTGAGGTGCGCACGGCGTTGATGTTGTTCTGTTTGAGCAACTTGATGTCCTGTATCATTCGACTTAGCGGTATGGCCCGGCCGTGGTCGGGGTCGTGCTCGTGCCGGTTGACGCCGAAAAGTTTGACGGACTGGCCGTTGATAAGCAGTTGTCCACCTTTGATTTGGACTTTTCTAAAGCCCACTTTGCAGCTTTCCGTCTCGACGATATTGCCGTTGGCGTCCTTGAGGGTCAGAACGAAGGTGTAGAGATTGGGCTGTTCGTCGGACCACTTTTTCGGATTGGTAACTCCGGCCTCCATCAGCGCGAATTTGACATTGTCTCTTTGCGGGTATTTCTCATTCAGGATGGCCAGGGCCTGCTTTTTGAGCGGAGCGGTGAAAACAGGGTTGTTTTGAGCGTCGTAAAGCTGCGCCTCTACGGTCCATCCCTTGAGGTTTTCGTTTGTGAAAGCGACAAGCTTTGGGCGGACCCGGACGATGCCGTCTTTGTATTGCTCATCAAGGCTGCAGCGGACAAAGAAGTCCCGGATATGCACACGCGGCGTCGAGAAGAGATGCACGTTGCGATAAATTCCGCTGAGCCGCCACATATCCTGGTCCTCGATATAGCTGCCGTCGGACCAGCGATAGACTTCGGCTGCGAGTGTGTTCTCGCCGGTCTTTATGTATTTGGTGATGTTGAACTCTGCGGGCGTCATGCTGCCCTGGCTGTAGCCGATTTTTTGCCCATTGACCCACAGGTAAAAGGCGCTCTTGACGCCGTCGAAGTGGATAAAGACTTGTCGGTCTTTCCATTCGGGGCCGATGACAAAGCTCCTGCGGTATGAGCCGACGGGGTTGTATTCGTGCGGGATGTGCGGCGGATTGGACGGGAACGGAAAACGAACGTTGAGGTAGATGGGTCTGCCGTAGCCATGCATCTGCCAGTTGGCCGGCACGGGGATTTCTTTCCAGCCGCTGACGTCGTAGTCGGGCTTATAGAAGTCCCGGGGCCTGTCGGCGGGCTTGCGGACCCAGTTGAATTTCCAGTTGCCGTTGAGCGATTTGTAGAACGGTGAGGCCTCGCGTTTGCCTTGCAGAGCCATTGCGGTATTCGGGTATGGCACCAGGGTGCAGTGAGCGGGTTCTTTATTGCGGCCGACCATCTCGGGGTTCTCCCAGTCAGGGACAGTGGAGATTGTGCTGGTTTTTTCCGAGCCGGTCTTCTCCTTAGCAGGCTCTTCCCGGTTGGGCTGATTGCAGCCGAGAGGCGACAGTACAAGCAGTATGAGTGTTACGCCGAGGACTTTATGAAATGTACACTTCGAGTTTCGCATCATTACTCTCCTTTAACTGCAAGATTGGTTTTCTTCAAAGGCGTAAGTTTATATTAATTGCTGGATGTTGGCCATTATTTTCCCACGGGTGCAGAAAATGATGTTGATAGTTTGTGTTGCTGCCGATTTGTTGTGCTGCCGGGTGTTTATGTGCCGTAGAGAGGGGCGATTTGTCGGGGTTGTGTTTTTCAGGCTCTCATATACAAGCCGCCGTTGACGGCGATATATTCACCGGTAATAAAGCCTGCCGCCTCGCCGGCCAAGAACAGTACAGCGTTTGCAATGTCTTCGCCGGTACCGTTTCTGCCGAGCGGGGTCTTTTTGGCGACTTCTTTGCAGCGTTCGGGCGTGCTGTACGTCTCGTGGAATCGCGTTTCAATAAAGCCGGGGAAAACGCTGTTGACCCGGATGCCGTATTTGGCGAACTCCCTGGCCATGGAGATAGTTTCGGTTGCGACGGCCGCCTTTGCGCCGGAGTACATACCGGAGCCGTTGGCCCCGCCGGTGTGGCCGGCCACTGAGCCGATGTTAACGATGGCGCCTTTGCTTTTTTTGAGGTACGGCAGGGCGGCTCTGGTAACCAGAAAGACGCTGCGAACGTTTGTAGCGTACACGTCCTCGTGATATTCGAGGGTTGCAGACTCGAAGGACTGTCTATCGACCATTGTGCCGGCGTTATTGACGAGGATGTCGATGCCGCCGGCCGCCTCGGCGAACTTCTCGACTACTTCCCGGGCCTGCTTTTCGTCTCGCAGGTCGCCGCCACAGACTGTACCGTTACTGTGTTCTTTGACCTGTTTTAGCGTTTTTTGTGCGCCTTTTTTCGTGCGGAAGTAGTGTACTCCGACGTAACAGCCCTGCCGGGCAAAGAGAATAGCGGTCGCCTGGCCGATTCCGCTGCTGGAGCCGGTAACCAAAACCTTCTTGTCCTTGAGGTCTTCGTAAATCATTTTAGCGCTTTACTCAAACCGGCCGGTTCTGCCGAAGGGTAAGCATAAAGGTGATGCGGACCTTGTCAGAGCAGATCGTCGATAGCGGCGCTGAGGTCTTTTTTGCTGGTTAAACCGACCCATTTCTTCTGTACTTTACCGTCTTTGAATAGAATAGTGGTTGGTATCGCATTTATACCGAACTCTATGGCACTGTCGCGGGCGTCGTCGGTGTTGAGCTTGCAGATTTTGGCCTTTTCTACGTATTCGTTTGCGATTTCTTCGATAATGGGAGCCATCATCTTGCAGGGTCCGCACCAGGGCGCCCAGAAATCAACCAGCACCGGCACATCAGAGTTGTGGACAGTCTGGTCAAAAGCAGCGTCAGTTAGTTCGATTATGCTACCAGCCATTATTTCGTCCTTTCAACAGATTTCCCGGATAACCCCTGCCCGGTTGTTTCGTCGGGTTTTCCTGAATCGCCATAATACTCGAATCTCTCGCCCGATTCCAGGGATTTTTTATAAATTCCGGGAGCGTCAAAATCCGCAAATTTGCCCTTTTGTCGATTTACCACCCACCCGGTTGAAGCAGCTCACTGACCGGTTCGCTCCACCAGTTTGGGTCTCTGAAGTACTGCTTGACCATCATGGCGGCGACAACGCCGTCGCCTGCGGCGGTGGCTAATTGCATGGCAGCGCCGATTCTGCAGTCGCCCGCTGCGAATACGCCCGGGGTATTTGTTCGAAGGTACGCGCAGTCGCACTTGATGAATCCCCTTTCGGTCAGTTCCACAAAGCCTTCGAGGAAGTCGGTATTCGGCACCATGCCGACAAATATAAATACCCCATCGCAGAAGAAGGATTCTTCCCGGCCGGTCTTGACATCTTTGAGCCTGACCGACTGGACTTTGCCTTCGCCCTGGATGGCGGTGGCTACGGTGCTGTATTTGATAGACAGGTTCGAATTCGGCTCATTGGCCTTTTCAAGAAGCTCCTCGGTGAGGACCCTGGCAGCTCGAAATTCGTCCCTGCGATGTATTATTGTTACTTTTTCGGCGAATTTAGCCAGGTGCAGTGTTTCTTCCAGCGCGGTATTGCCTCCGCCGACGGCTACGACCTGCCTGTCTTTGAAGAACGGCGCATCGCAGGTCCCGCAGTAGCTGACACCTGCTCCGGCGTTGCGGAATTCCTCTTCGCCGGGGATGCCGAGTTTGCGATAATCGCTGCCAGGCGCCAGAATAACGGCCCTTGCGATGTATTTATCTTCGTCGCAGGAAACTGTGATATTACCGTCTTTTTGTTTCTTCAGGGCGGTGACCTGACAGCCGGTCTTTATCTCGGCGCCGAAGCCGGCGACCTGATTTTGCATCTGTTGGATAAGGCCGGGGCCGTCGATTCGTTCGATGCCGGGGTAGTTCTCAATTCTGTCTGTGTTGTTGATTTGCCCGCCGGGCATGAATTTCTCAAGTATCAGAGTTTTCAGCCTGTCGCGGGAGGTATATAGCGCCGCGGCGAGACCGGCCGGGCCGGCGCCAACTACGATAATATCATATAAAGTATCATCCATCCTCAGCTCACTTGTAAGCTTTATTCCAAGTGCGGTTCTATTTTCTTCTTCATATCAGACTCAAAGCTCGGCGTAACCCCCGTGATTTGGTCCACGATTCGGCCGGCTTTGAAGATACTCAGGGTCGGAATGCTCATAATGCCGTAGTCGATGGCAGCCTGACGCTGGTCGTCGACGTTGACCTTGCAGACTTTCAGTTTTCCGGAGTACTTTTCGGCGAGCTTTTCAACCACCGGGTCGGACATCTTGCACGGCCCGCACCAGGGGGCCCAGAAATCCACCAGAACCGGAATTTCTGATTTCAAAACTTCCTGTTCAAAATCCGCGTCGCTCATGTCGATAGGTTTGCCTTGTTCCATCTTGTACTCCTTTGAAGAAACGAATATTTTCAAATTAATACCTAAGCCAGATAGTAAAACGTAGAAAGCTTCGTGTCAATTATGTTTGTTCTTCTTTTTCTTCTTGTATTTGGTCGAGCTGCAGGGCGAAGCGGTTGAGTTTGTTTTGGCCTTCATCGTATTGGGCGCTGGCATTGCGAAGGTGTTTGCCCAGTATGTCCCAGTTGGAGACGAAATCGGCAAAGGATGCGTTCAATTTTTTTAAGTTCTGGCGGATCTCAGCGGCCTGCTTTTCTATCTGCAGGCCGTGCAGCCCCATTACCACCGTCATCAAATAGGCATACAAAAGGTTCGGCGATACCGGTATTACCTTTTTATCGAGCGAATACTCTAAAATGTCCTGCGTTTCACCGGCATACTTGACAATCGTTTCATAATAAACGTTCTCGGCGGGTATGTAACAGAGGGCGAAATCCAGAGTCCCCTCGGCGGGTCGAATGTAGGCCGAGGCAATTGTGTCGATGTGAATTTTACAGTCCTTGAGAAATTGCTTGCGGAGTTTTGTCTTTTCCTCGTCGGATTCGGCCTTAGCGATTTTTTCGAAGCTCGGCAGCGGGAACTTTGCATCGATAGGCACGGAGAAATCGGTCAATTGTATCAGTGCGTCGACTATTTTGCCGTCCTTGAAGGTATGCTGGAGCTTGTAGCTTTTTTTGGGCAGAACATTTTCCAGAAGATTTTCCAGCGACCATTCGCCCATTTGGCCTCGCAGTTTCGGTGAGCTTAGAATGTCCTGGAGCCGTCTGACCTCGGTTCCAATCTGCATCATTTGCTTGTTTGTGCCCTGGAGCTGGCCGATTTGGCTGTGCAGCTCGCCGAGCACTTTCTGGCTGGACTGCAGGCTCTGGGTGAGTGTGTTCTGGCCGGTCAGCAGTGACTTATGCAGATTTTCGGAAGTTTTGTCCTGAGCGGTTTTGATCGCTTCGAGCTGCTGCTGGAGAAGACTGATACCGGCGGCCTGGCCTGCAATTTCTTTTCTCGCGTCGAAACTGGTAACTATCAGCCAGACCAATAGCCCCAAGACGGCTAAAATCAAAACGGCGCCGACAGCAACTAAGATGGTCACCATATTTTTTATCCTCAAAAAACTGTGTTGATTATAGGGTATCTTCTGTTCGGCGTCAAAGCTTCCGGCGGCGCGCGAAAAATCGGGCGGCGAAATCGGCTGACGAGCGTTATTTTTTGGCGGCCGGGGGCTTCTTTGCTTTAATCCATTTATTGACGCCGGGCCTGATAGGGCCATCGTCGAAGAAGCGAGCGCCTTTGCCGATTCTGTTGTAATCGCCGAGGTCTTCGCGGGCCTTTTCCACCAGCTTGGTCAATCGCGCGACGATGTCCGGGTGTTCGGCTGCGGCATCGTGCTTTTCTTCAATATCCGCTTCGAGGTCGTATAACTGCGTTTTCTCAACCGCATCTATCATCCTGCCATACCACGATGTCCAGGGCGGTTTGGCCGGGCGGGGCAGGACCAGCTTCCACCTGCCGCTTCTGCCCGCCTGAAGGAACGTATAGCCGTAGTAATAAAACGCCTCGTGGGGGCTTTTGGCGCCCGGCCGGGCACTCATCAGGGGCCAAATGTCTTTACCGTCTATCGTGCGGTCCCGGGGCAGCTTCGCCCCGGCCAGCCCGGCAAAGCTCGGCAGCAGGTCCATAGTCGTTGCAATCTCGCTGCAGACGCTGCCCGGCGGTATCATACCGGGCCAGCGCATTATGCAGGGCTCTCTCAGGCCGCCCTCCCAGGTCATCATCTTGGAGCCTCGCAGGGGCTCGGCGCTGCCGCCATAATCGCCGATATGCCCCTCAATCCACGGCCCGTTGTCCGATGTAAACACCACCAGCGTATTATCATCCAGTCCCAACTCTTTTAGCGTATCGAGGATTTGTCCGAGGCTCCAATCGAGTTCTTCGATTACATCGCCATATAAACCACGCGGCGATTTGCCCCTGAATTTTTCCGATGCGCCCAGCGGGACATGGGGCATTGTGTGGGAAAGGTACAAAAAGAAAGGCCGCTCCTTGTTCTTCCGGATGAATCCAATCGCCTCTTTGGTGTAGTTCACCGTGAGCATGTTCATCTCGTCCTGGCTGAGAAAATCGTCGAGGACGACGTTGTTGCGCATTAGCTGGGTCCTGAAGCTCTTCGGATTGACCGTGCGGGTGAAGCCGTTGTGCAGAGGAGTGCCGTAGAAGTAGTCGAAGCCCCGGGCGTTCGGCATTAGCTCCGGGTTGTATGCGTTCCTGCGGCCCCCTGCGAGATGCCATTTGCCGATAAGGGCGGTGGCGTATCCGGCGGTTTTGAGTATTTCGGTGATGGTAACTTCTTTCGGGTGCATAATCGTGTGTGGGTTTTTCTTATTGCCGGGCTCGGCGAGGCGAATCGGATAGCAGCCGGTCATTAGCGCTGCGCGTGATGGTCCGCAGACAGGCTGGGCGTAGAAATTCGTGAATTTCATACCCTCGGCCGCCATACGGTCGAACCGGGGCGTTTTGATAAGCGGCGAGCCGAAGCAGCCGACATCGTTATAACCCTGGTCGTCGGTGAAAAATATTATAAAGTTGGGCCTTCTTTTTGGCGCCCTGCCGGCGGTTGGCTGCGCGGCGGCTGCGAAGTCGGGGATGGTCAGAGATGCCGCTCCCAGAGCCAGCGTCTTTAGAAAGTGCCTTCTTGTCCGGTTATCATTCATTTTCCGCCTCGGTTTTTAGTGGCCTTATTTGTTTCAAACGTTTTAGGGCCGGCATTGAAGGTCCTGTTGCAGCCAAAATCCATCGGGCGCCTTTCGGCCTTGAGAGACCTCTTTGATTATAGGGTATCTTCGGTTCGGCGTCAAAAACCAACAGGAATCGCCGAATAGATGTATACCCTTCAGGGTAGTAAATTCCCGCGAGTAAGATTGTAACTTATTGTTCTAAAGCCACTTACCCGCGAACAAACAGGAAATTTCAACTGGGAGCACTATAAATAAACCTTGATATGCAGGTTGAGCGTTTGTATCGTCTTGAGGAAAATAACCTAAAAGCGAACTTAGCTGAAGCTGAGTTATTTACGATGGCGAAAATCGAATCTGTTATCCTTGATTGGGGAGGAGTGCTGATTGAGGACCCGGCGGCGGGGCGGATGCGGTACTGCGCCGAGGCGCTGGGCGTGTCTGAGAAGGACCTGGCCGGCGCCCAGGGCAAATTCTTGGCAGACTTCCAGAAGGGCCTAATCAGCGAAGAGGTATTTTGGGAAAGGGTCTGCGGCGAGCTAAAAGTACCCGAACCGGCAGGCCGTTCATTATGGACTGACGGATTTCGGGCTGTCTATATGCCGAGGCGGGATATGTTTTCAATAACTGAGCGGTTGCAGCAGGCTGGCCTGGGAACAGCGATTTTGTCCAATACCGAGGCGCCGACGGTGCGGTATTTTCATCAGTTGCACTACAGTATGTTCGATGTGCTTGTCTTTTCCTGTGCCGAGGGGATGAAGAAGCCCGATAGAAAAATCTACGAACTTACCCTGGAAAAGCTCGGTTCAGAGCCCGCCCAATCGGTATTTATAGACGATGACCCGGAGTATATAAGCGGCGCGAAAGACGCCGGGCTTAACACGATTCTTTTCGAAAGTGTCGAACAGGTGAAGAATGAATTGGCTCGGCTCGGTGTGAAAATAGATTAGCCGGGCGGGAATTTTTCTACCTGTTTTTAGACTTCGAGGCAAAACCATGGCAAACAGCCACCTGGTGATTTTAAAGAAGCCTTATTTGGATGCGATTTTGAGCGGCCGCAAGCGAATCGAATCGCGTTTTACCAAAACAAGGCGTCCCGCTTTCGGGCGGGTATTTCCCGGCGATAAGTTATTTTTCAAGATAAGCTCCGGGCCGGTGTGCGCAACGGCGACCGCGGCGGAGGTCAAGAATTTCGAGAGTCTTACCCCGGAAAAAATACTCGAGCTCAAAGGCCAATACAACCACGATATCGGCGGCACCGACGAGTACTGGCAGAGTAAAATGGACAGCAGGTTCGGCTATTTGGTCCGGCTCAGGAACGTAAAGCCGATTGAGCCTGTGCGAATCCACAAGAAAGATTGGCGGGCGTGGGTGGTCCTGACCGAAAAAAATAATTTCGGCCTGCTGGAAATCATCGCCGATGAAGGACGTTGAAACCGCGTTTTTTCCATATTCCTGCCGGATTTTCGAGTCAGGTGCAATAAAGCATCATTTTGAATTCGTCTCTATCTTTGTAAATTCAGGATGGCCGGGCATTTTAGAAGCAATAGCCCTGCAAAAAAGCAATAATGCTGCCCCGTGTTTTTTGGGGAAATCCTTATTGCCGGTGTAACTTTTTGGCGTAAGTGCCCACTATCCTCTCAGAAGTGCCCCATTAAGGGGCATAAAAATGCAAAGAAACCCAAATTTGTTCAGAAAGGAACCGAAAATGAAGAAAACAGGATTAAAATTAGCGATTCTGGCAGTGCTGGTTGTACTGGTTCTGGGCGGGCAGGTGTTTGCCGGCCCCGGCGGCGGTCGCGGTCGCGGTGGCGAACGAGGCCCCGGAATTGAGCGAGGAGCACCTGATAAGCCTGATATGGTCCCTCCCGGCGGTGGTGGGCGAGGCTTTGGTTTTGGGCGCGGAGGACCCGGCATGGGAGGCGGTTTTGGTATGAGAGGCGGACCTGGCGGGCAGGGGCCTGGTGCAGCTATGATGCGCATGGGCCTCGGTATGCGTGGCGGCCCGGGTATGAAGGCGCCCGATGCGCCAACGGAGCGTAAAGGGCCTGATAAACCCGCCGTACGCGGCAGAGGACAAGAATCAAGGCGCGGCCAGGATAAAAGTCGCGGACCGCAGCGTAGTCGAAGTGGAAGTCGAGGTTCGCAACGCGGCGGAGGCCGAGCTATGGGTTCTCGCCCCGGCTTAGGATACCCACTACAAGGCGGCAGAGGCCAGGCAGTGGGCTCCAGCAGAGGTCGAGGTTCGCAGCGCGGCGGGGGCCGAGGAATGGGCCCCGGCATGGGGCGTGGAATTGGCTCCGGCAGAGGCCAGGCAATGGGCTTTGGCAGAGGTCGAGGTTCACAGCGCGGCGGGGGCCGAGGAATGGGCCCCGGCAGCGGCAGAGGTCGTGGAATGGGTTCCGGCGGCAGAGGCCAGGGAATGCGCTTTGGCGGAGGCCAGGGAATGCGTTCCGGCAGAGGCTCTGGAATGCACTTCGGTGGAGGCCAGAGAATGGGCCCCGGCAGAGGCCGTGGAATGGGTTCCGGCAGTGGAGGCCGTGGAATGGGCTTCAGCAGAGGTCGTGGAATGGGTTCCGGTGGCAGAGGCCAGGGATACGGTCGGTGATAACGCGACATCAGCTTGTAATTGAGCCGTTGGGTGTTTTTATTCCAGACGGCAGCTAAGAAGAAAATGACCCCGCCGACAAACGGTTTGTCGGCGGGGCTTTGTTGCCTTTGAAAAACCGGCAGAGGGACGGAAAAGCATACAGAAATTAGGTTGATGAATTGCTCATGGTGGTATATCCTCTATATATGGCTTTGTCGATTTATACAGGCGGGATTCTGAGCCTTCAGACCGAAGGGCTTTTGGGTGAATTGGTTCACGTGGTCACGGATTTGTTATCCGTCGGCCAAAGCCGGGAAGAAGCAGTCAGGTCCACCGCAGATGAAATTGAGGATGTTCGTCAAAGCCGTCGGGGTGGTTCCGATGCATACCGACGTCTGGTTGAACGGCACCAGGAGCATATCGGCCGGATTATGTGGCGTTTCAGCCGGGACCGCAGGGTCCATGAGGAGCTGGTTCAGGATGTTTTTGTTGAGGCGTATATGGGCCTTGGGGGCTACCGCGGAAGGGCGCCCTTTGCCCACTGGCTCTCGCGGATAGCGACTCGTGTCGGGTATCACTACTGGAAGCAGACTGCGCGCCGGCAAATAGAAGAAAGATTTACGCTGGAAGAATGGGACCAGCTTCCCGGCCAGTCTGGTGAAGAGATAGATCCCGGCCGGGCTGCTGCGTTGGTGCACAGTCTTTTGGGGCAACTGCCGCCCCGCGACCGGTTAGTGCTGACGTTGCGCTACTTAGAAGAATGTAACGTAGCCGAAACCGCCCGCCGGATAGGCTGGACCAAGAGTATGGTCAAAGTTCAGTCACGGCGTGCAAAAAAGAAATTGGAGAAGCTTCTCGCAGAGGCCGAAAAGGAGCTGATAAGATGAAAAACGAAAGCCAATTCGAAAAACTTGTTGCCCGGGCACGGGACGAGGCGGCCCCTTCGGTGGACGTTGCCGGTCGGGTGATTGCGATTCTTACCGCCGAACAGGACCGTCTCGACCGAGTTTCGGAAAGGCCTTTGATGTGGCTGGCGGCGTTTTCTTCGGCTGCTGCCACTGCTGCTGCGGTATTTGCGATTATTGTCTATAACACATGGGCCGACCCCCTGATGGAAATTGTCGATGAAATTTCGTGGGCGATGCAATGAAACGCGCAGAAACAACCGAACAATCGAGCATTCACCATGTGCACAAGCTGCACTACTGGCGAATGGCCTTTTTCGGATTAGTCATTTTGCTGGCCGGGCTTGTCATCGGCGGCGCATCGATATTTATTCTGGTTGGGCGCAGGCCCAGAATCCGGCCGATGGATCCGCAAATGTTCAGTATGGAAGCGATATCTGACCTCCAGCGCGGCCTGGGTCTTTCCGCCGAACAGTCGGAAAAGATAGGTTCTGTCCTTCAAGAGACCATGCAGGGGCTTCACGAGAAACGAATGGAGGCTGCTGAAGAAATCAGCGAACAATTGCGGCAGATGAACGAGCAAATCTCCGCTGTTCTCACCAAAGAGCAGGAGCGAATCTGGCAGCACAGACTCGAACGTCTCCAAGGGCAGTTTCGCTCTGGCGGCTTTCGAGGCGGCAGTGGAGGCCAATGGTTCCGCGGCGGCCGACGAGGTATGGGCGGTGGCGGGCGAGGCCCCGGTATGGGGCGTGGAGGCCCCGGCGGTCCCGATGCCGACTCCCGCGGCGGTCCGGGAGGTATGGGGCCGAGTGGTCCGGGTCAGCAGGAGCGAGACCGCTTTCGCAGGGGTCCGGGACCGTTTAACTCTGAGCGATTTCCAAGCGGGCCGAATTTCCCCAGAAATGGTATGAATAACGACAGAATGAGACCGGACGAAAAGCCCTTAAATCAGGATGAAAAGCCCATAAATGAGGATTTATGAGCAAGTCATCATCAATCGTCTCAATATTCATCCAATATAGTAGTGCGCAGACAAGGGAGCTTTGAAAAGAACTGGGAAGAAAAGTAATGGAGAAAGTCAAGCAAGACGAGTTTCGCAGGGTCCTTGGGCCTTGGAGTGCCAGCGCCCTGGTTGCCGGCTCGATAATTGGTGCGGGGATATTCATTTTTGTATCCGGCGTAGCTGAGCGTGTGCCGAGCTATGCGGGGATATTGATTGCGTGGACAGTCGGAGGGGTCATTGCCTCATGCGGGGCGCTTTGCCTTGCGGAACTGGCGGCGGCCTACCCGCAGACCGGCGGGATATACGTTTTTCTTCGCCGAGCATACGGCCCGTTTGCGGGTTTTCTCTATTCGTGGGCCAAGTTTTTGATAATGCGGCCCGGCAGTCTCGGGATTATGGTCGTGGCGTTTGCCGGATTTTTTGTTGATTTTATAGGTCTTGGTTCCGGGGCGCATGCGTGGGTTGAGAAAGGTATAGCTATCGGCGCAGTCGCCGTTCTGACGGCCATCAACATAATCGGCGTTCGCGCCGGCGCAACGGTCCAGACGGTTCTAACGGTCGTTAAGATTCTTTGCCTTGTTGCCATTATCGGTGTCGGTGTGGCGTTTGGAACCGGCCTGCTCGAATCGCATCCGGTTACCGTAGAACCGGCCCAAAAGCCGGATGGTTCTTTAATTGTGTTATTCGGTGCGGCGTTGATAGCGATTATGTGGGCGTTTGGCGGCTGGGACGAGTCGCCTTTTGTGGCCGAGGAGGTTCGCAATCCCGAGCGGAATCTTCCGTTGTCGATATTGGGGGGGCTGTGGACGGCGGTGCTGCTTTATGTGCTGGTCAACGCAGCGTATTTGGCAATCCTTTCACCGGCAGAGATGGCAGGCTCGGGCATAGATACGGCGCCGCTGGCGCTGGAGCGTGCATTGGGTGGCGGGGCGCGCAGATCTCTGAGCCTGGCGCTTATGATATCCACACTCGGGGCTGCAAACGGTTATGTGTTGACAGGCGGGCGGATAGCCTATGCAACAGGGCGCGACCAGAAGCTCTTTGCGTGGTTTGCTCATACGCATCGGCGGACAAAGACTCCGGTACTCGGTTTGGTTATCCAGGCGGTCCTGACGATAGCGGCGATACTGATTTTCAAGCATCTTTTCCAGCTTCTTCTTTACACGGGTCTTGCGTACTGGATATTTTCCGGTCTATTGGCCGGGGCGGTTGTCGTTCTGAGGAATCGCGACCCGGGGCGTGCTCGGCCTTTCCGAGTGTGGGCTTATCCAATCCTGCCGATTCTTTTCATCGCGGCCTCGGTGGTTATGACCGTTTCGGTAATCGTCGAGGATGTCAACAAAGGCACTTATAATGCCCTTGTGA
The DNA here is from genome assembly GCA_030611315.1 of Sedimentisphaerales bacterium. Lineage (GTDB taxonomy): Bacteria > Planctomycetota > Phycisphaerae > Sedimentisphaerales > Anaerobacaceae > JAUWPZ01. Next base: position 13,484 of record JAUWPZ010000014.1, read on the forward strand.
CGGTCGGCATCCTGGTCGTCGGTGCGGGGGTATATGCTGTTCAGTCTGTTGTGTTTCGCAAGTGACCTGGAGGGGAGTAACCAGTTTTGAGTTTTGAGTGTTTATCCTTCGGCTACGCTCAGGACAAGGTTTTGAGTTAAGTTGAGGCCGCAAATAAATTTGCAGCGATGATATTGATTTTGGCCGTTTGCAGCAATGAGGGCCGAGAAGGAAGTCGCAAAAAGCGTCCAAAATCAGGTTTTTTTATTTTTTTTGCGGGATTTTGCGGAAAATAGCAATAAAGAGTCCCTTGAATCCGTCTGTACCGTGTGAAAACCTGATGAGCCGTAACAGGAAAGGGTTTCGATTAGAGAGGTTGTGAAAATGTTAAGGAAAATGAAGATTAGTTCTGAAATCAGGGAGGCGGTTGTCCTGATAGTAAGGGAAAATATCTCGGCGATTCGGAATCTTGTCAAGAGTTCCAAAAAGGCCAAAAAGGATTTTGGCCGGTATTTGACGGGGCATTGAAGGAGATACCCAAGAGAAGCTTGAGCCCTTTTCGGTAAGCAAAGAATAGTCACAAAACGACCGGGTGTGTGTCTTCAGGATGCATGCCCGGTTTTTGTATGGAAACGGCTCTTGAGACGGCAGGGGATTCGACAGGTTTATCGGGCGGCTTTGTTACTACCAATCGCCGGGGCGGTAGATTGATTCGATGCTGAATCTTTCACACAATTCTTCTATCAGGGCATCGACCAATTTTTTCTGGTGATTAGTTCGTTGTTTGGTTTTGCCGTCGGGTATGATGCAGAAACGGATGGTTTGGCCTGTGCCTTGCCAAGTTCGAGAGGGTATGGCTGAGAATTGTTTTTGCCACTTTCCGGTTGGCTGAATTTCGCCGTCGTTGCCGCCGAAGCCGTTGCAGATAACGAAATGGCAGTTGAGACCATCGGGATTTCTCAGGCCGTTAAGCGAGGTCAATAGTTTGATGTTGCCGGCCCTGGTACCGCTATAGGAAATTTCGATTCGGCTCCATCGGTTGGGACTTTGGCCGAGGCAAGGGCGGATGGCGTCTTTGACAGGGTCAGCGCTGTGGCTGGTAAGGGAATATGGGCCAGCGGCCGGGGGATTGTGGCCAAGCGCCATTAGCACTATCGCCCCGATAGTCATAGAAGCCAAAAGTGCTGCTAAAACCTTTGCTACCCGTGGCTGATTCGGCATAGCCAACCTTTATAAACGACTTAAAAACCCGTAAATGGTTGCTCAAAAAGGGTATGAGCAACTTATTATAGTAAACATCGGCATCGATTAACGGATAACTCCACATTTTGCTAAAAATTTTGCAATTTATCTTTGCCGGTTCTGAGAATCGCAGCCTGGTCCAAACAGAGCGGAGAAATCGCCGAGGATTTCTCAACGCTGCAGGTTCCGCAAAACTGAGTATCTCACAAGTAGTTTGTTACAAAAGTGTTGATTTATGGGACTCGAGTCTTTATATTTACTTTTGTCAACTTAAAGTGTTGAATGCTAAAGCGTTTTTTGACAATAAAGAGACGGACTGGGATTTTGTGATAAATGGCAAGGCACCGAGTCGGGCGAAGATTATCGGGTTAGATTTTTTTATTAGAATCGAGGCGCAATGATGGCATCAGAATTTCGTTCCCTGACCTCCGAGGAGATTGCAAGGCTAACCGGCCAGGGTTGTAGTTGTGCTGATTGGTCGAAGGTCCAGGTTGCCGAGGGTTTCGACGCGGGTAGAGTCAAATCGACGAGCTTTTGCGGCGATGTCAGGTTAGGCGTGTTCGAAAAGCACGTGTCTTTTTTCGGCGGAGTCAAAAAACCGTCGGGTATTAGCAACGCAACAATTCACAACTGTACAATCGGCAATAACGTATATATCGACCAAATCAGAAATTATATCGCCAACTACGTAATCGAAGATGATGCCTTAATCGAGAATGTTGATTTGCTCGCTGTCGAGGGCGCCAGTTCGTTCGGTAACGGCACGGAAGTTGCTGTGGTCAATGAGGCGGGGGGCAGAGAAATACCGATTTATGACCATTTGTCGGCCCATACCGCTTATATAATAGCGTTTTATCGTCACCGGCCTGGGGTAATCGAAAACCTCCGTAAAATGATAGCCGACTACACCGCCTCTGTCAGGAGCTCGGTTGGCCTCGTAGCGAGGGGGGCCAGGCTTATCAACTGCCGAATTATCAAAAACGTCAAGGTAGGATCTGCGTGCACTATCGAGGGAGTGAACAGACTGGAGAACGGCTCGGTCAACAGCTCTTTGGAAGACCCGGTTTATATTGGGCCTGGTGTTTTTGCGGAAGATTTTATCGCGTGCAGCGGCTCGAAGATTACCGACGGCACAATAATATCCGAATGCTTTGTCGGCCAGGGCACCGTATTGGCCAAGCAGTATTCCGCGGAAAACTCGGTATTCTTCGCCAACTGCGGCGGTTTCCACGGGGAGGCCTGCGCGATATTTGCCGGGCCCTACACCGTGACACATCACAAGTCCACATTGCTGATTGCGGGGCTGTTTTCTTTTCTGAACGCCGGCAGCGGAACCAACCAAAGCAATCACATGTACAAGCTTGGGCCTACGCATCAGGGCGTGGTCGAGCGCGGCAGCAAGACCGCCAGCGATTCATATATGCTCTGGCCGGCGAAGGTCGGAGCATTTACCGTCGTGATGGGCAGACATTATAAAAACTCGGACACTTCGGATTTGCCTTTCTCGTATCTGATTGAGCACGAGGACGAAAGCGTTCTTGTTCCCGGTGTGAATTTGCGCAGCGTCGGGACTGTTCGAGATGCCCGAAAATGGCCGAGGCGGGACAAACGAAAAAGCGGCAGAAAACTCGACTACATAAACTTCAAGCTTTTAAGCCCTTATACGATTCAGAAGATGCTTAACGGGCGCAGGCTGCTTGCGAATCTCAAGACAACGTCCGGCGAAGGCACGGAATACTATACCTACAACAACGTGAGGATTAAGAACTCGTCGCTGGACAACGGTATTGAATTTTACCAAATCGGAATAGACAAATTCTTAGGCAATTGTCTGATTAAGCGATTGAAGAACAAGCAGTTCAAAAGCGTTGATGAGCTTCGAGCGGCACTCTTGGCCCAAACCGACGTGGGACCGGGCAAGTGGGTGGATATGGCCGGTTTGCTCGCTCCGCAGGAGGCTGTGGAAAAAGTGCTCGATGGCCTTGAGAACGGCACAATCGGCACTCTGGAGCAGTTAGCAGGGGTTTTTGAGACATTGCATAAAAATTACGAGGTGTACGAGTGGGCCTGGGCGGCGAATATTTTACAGCAGCGCTTAGGCAAAGCAATAGACAAAATATCCGTAGGTGATATTATTGAGCTGACGACAAAATGGAAAAATGCGGTCGTAAGGCTTGATGGTATGCTTTGTGCCGATGCCGAAAAGGAGTTTAACGCTGCCGCTCAGATTGGATTCGGGCTTGACGGCGAGGAGGCGACAAAGCGCAGTGATTTCGAGCAGGTGAGAGGGACATTCGAAGAAAACAGTTTCGTTTCTGAAATCGAAAAACATATAACTACCAAAACCGCGCTCGGCGATGAGCTTATCGGCCGAATGGAAGAATTACGTCAGCGCCAACCACATTAAAAAAAGGAGAAATCAATGAGAGTAATAATCGAACCTACCTATGATGCGGCAGCCAAATGGACAGCCAACTATATCGCCAAGAGGATAAATGAATTTGCGCCGAGCAGGGACAAGCCTTTTGTGCTGGGTCTTCCTACAGGCTCTTCGCCGATAGGAGTGTACAACCAATTGATTGAGCTTTGCAAGGCACAGAAAGTCTCATTCAGCGATATAATCACCTTTAATATGGACGAATACGTGAATCTTCCGGAGGACCACCCGGAGAGCTATCATTCGTTTATGCGGCATTATTTATTCAGCCACGTAGATATTTCAAAAGAAAATATCAACATTCTCAACGGCAATGCGGCGGACCTCGATGCTGAATGCGCCGGATATGAAGAAAAGATAAATCAGGCCAGCGGCGTTGACCTCTTTCTCGGCGGTATCGGTCCGGACGGGCATATAGCGTTTAATGAGCCGGGCTCGTCGTTGTCGTCAAGGACGCGCGTTAAGAGCCTGACTTACGACACTATCAAAGCCAATTCAAGATTCTTTGACAACGACATTAATAAGGTCCCGAAAACCGCACTGACGGTGGGCGTCGGGACTGTTATGGATGCCGAGGAGGTCGTGATTATTGTCAACGGCCATAACAAGGCCCGCGCCTTGCGGCACGCCATTGAAGAAGGCGTGAATCATATGTGGACTATAAGCGCCCTGCAAACGCATCCGAAAGGTATTATTGTTTGTGATGAGGAGGCCACAGCCGAGCTGAAAGTCGGGACGGTGAAGTATTTCAAGGATATAGAATCGGCCAACATCGACCCGGCGGCGCTGTTAGAATAGCGTTCCACAGGATGGCTTACGCCATTGCGATTCGGTCGTCAAATACCATTGGCCTTTCGAGCGATGGATATAAATTACTACAGAGCAGCTTATGCTTGTTTTGCCGACTTAAACGGCGAAAATCAAAAGTGAAAAATCAAAATGCAAAACCTGTCCTGAAAGAAGTGAAGAATCTCTTCCTGCACAAGTGCACATTATTCTCACTCAAAGGCCAGATGCTTCGCTTCGCTCAGCATGACAGTAAAAAACCGGTCAGTTTGAGTCATTAGTCATTACTTTGGCGCCGGCGGCGTTGGTCTCGGCGGAGTCGGAGGCGTAGTCGGTTTAGGCTTAGGCTCTTTGCCGGGTGGGTACACGATTTTCGCCTCGGTCTTGAGTTTCTCGATATATTGTTTTGCGAATTCGGTCTGCTTTATTTGCGTCAACTGTCGTATTATATCCTCCTTAACCTCGTCAAAAGGAGTGACGCCGGCTTCTTTACGGCCGGTAGCTTTTATTATGTGGAATCCGTATGAGGTATTCACAACATCGCTGACCTGGCCATCCTTCAACTCGAAAGCCGCTTTTTCGAAAGGCGGTACCATTCGACCTCTGGCGAAGAAGCCCAAATCCCCGCCATTTGCAGCCGAACCGGGGTCGGCTGAGTTGGCTTTGGCTAATTCAGCAAAATCAGCCCCGCCATTGATTTGCTTGAGCAGGTCCTCGGCCTTTGCTCTGGCTTTTGCATTTGCCTCGTTCGGGTCAGTGTTCGGGTCGGTCAGGTCCGGCCTTATTAGGATGTGCCTTGCACTGATTTGTTCAGAGACTTCGTACTTTTTCGGGTTCTCGTCATAAAATTTTCGGGCATCTTCATCGGTAACATTTATTTTGTCGCTCGCTTCTTTTTCGATAAGCATTTTGTACGGCAGGGCCTTTCGGATCTGCTCTTTTATATCATCAAGGTTTTGGCCGTATTGTTTCATTTTTGCTTCGAATTCTTCGAGCGACAGCGGCGGTTTCTGTGCCGCGGCTATCTCTTTGAGCTCGTTGTTCACGTCTTCTTCGGTAATCACTATATTGGCTGCTTTTACCTTTTCACTCATCAACTGTTCGACAATCATTTGTTCAATGATGGGCTGTCTGAGCGTTTTTTTGTATTGTTCGGCAAATTGAGGCGGCATTTGCTTGCCCTGTGCGGCCATTCTGTCAAGCTGGGTCTTAATCATTGCTTCTATCTTGCCCTCGGTTATTTCGGTTCCGTTGACGGTAACGGCAACCTCGTTGGGAGCGGTCCGCCTCTGGCGGATTTCGACAGGCGGTTTCGGTTTTACAGGCTCGATATCGGTCTCGACTGTCTTTGGTCCGCCTTTGGCGGATTTCGGTTCCGGCGGAGCGGGTTCGGGCTGGTCGGGCTTACAGCTTAAACTCAAAGCAGCGCAAAAAACTGCAACGCAAAGCGGAAATCGTAAGCTGCAGAGAAAACTTTTCATAATTCTATCCTTTCTCGCGTTCAAAATAAAAAGACCCTTCGTCAAGGGTACAAGAAGGCATTATTTCACAAGGAAGTTAGTATGTCAAGGCATTTCCCATTCTCACACAGTTCAGACGGTTTGTACAGCTTATTTTTTTGTCATAAAGTTCGCCAGATGGTAGAATACCGGCAAAATATGTTGCCGGATAGTCGATAAATGTCAATTTAGAGCAACAAGCCGCGTATTATAGGAGGTACGAATGGATGAGCATACTGATGACAAGGCTGATACAAAGGCCGTTTTAACGGGCAGAGAGCGTGTGCTCAGGGTACTGAATTACGAGCCGGTGGACCGTGTTCCGGTGGATTTGGGCGGGACGCCGTGTTCGGGGGCCCACGTCAGCGTTGTCGCGAATCTGCGTAAGGCGCTCGGCCTGGCCGGACCGGTGAAGGTGAGCGAGCCATACCAGATGCTTGGCGAAGTGGCCGCCGACCTGCTCGAAGCGCTGGGTATCGATGTTGTTAATCTTCCGAGCCCTAAGAATTTTTTCGGTTTTGAAAACGCCGACTGGAAGAAATGGCGAACATTTGACGGCACGGACGTGCTTGTGCCCGGCAAATTCAATACAGAGCCCGGGCCCGACGGGGACATTCTGATGTACCCCCAGGGCGACCGCTCGGCGCCGGCTTCGGCGCGGATGCCTGAGGGTGGATTTTATTTTGACTCGATTATTCGGCAGAAGCCGATAGATGACGCCAAGTTGAATCCCGCCGACAATCTTGAGGAGTTCGGGCCAATAAGCGATGAGGACCTGCGTTTCTACGAGCGCAGAGCCGCCGAGCTTTATGAAAATACCGACCTTGCGATTGCGGCCGGTTTTCCAGGTACGGCCTTTGGGGATATAGCGCTGGTGCCGGCGCCGTGGCTGAAGGACCCGAAGGGCATTCGCGATATTGAAGAATGGTATATCAGCACGGTCGCGCGAAAAGACTATATTATGGAAGTGTTCGCAGGACAGGCGGAAATCGCCGTTAAGAACCTCGAGAGGATTTACCAAGCCGTCGGCAACAAAGTGCACGTTGTGTTCTTAGATGGGACGGACCTGGCGGCGCAGAATACGCTCTTTTGCTCACCCGATGGGTACAGGGAGCTTTATCTGCCGTTCAGTAAAAAAATAAACGACTGGATCCACGCAAATACCGATTGGAAGGCGATGAAGCACTGCTGCGGGGGCTGTGAGCCGCTGCTCGAGGGATTCATCGAGGCAGGATTCGACATTCTCAATCCCGTGCAGACCTCGGCAAGGGGAATGGACCCGCAGACGCTGGTTGATAAGTACGGCGGAAGGATAGTCTTCTGGGGCGGCGGAGTTGACACGCAAAAGACACTGCCTTTCGGCGAGCCGGAAGAGGTACGCCGGCAGGTCAGCCAGAGAGTGGAAATATTCAGCCAAAAAAAAGGCTTTGTCTTCAATACAATCCACAATATCCAGTGCAATACGCCTCTCGAAAATGTCCTCGCAATGTTCGAGGCCCTGGGAAGAAAGGTATGAGGTGGATACGAATTACAAATCTCAAATTTCAAATGGTGGTTGCAGATACGAAATAGACAAAGACAGTTGTTGCCGGTTTATAAAAGATTACGAGATACATTATATGAGTCGTTTTTTCTGGAGGACAAAAAAGTGAATGCGACCAAAAGAACGCGCTGGCGTTGGATCGAAAGACACGCCGAATCTGACGTCCGGCTAAATCGCCGGCAGTTGCCCGAAAGACACGGGGAAATAGACGTCCGGCTAAATCGCCGGAATTTGCTAAAGGCCATGGGGCTTTGTGCCTCGGCCTTAGCTGTGCCGGGCTGTCTTGACTCTGCAAAGCAAAGCACAGACCAACTTATAGAGGACAGGCCCAATATTCTCTGGATTACATGCGAGGATGTAAGTGCGGATTATTTAGGCTGTTACGGCGATGATTATGCGACTACGCCCAACTTAGACAAGTTTGCCGCCGAAAGCGTGCGGTACACTAAGGCTTTTTCGACGGCCCCGGTATGCGCCCCGGCCCGGTCCTGTCTGATAACGGGCGCTTACGCGACCTCGCTGGGAACGCAGCATTTACGCTCTTCCATCAAGCTGGAGGAGTATTGGGGCTTTACGAAATGCCTGCGGATGGCGGGTTACTACTGCTCGAACAACTACAAGGAGGACTATAACTTCAAGGATGCCGAGTTGTGGGATGATTCGAGCCATACGGCCCACTGGGCCAATCGCAGGGAAGGGCAGTCCGCCTTCGGCGGATTCAGCGTTTTCAATCTCGCCTCGACTCACCAGGGCCAGATAAACGGCTCGGACGAGCAGTTCTTCTCCACATATCGCTCGAAGCTCAAGGAAGAAGAGCGTCATGACCCGGCCAAAATCAAATTGCCACCCTATTATCCCGATACTCCTTTTGTGCGCAAGATTTGGGCCCGCTATTACGATCTTGTTACCTATATGGATAAGCAGGTAGGAGAATTACTGGCCCAGCTTGAGTCCGATAGATTGGCTGACAGTACAATCGTGTTCTTTTTCTCGGACCACGGGATGGGGCTCCCGCGGTTCAAAAGAACGCTCTACGATTCCGGGCTGCATGTGCCGCTGCTCATTCGATTCCCGGAAAAGTACAAGTACCTGGCGGACAGCCAAGCGGGGCAAACGAGCGACAGGCTCGTTAGCTTTGTTGATTTTGCTCCGACGATGTATAGTATGCTCGGGTTTGCCTTGCCTGATTACATGCAGGGCCGGGCGTTTCTTGGGCCGAAAGCCCGCCGAGGCGGGCCGCGGAAATATGTTTTTGCCGCGGCCAGCAGGGTGGATGAGGTTTATGAGATGGCACGCTGTGTTCGTGACAAGCGCTACAAGTATATACGAAATTACATGCCGCATCTGCCGCATATTCAGCCGAGCGAATATCCCGACCGGGCAGAGATTATGCAGGAATTGCGCAGGGTCGCCGCGACGGGAAAGCTCACAGGTCCGCAGAAATCATGGTGGGAGCCGACAAGGCCCGTTGAGGAGCTTTACGATTGCGCCGCCGACCCGCACGAGATAAATAATCTTGCCCGTTCGTCCAGGCACAAGGCCGTCCTGAAGCGCTTGCGCAAAGCCCTGCGCGACTGGATGGTAGAGACTCGTGATACGGGGCTTTTGTCCGAGGCCGAGATGCACATCCGCTCGGCCGGTTCGACGCCGTACGAGATGGCGCGAGAGCCGGACAAATATCCGCTGGAGCGCATTCTTGACGCGGCTGATTTAGTCGGCAGAGGGGCGGAGAAGCTGCCCGAGCTTATGGAGCTATTGGCCGACAGCGACGGTGCGGTCAGGTACTGGGCGGTTGTTGGTCTGGATGCCCTGGGCCAGAAGGCAAAACCCGCCTCCGGTGCGCTTGCGAAACTGCTGGCGGATGAGAATCCCAATGCCCGTTTTGCAGCAGCCGGCGTCCTGTGCAAGCTGGGTTTCTGCGATAAGGCCCTGAAGGTGCTGGCTGAGGGCCTTGAGGACAGCCGCGAGACGGTCGCTCTGTACGCCGCCCGCGAGATTCAGGGCATCGGCGCTCGGGCCCGCCCGCTCGTGCCGCAGATAAAACAGGCACAGGCCAGATGCAAGAGGCCGGACGGCAGCTACAAGAACCAAAACCATGCAATGTTTATCGATTGGGCCTTGAAATACGCCCTGCAAAACTGTTCACGATAATGAAAGAGGCCCTTTATGATAATGGATGATACCGGGAACGACCGGCCAGCGACCGAACAGAAAGGCAGCATCGCGTATGTAATACTTGTGTGCTTAGTGGCCGCTTTAGGGGGGCTTTTGTTCGGCTACGATACGGGCGTTATTTCAGGCGCAATCGGGCCTTTGGAAATCCGTTTTGAGCTGGACGCTGCAGGTGTGGGCTGGGTGGCTTCGTGCGCTCTGGTGGGCTGCATGTTCGGGGCGGCCTTTGCCGGGATTGTAAGCGACCGCTTGGGCCGAAAAAAGGTTTTGATTGTCTCGGCGGTGCTTTTTTTAGTTTCGGCGTTCGGCACGGCCTTTCCGAGAGACCTGATAATGTTCGTCATTTTCCGATTCATCGGCGGTTTGGGGGTAGGGGCCGCGTCGATGACTTCCCCGATGTACATAGCGGAGATAGCGCCCGCTCGCATCAGGGGCCGGATGGTCTCTGTGAACCAGTTCGCGATAGTATCGGGGTTTCTGGTCGTATATTTTGTCAATTATATTATCGGCGGCTACGGCGTCGGCCTGGACCGCCGGGCGGCTGCCGAACATACCGCCCGGTATGGCACGACCCTGGACGTTAATGATATTTCGACGTTTATTACCAAACGTGCTCCCGAAATCGACCCTAACGAGGTCGAGGCATTTCTCGGCGAACAGGGCCGGGGGCTTCAAAGCGAAACGGTCGTGGCTTTTATGAAGGAGCAAAGGAAAGAAATCAGGAAGCTCGACGTTGAATTAGCCGGTTACGGTATCGATTCGTGGATAGTACATAGGGCCTGGCGGTGGATGTTCGGTTCGGAATCGCTGCCGGCTGTGTTATTGCTGCTGCTGGCGTTTTTTGTCCCGGAGAGTCCCCGCTGGCTGACAAAGCAGAAGCGAGAATCCGAAGCGATGGCGATTCTTTCACGAGTTAACGGACGTGAATTTGCGAAAAGTGAGCTGTCGGAGATTAAAGACGCTATTGCCGGCGAGAGCGGGTCGCTGCGGCAATTGTTTCATCCGGGAATGAGGATTGTTTTGGCCATTGGGATTGCCCTGGCCGTCCTGCAGCAGGTAACAGGAATCAACGCGGTCCTCTACTATGCTACGGAGATATTCAAGAACCTCGGCTACGGCACCGAAGATGCGCTTTTGCAGACAGTGGTGATTGGGGTGGTTAATATTGGCTTTACGGTGGTCGCCATCTGGATGGTGGACCGGCTCGGACGCAGGCCGCTGATGATTATCGGTTCGGCCGGTATGGGGATCACTTTGCTGATGCTTGGATTAGCTTTTTGCTTTGAACAATCGGGATATTGGGTATTGATGTTGGTCCTGGGGTATGTCGCGTGTTTTGCGCTTTCGCTTGGGCCGGTGGTTTGGGTGGTCCTCTCGGAGATATTTCCCACCCGGATTCGCGGCCGGGCAATGGCTATCGCCACCGTTATCCTCTGGATTGCCTGTTTTGCGGTTTCGCAGACCTTTCCAATGATGGACAAGAATCCTTGGCTCGTCGATAAATTCAACCACGGTTTTTCCTTCTGGGTGTATGCGGTTTTTTGTGCCGTCACGCTGGTTTTTGTCTGGCGGTTTCTGCCGGAAACCAAGGGAAAAACGCTCGAAGAGATAGAAAAACACTGGCAGCGATAGAAGGAGTGAAGTGGATTTTCCGAAAAAGACAACAGTCCAAAGCCATAGGATAGATATAGTGCCCCGGTATGCCGAGACGGACAAGGCCGGGGTGGTTCATCACAGCGTGTATCCGGTGTGGTTCGAGATGGGACGCACCGAGCTTTTGCGGGCCAACGGACTGGCATACAAGGACCTCGAGGCCTGTGGCGTGTTCTTTGTCGTTGCCGAGCTGAACATCAAATATCGCCGGCCGGCTACGTACGACGAGCAGCTTGCCTTAGAGACGATATGCTCGAATGTAACCGCCGGCAGGGTCGAGCACCGCTACAGGCTTACCCGCAGCAGCGATGGGGTTTTACTGGCTGAGGGCTCAAGTTCGTTAGCCTGCGTCAGCGCCAAGGGCAAGGTCCGCCGAGTACCGGAATTCATGTATCCCGAGGATGATTAGGGATTTTGCGAGGGGTGATGACAAGCAAAAAGAAAAATTTTCAACTTTATCCTGTCAAAAACGAACAATTGTTTGACTTGGTCCGGCTGGCTCGGTAGATTACTGTTTCCGACGTGCGTTATTGGTGGTGTGTGTGTTTCGTAGGGCCTCGGGTGATTGGCGAAAAAAGCCGAGCGTTATGTCAAATTTACTTTCAGAAAAAAAAGAGTACTGCGGTCTCTTCGGTATTTTCGGCGACGACAAAGCCGTTGAAAAGACCTATTTCGGTTTACACAGTCTCCAGCACCGCGGACAGGAGTCGGCGGGAATTGCCTCCAGCGACGGGGAAACAATCCAGTGCTACACGGGTATGGGCACGGTCAGAAGAGTTTTCCGCAACGGTCAGGAAATTTTTGACAAGTTGTCCGGTCCGATGGCTATCGGCCACGTGCGGTATTCAACGACGGGTTCGAGCAAGTCATTTAACAGTCAGCCGCTTTTGTGTGAGTATTCCTACGGACAGGTCGCGGTGGCAAATAACGGCAATCTCATCAATGCGTCGCTGCTGCGGGACGAATATGAGGCATACGGCAGTATCTTCAAGTCCACGACTGATACGGAGATAATCATTCACTTGCTCGCCAAGCCGACCCACGTCAGCAATCAGGATTCGCTGGCGCATGTATTGAACCATCTTCAGGGGGCGTACAGTCTGCTGTTTTTGTTCGCCGACCGCATCGAAGCTGCCCGCGACCCCTGCGGGATAAGGCCTTTGTGCATCGGCCAGACCGACGGCGGCGCTTATGTTTTTGCCAGCGAGACCTGCGCATTTGATGCCGTAAATGCGAAGTTCGTTCGTGAGGTCGAACCGGGTGAAATCGTTCGTCTGGATAAAGACGGTCTCAGCAGCAGGTTTTTCGTCAAGCCGGGCACGGTCAAGCCGGCCCACTGCATCTTCGAGCACATCTATTTCGCCAAGCAGAACAGCACTATTTTCGGAGAAAATGTACACGAGTTCAGAAAGAGGCTCGGCAGAGAGCTGGCGGTGGAACACCCCGCCGAGGCGGACGTGGTAATACCCGTGCCTGACTCGGGGACTTCGGCGGCGATAGGATACGCCGAGCAAAGCAAAATACCTTTCGATATGGGATTAGTCAGAAGCCACTACGTCGGCAGAACGTTTATCTCTCCGGACCAGAAAGTAAGAGAGTTGGAAGTTAAACTAAAACTATCGGTGGTTAACGAGGTTGTGCGGGGCAAGCGTATCGTGGTGGTGGACGATTCAATCGTTCGCGGCACGACGACCAGAGGCAAAATCAGGACTTTGCGCCGGGCCGGCGCCAAAGAAATCCATATGCGGGTGAGCTGTCCGCCGCTCAGGCACCCCTGTTTTTACGGCATTGATTTCCCGACGAAAGAGGAGCTGTTAGCCAACGGCCGCGATTTGGACCAAATCAGGGATTTCCTCGAAGTGGACAGTGTCGGCTATATGTTGCTGGAGGGGCTGCTGTCGTGTGCGTCTTTGCCGGCGGACCATTATTGCACCGCCTGCTGGAGCGGTGAATACCCGATACCTGTGGATGTTGCGGTGAATAAGTTCGATATGGAGAGCTATCAATCACGAATGCTTGATGGTTTGTCCGAGACCGATGACTGAATACATAAGCTATGAACAGTCTGGCGTGAGCATCGACGCCAACGACGAGATGGTTCGGCAAATCGCGGGTTTTGTTGCCGGCACATTCGGGCCGAGGGTTATCCGGAGCAAAAACGCCTTTGCGGGTATGTTTCGGCTCGACTACGACGAGAGACTCTTCAAAAAGAATTACAAGAGCCCCGTTCTCGTGGCCTGCACGGACGGCGTGGGCAGCAAGGTCCAGTTGGCCGCCAGGATAAAGAAGTTCGATACCGTCGGTATCGACCTTGTGGCTATGAACGTCAACGATATGCTCGTGGCCGGCGCCGAGCCGTTGTTTTTTTTAGACTACCTTGCGGTTCACAAGCTTGAGCCGAAAGTGATAGGCCAGCTTGTAAAAGGCATCGCGGCCGGGTGCAGAAAAGCCGACTGCGCGTTAATCGGTGGAGAAACCGCAGAAATGCCCGATACCTACGCCAGGGGCGATTTCGATATGGCCGGATTTGCCGTCGGGGTAATCGAGCGCAGGAAAATCATCAACGGCAGCAACATCAGAAAGGGCGACTGTATTCTCGGTCTCGCTTCGAGCGGACTGCACAGCAACGGCTATGCGCTGGCCCGCAATATCTGTTTCAAGCGGCACAAGATGAAGATGACAGATGTGCCCGCTGGGTTCGATGGCGCTGCGCTGGGCGATGTGCTGCTGGAGCCGACGCGGATTTACGTTCGCCCGATAATGAAACTATTGGGTCGGTATAAGGTCAAGCGGGTCGTCCACGGCATGGCACATATCACCGGCGGCGGCCTGCCGGGCAACATCCCGCGGGTGCTGCCGAGGGATTGTAACGCGGTGATAAAGAAATCGAGCTGGCCTGTACCGAAGATATTTGAGTTTCTGCGTAAAAAAGGCCCCGTCGCCGAAGCCGAGATGTTCAGGGTCTTTAATATGGGCATCGGATTTGTGTTGATAGTCTCGGAGGACTTCGCCGAGTCGATAGCCAAGAAGCTGACAAAATACGGCGAGCGGGTCTATAAGATAGGCAGGATAACGAGCGGCACCGGCAAGGTAATACTTAAATAACTCGATGTCCGATGTTTGAATGTGTAGGCCAGAGAATGCTTCTTATACTTAAAACAGATAAAACAAAAGATAGCAAATAGTCGTTTAGGAAGTCCAAAGAATGAATGAAATCGAGTTAATTTTGCAAGAGCTATCCGAAATGGATTCCTTATTTAGAAAGGTGGTAAAAATCATTCCATCTTTTGATATTACCGACCCCAAAGTCTTACCCTATGGATTAAAACCGCACACTCGTTCAGTAAGCTGGATCGTTGAGCAGGTTATAGCGCAACAAACCAAATACCACAGGAAAAAACTAAATCTTGAAGATGTTGATATTGATCTTCCAGACACCTGCTTGCATGATTGTGAAATAAAGAAAGGCGGGAAAATTTATTTTGTAAACGTTAAGATAACAAATGCAGAGACCCGGGACAACAAGAATGATATTGCTGCTGTTGAAAAGCTGTACAAGCGGTATAATGCGAATCCGAATTACAGACTTATCTATGCGGTTTTTGGGTTTAAGTTTCGAAACGTTAATATTTCGTTCGTAAAAGATTACATTCATATGTTCTCTCCGCAATTTCTTCCGATTTATGTCAATCCGAGGAATGACAAAATTCAGGCCTATTACAAAGCAGATGCAGAGGAAAGAACTAGGGACGAGTTTTTGCGTCTACTTAGAGAAAATTCAAGGAGTATAAGATTATGATGGAATACGAACTATATAACGAAGATTTTCTCGTAGCGGTAAATGGAATTGAAGACGAAAGCATCGACCTTGTTATCGCTGACCCCCCATATTGCTTAGGGAAAGATTACGGTAACGGGTCTGACAAAAAACCCCCCGATGAATTTTTGCAATGGACGGAAAGCTGGATTCTTGCAGTTATACCTAAAATTAAAAAAAGCGGAGGATTATATATTTTTGCAACTTGGCAATTTTCTCCTGAAATATTTGTCTTTCTGAAAAAACATATGATTATGATCAATGAAATCATTTGGGATAGGCGAGTCCCCAGTATGGGTGGAACTACACGAAAGTTCAACTCTGTACACGATAATATTGGTTTTTTCGTTAGATCGAAGAAGTATTTTTTTGATTTAGACCCCGTAAGAATACCATATGATCCTGAGACAAAAAAAGCCCGAACTCGATCAATATTTGTCGGAAAAAAATGGTTGGAAATAGGGTACAATCCAAAAGATGTGTGGTCGATATCAAGACTCCACAGGATACATAGCGAGAGAGAAGATCATCCTACTCAAAAACCGTTAGAAGTTATTGAAAGAATGGTTAAGTCTAGTTCTCCTAAAGGAGGGCTGGTTTTGGACCCATTTGCCGGAACGGGCACAACGGTAGAAGCGTGTATTAGAAATAGTAGGAAATGCATAGCGTATGAACTGAATTCAGAATATTGCGAGATAATCAGAAACAGGATTAAAAAAGCAACAACTCAAGCTGAACTACCATTTCGCGAACAAATCATACCACTTGACCACTGTTCCGCTGCGCTTGACGGAGGCGGAGGTGGGCTTTTCGGTGTTAGGAAACCAGATAAACAGTAATCAGTCTGAGGATTTTTTTAGTATTTTAGCGAAACAGAGAGGCTTACCCGTGCGGCTAAGCTTGGTATATTGGAAATATTGGACATTTCGTAAAGGAGGCAAAATATGAGCGGTATCTTTGGAGTAGTATCAACGGGAGAATGTGCAGAAACTCTTTTCTACGGCACGGATTATCATTCGCACTTAGGGACCGAATACGGCGGCATGGCAGTGCTTGGTAAAGATTTTACGCGCCAGATACATAGTATCAGCCAGGGCCAGTTTAAGTCGAAATTTTATGACGATTATGGGCGTATGAACGGGAACAAAGGCATTGGCGTTATCAGCGCCTTTGAGGAACAGCCCATTTATCTGAAATCAAGATTTGGGCCGTTTTGTATAGTTACCAATGGAATTATCGAAAATATCGAGGAGCTGTCGGCAAAGCTGCTAAAGAAAGGAATATCTTTCAGCGAGGTAAGCAAAAAAGGTGTTAATACCACAGAGCTGATTGCAAAGTTAATCAACCAGGGAAACGATTTGATAGACGGAATGGAGAAGATGTTTGACGCTATCGAGGGCTCCTGCTCGCTGTTGCTGCTTCATAGTGCAGGAATATATGCAGCAAGGGACAGATTCGGATATACACCGCTTACTGTCGGCAGGCACCGAGGTGCATGGGCGGTAACGACTGAGACGTGCGCGTTTCCAAATAATGATTTTGAGATTGCAAAAGACCTTGAGCCGGGAGAGATAATTTTGATAAATGAAGACGGCGTAGTGCAAAGAAAGTCGGGCAGGGGTGATATAGACCAAATCTGCGCATTTCTCTGGATATATACCGGCTTTCCCGCGTCAAATTATGACGGGATAAATGTAGAAATAGTGAGAGAAAAAAGCGGCCGTTACCTTGCAAAACGTGATAAGGATATTGAGGTTGATGTGGTCTCCGGGGTTCCTGACTCCGGAGTCGCCCATGGATTAGGATATGCGATGGAATCAGGCAAGCCGTACAGACGTCCCCTTGTCAAGTACACGCCGGGATATGGCAGGAGTTATACGCCGCCTTCACAGCAGAGACGCGACCTCATCGCAAAGATGAAACTTATCCCCATTAAGGAGGTGGTTGAAGGCAACAGTATCGTTGTGTGTGAGGACTCTATCGTCAGGGGAACCCAGCTTAAGAACTTCACCATAAAGAAGCTCTGGGATTGCGGCGCCAGGGAGATACACGTAAGACCTGCTTGTCCGCCCCTGATGTTTCCGTGCAGGTTCAATCTTTCCACACGCTCCATCCATGAGCTTGCCGCCCGCAGGGCCATTCGTGCTCTGGAAGGCCATGACCTGAAAGATGTTTCGGAATATATCGACTCAAGCAGCGAAAAATACAGGAAAATGGTGGAATGGATTGCCAAAGACCTCGGTGTGACAACACTGAGGTATCAGACTGTGGATGATATGGTTGATGCCATCGGTCGGCCCAGAGAGAAACTCTGCCTCTATTGCTGGACCGGCGAGTGTCCGAAACCAGCCTGTCCAAAGTCGGCGTTAGAGATAGTGGACGTGGAGAAACCCTCTGCAAAAAGAAAAGCCGGGACAAAGGTCCCGGTCTGAGGCAACAGGCGATATTGCAAGGTAATACTGAAATAGGGTATAGAGAATAGGCGGTGTACTTCATCGTATGATGCACCCAAAGTCTTAGGATATTTTGCATAACAGTTACTATACCCTATACCCTAAACCCTGATTTTCATGATTCGAAAGTACAAATTTTCTGAGTTTGCCTTAGCTGTTTTTACATACTCCTGCTTTGCCGTTTATTTGTATCGGCCTTATTTTGAGAGCTTCGATAAATGGCAGCAGCTTTTGCCTGTGAATGCATCTTTGGCGGCGGTGGGTTGTTTCATCCTCTCCCGGCGGTGGGTGTCGTCGTTTGCCGGGTCGTTTTTCGCCGGTGCCATTTACGGCTTTGGGCCTTTCACGCTCGGGCTTGCTAACTTCCACCCAACTGCCGGTTTACTGGCGGCGGCTGTACCGTGGTTGTTTTACCCGGCGGTTTTTTGCTTCAGGAAAAAGCGGCAGTGGCTAAACATCCCGCTTTCGGCCCTGCCTTTTCTGGCGATAGTGATTTTCTTTCGGGCGTCCGTCCACTATCGCTTGTTTGCGGTTTCGGCCCACGCCGGGCTGCATTTAGCCGACCTTGTCGGCCTGGCGGCTCCGCTTGTGATGGCTCAGCGGAGCGGTAGCACGCTTATCGGCTTTTACCATGTTCCATTGGCGGCTTTGTTAATAGGCTCATCAATGCTCTTAGCAGCCCGGCGGCTTGGCGTGGTGATGGTTCTGTGCATTGCGTTGGTATTGGCGCTGTGCAGGCCGGTTTTGCTCGTCAGCCCGGTTATGTGGCTGAGCATTGTCGTTTTAGGCGGCTCGGTCGTCATCGGCGCCGGCTTGCAGGGGCTTTTGTTAGCCGGCTACTCCGACAGAAAGTGGATTCTTGCAACGGCGGTGATTATGGGAGTTCTCGCTATCGCCACGCTGCTGCTTGCGACAAAATACTTCCAGGTCGCCTTCGGTTTGGCCGATGGTTACGCAAGGCTTTTCGTTGAAACCGCCCGGATGTATATCCTTGGTGCAATGGCCTTAGCGATTGTGTTCTTTATGGCGCGTGCGAAGGTGCGTTCCCAGGCTTTTCGATGGCTTATCATTTGCTCGGCAATCGGCGTGGACATATTCTTAGGCGCAAGGTACATCGTCGATAAAATACTGTAATCGAGCATCGAGTCTCGTGTTACGAGAAGATTTCCCGCTCGATTTGTCCGAGGTAGAATCGCCCGTCTTTGCGCATAAAAGCAATGATGGTGTCGAACTGCTTGTCTATAAAGCTGCCGTCGTTGCCGACAATCGCCAGGGCGATAACGGCGATTGTTTTGCTGTCCTGGTGAGCAACTTCGGAGATTGAAATGTTGAATCTGCTTTTTAGCCGGCCGATAAGGCTCTTGACGATGCCCCTTTTTTGCTTGAGGGAGGTTATCCCCTGCAAAGACAACTGAGCTGTCATCACGCCGACAATCATAAAGTCTCTCGATACTTTGTTTCAGGCCTTTTTGTGAAGGGCAAGGATTTGCTCCAGCAGCTTTTTGGTGGCCGATATGCCGTCGTCTTCGCTGAGCCTACGGCCTTCGTACTCGATACCCACGTAGCCGTGATAGCCTGCGTCAAGGACGATTTTCATCATCCTGAAAAAATCAGTGCTGGTGTCGTTGCCTTTTTCGTCGAAGTCGTAGCTCTTGGCGCTGACGGCCTTGGCGTACGGCATCATTATTTTAACGGCTTCGTAGCGGTCGATGTCCTTCGGGAAGTTGCCGAAGTCGGGCAGCGTCCCGCAGTTGGGCAAGTTGACCTTCTTTATCACGCCGGTCAGCCACTTCGGATTGGACGAGAGGCCTCCGTGGTTCTCGACAATGACGTTGAGCTTGAAATCGGCGGCGTATTCGCTCAGGCGGCGCAGTCCGTCGGCGGCCAGTTTGTGCTGCTCATCGTATGTGCCTTTTGAGGCGGCGTTGACGCGTATCGAGTGACAGCCCAGATACTTTGCGGCCTCGACCCATTTGTAGTGGTTTTCGACCGCCTGTGTCCGCTGGTTCGAATCGGGGTCGCCGAGTCGGCCTTCGCCGTCGCACATAATCAACAGCGATTTGACGCGGTGGTCTTTTGCGCGTTTTTTCATCTCGGCGAGGTACTTTTTGTCTCCGGCCTTGTCCTTGAAAAACTGGTTGACGTACTCGACGGCGTTAATGCCGAATTTGCGGGCCTCTTGTGCGAAGTCGAGATTGTCCAGTTTCGGTTTTTGCTGGTCGCGAAGCCTTCTGTGCCAGGACCATTGGGCCAGGGAAATTTTGAAGGGCTTCTTTGGTTCTTTTACAGGCTTGGCTATTGCAGGGGCCTTTTTCTGCAGGCACAAACCGCCGACCGCCCCGGCTCCTAACGCGAGAAATGTTCTTCTTTCCATAATGACCTTTCCTTTCGGCTTTTGTTCTCAAGTCTTGATATTGCGGCGAATTTACCATAATCACCGGCCCGGGTCAACAAAATCGGCGACTTTGGATTTTCTCACTGCGGTCTTTGAGGCAGCTGGTTAACTGACCGTTGACTTAACACGGGTCATCGTATCTTTACCAACGGTGGGAGTTTTCCGGCGAGGCCGACTTGGTCGTTTTTGATAATCATCACGCCGTCAACGCCTTCAATAGCAGCAATGCGTTCCAGGGCCGGGTCCACATCTTCGGCGGTTTTGACGAGGTTGGCGGCCTGGGTGGCGGCTGCGTCTGCCAGGGCGGCATCGGCCGCGACGACTGTGGCGAGATTGCATTGGCCCAGGCTCTTCAAGTGGCCCATCTTTCCCGACGAAGAGCATATCGAGATGGGAGTATCGTCCGGCTGCAGCGAAAATGCGAGCTTAGCCGCTAATTCGGCCGTGCCCGTACCGAGGGCAATGATGACCGGTTCTGCGGCTTGAAGGTAGATGTCGCCTCCGTTTTCCACGATGGCCTCGGCGGCGCCGGCCTCGATGCCGGCTTGGCCTGCGAACTGGGCCATTGCGCCTGCGACGGCGGCCATTGGCCCGACGCCCACCAGCCGGGCAGCCCTTGCCATACGCTGTGCGACTTCGGGGGCGTCGGCGAGCAATTCAAGCGGCTCAAAGGAAACTCGAAAATCGCGATGGCGGTCGATATATTCCTCCAGGATGCGTCGCTGCCGCACAATTTCCGCAGTGACGGCGTCGAACTTCTCGCAGCAGATTCTTATGACCGCCTCTCGATGGGTGAAAGTTCGATAGGTTCGTTTCTGACTCATTGAGATACAGTAAAAAGTAAAAAGTTAAAAGGTAAAAGTGCCTCAAAACGCCGAGGCGCATGCGGCGAAGGGGCAGACGCGAATGCACGCCAGGCACTCGATGCACTTTGCCTCGTTGAAAGCCACTTCTCGCGTGGCCGAATCGGCGATATACAAAGCCCCGGTCGGGCAATGGGTAATGCAGTGGCCGCAGTGCGTACAGCGAGCCTCGTCCAGTGTTACTCCCTTGCTGGTGTAGTTGATGGAGACGTTAAAGGTTTTTACGAAGTCCATGCCCTGTTGGATATCGTCTTCGGTCCCGGTAACATCCAGCACGAGATAGCCTTCCTCCTCCGGAGTAACCTTTGCTCTAAACACGTTGACGATGAGGTTGTGGTCTTTGACCAAATGGTAGATGATGGGCTTTTCGCACTCACATTTCGGAAAGAACAGCATCAGTTTCTTTGTTACGGTTTGGCTCATGACGCTTTGTCCCTTATTAGAAGCGGCTTCATTTTGGTGTCTTTCGGAAGATACGCAATTGGTTCGGCAAGGCAGAAGTCACCTTTTCTGATTTCATCGGCCAGCAGGTTAGCGATTTCCAATGCCATATAGTATGAGGACAGCGAGCCGACGGCGATTTTCTTGCCCTCGATTTCGATTTCGCCGCTTCGCAACTGTTCGTAGCTGACGTGAGATATGACTTTGCCGGTATTCTGCGGATAGTCGGTGCTGTAATCGACCACAGGCGCCAGAATTTCGCGGTCGCTTATGCAGGTTCGTTTGAGGACATCTTCGTTCAGTATGGGAATTGGTATTCCGACTCCCAAAGCCAGCGACACGCCGTACCCACGGAAACTGACGCCCCGGACGAACTCGGGTCGCATCTGCTTCATATCGCCGGTAATCGCCAGCGTCCCCGCGCCTGCTTTGGGGATTCCTTTGGGCGTTCTGTCGCCGCCGCCGGCGTGTTGAGTTCCCTCGGCGTAAACGTGCCCTTGGGCGCCGGCCATCCAGACTCTGGTTCCTACGCCGATTACTTCGTAATAAGGGTCGTTGAGCAGCGGCGAGAGTTGTCCGGCGGAGCAGTAGTTGGCATTTTTGCGATTAGGCTCCAGGGTCCCCATGTAGGTGTATATCGCTCGGTCCGAATCGTTGACCGCCACGTTGTAATTCTGATAGCAGTTGCGGGGGTTGAGCATGATAGCCTGGTTCAGGTCGTTGATTGTGAAGTATGTGCGAATTTCACGCAGCGGGTAGCAGTCGGTCCTGTAAGAAAGCGCAAAAAGCTGAAGCTGCTTGCCCGCGATGAGGTCCTCCATCACGTGCGCCCCGCCATAGCGGAACTCGCCTGGATGGTACATATTGGCCGGGTCGCCGTGGCGCAGTTGAGTCGCACCGAGATAAACATCAACAGCTCCAAGGCCTGTATAGACAAGAACATCCTCGACCCAGGCTTCCGACATGCGAATCTTGGGCCTGGAATGCCCGAAGTTAAGGACGCATCCCGAGGAGCACATCGGGCCGAATGTGGCAGTGGTAACGACATCGACCTCTTTTGCCGCTGCGGCCAGCCCTTTTTTCTCGACGTAATCGATGATATCGTCTGCGGTCAGCACAACAGCCTTGCCCGACTCGATGCGGTTGTTGATTTGTTCATACGTCTTCATAATTCATTTTATTCCAAAATCGTGCGTTCCTTTAACAATTCACTTTTTTCGGTTATAAATCCCAGCCCCTTCGAGAAGGCGGATTGACAAGCCGGTTCGCCTCGTCGCAATTAGTAAATCGCATTTTCTTAGTGTCCCATTCGAGCTTTTGCCCGAGCATTTGTGTTGCGATGATTCCGAGGCGGGCGATTTCCGTCAGCGGTCCGCCGTAGTCGAAATTCGAGCCGGCGTTCTTATTGTTCTTTATTGCGTCGAGCCAGTCGCCGTGATGTCCCCTGGCTCTGGGGATAGTTTGTTCCGGCTGCTTATAGGCTCTCATTTTTTCTTCGGGTATGATTCTTACTCCGCCGGCGCCGTGCGAGCCGTAGGTTATCGTGCCCTTGTCGCCATATACAATCGCGCCGGTGCGAGGTTGATTTCGTCCTTCTTCGAGTTCCTTCGGGCGCGGCGGCTTTTCTGCGCCGTCAAACCAGACGAGTTTGACAGGCCCGCGCCTGCCCCTGGCGGGGAATTGGAACGTTACAATTGTGCCGTTTGGAAACGTGTCGGCGTGTTTCTTCGTGTCATAACCTTTGGCCTCGGCCTGGATGGTTGTCGGAGAGCCCAAATCCAGCGCCCAGAACACCGGGTCGACAACGTGACATACCCAGTCGCCGATGGTCCCCGAGCCGAACGGCATCCAGCCTCGCCAGCTACCCGGCAGATACATCGGATTATACGCCCGCTCCAGGGCGGGGCCCTGCCACAGGTCCCAGTCCAGCTCCGCCGGGACCTCGTGCTTTTCGGAGCGTTTGTCCAACTGGCTTATCTTGCAGTGGTTCGCGCTGCAGACGGCGTGGACTTCGTGGACTTTTCCGATGGCTCCGTCCCATATCCACTCGCAGAACAGCCGGATAGTGTTGAATGAATGTCCCTGGTTGCCTAACTGCGTTGCCACCTTGTGCTTGCGGGCGGCTTTGACGAGCTGACGAATCTCGTAGATAGAATGGGCGAGCGGTTTTTCGCAGAATACGTGCTTTCCGCGCCTGATAGCGTCCATGCACGCTAGCGCATGCGTATGGTCCGGCGTGGCGACCGTTACCGCGTCGATATTTTTATCCATTTCGTCCAGCATCCTGCGAAAGTCGCGATACTTTTTGGCTTTTGGGTATTTTTTGAACTGCCCACCTGCTTTTCGCATATCCACGTCGCACAATGCTACGATATTTTCTCTGCTGCAGCCTCCGACGCTGGCTCCGCCTCGCCCGCCGACGCCGATACACGCGATATTGAGTTTTTCGCTCGGCGGCGTTACGCCGGCGCCCAGTACATGACGAGGTACAATAGTAAATGCCGCAGCCGTTCCCAATCCCCCGCGAAGAAAATCACGCCTTGAGGTTTTTTTACTGTCCCTGTCCATGACGGAACCTCCAAATGTGTCGCAGCGCCGCCGCATATAAGCCCTGCGAGGCCCCGGCGGCACTGTGGGGCCTCGCGGAAATGTCATAATACCAGATTCACCCGCTCGGGGCAATAGTTTTCACCGCACTAAAGGCCACTCGATAATGCCGATTTAGACACAGATGCAACCGATACCGAGGTTTGAAATCCCGGATTTTGCGGAGGAGATAGCAAAGGAAGTTCTGACGAGGTATCCTGCCGATGTTCCGGCGTTGACGGTTCACATGAGGCTGTTAGCCGATTCGGAAGAGATTGGCGATGCCGGGAAGATAGCGAAGAAGGTTCAGGCCCTGGCGGCCGACGAAACGAGCCTGTATCATAAATACGCCGATGATGTGCTGCAGCTTGTCGATGAAGAATACGCCTCGGATGAGAGTGAGCAAACGCCCGCTGCAGGTCAAGCGAAATAACCGCAAAGGGCCCAGCAGATTTATTTATCTTTGGGCTTTTGGGTTCTCATCCAGGCTTCGTAATCTTCAAGTACCTTTCGGGCTTGAGCTGCTTTGCGTTTCCCTGCCTGTGCTTTGGCGCTGTCGGGAGTCGGGACCTGTGAGGCGTTCGAGTCTTCCGGCTCGGTAACATTTCGCAGGGGGTAGTCAGTCCAGGCGGGCCAATTGTCGGTTCTAAACGGAGCGGCCGGGCCGGCGCGGTTGCCAAAATTGCCGATCGGGTGAGCTCCCCATGCGTATCGCACCGCTACCGGTTCGGAGACGAATTTGCTTGAAGCGGCGAACTTGCCCCCATCGACGGCTTCTACCTTGGCCGGGTAGAAATGTCGGTCCTTGCCCGCGATGACGAATCCCTTCGGCGCGACGCGCATGCCGTATTGCGAACTCGGATAGCTGCCCTTTGTGAACGTCAGCAAAATCCTGCTGCCATCTATTTCCCACGATTCGAGCATCGGGATATTGTAGGTGATTCTCTCGATTTTATAGACATCGGCCAGAGCCCAGCGGGCGGCACGTTCGCCGATAGGCTTCTTGAAGGGCGAGTGCATCTGGATGTGGCCCAGGTCGTAAGTACAGACCAGACCGGTGTTGTCGTATTTGCTGTGGGCGTTGCTTTGTGCCTCGCGTATGCCGGCGGCCTTGTGGAGCATGGCCTGTTCCGGTTCGTCCTCATCATTGGGCCAGCCGAAGCTGGTCATCTGGACGATGCAGAACGGTAAATCCGGGTCATTGAATGCTTTTCGCCAGTCCGGGATAAGAGCAGGGAAAGTTTTCATGTAAAGATTGGGTCGCCCACCGGAGCTGACGCAGTTGTTGATGCCCTGGTAGAAGATAGCGCCTTTGATAGGGAACTTTTGTATTGGTGCGATAAGCGCATTGAAACATCCGCCGGGGAAGCTTTGTCGATAGGCGTAGGTCTTCGGGGCATCGGGTTTCGGTGGGGGTGTTCCGCCAGCCGACTTGACCTTTTCGACCTTGCGTTTCCAGCCTGCCACTTTTCGAGCAAGCTCGGCTTCGTAATCGTAGGATGCCGCCTCGATGTCGAAATGTTCGATTATGTACTTGGCTTCCGGAATCGTTTCGAGAGTTTCGCGGGAGATCCACGTTTCGACGACGCTGCCTCCCCAGGAGTTATCGATCAGGCCGATCGGCACGCCGGTTATTTCGTGGACGATGCGGGCGAAGTGATACCCGAGGGCGGGAAAGTCGCGGGTCGCCTCGGGATTGCAAATTCGCCATACGCCTTTGAGCTCTACGTAGTAGGGATTTCGCTGCTCGATTG
This sequence comes from Sedimentisphaerales bacterium, assembly GCA_030611315.1. GTDB lineage: Bacteria > Planctomycetota > Phycisphaerae > Sedimentisphaerales > Anaerobacaceae > JAUWPZ01. Next base: position 39,104 of record JAUWPZ010000014.1, read on the forward strand.
GGAATTTCTCCAACGGCTTCGGGCTCGAAGTTAGTGGTATCGTCAGGCAGCGGATATTCGGGAAATTGGCGCGGGGGATGTCGAGATCGGAGTTGACAATCCCGCCGGCAGCCGCTTCCATATTGCTCTGCCCGCTGCAAAGCCACACATCCCCGACTACGATGTTCTTTAATACAATCGAATCGTCCTTCGACTTGACTTTCAATTCCTGCGGTTTCGCATTGGTCGGCATCTTATCGAGAGCCAGCTGCCATTTGCCGCCCTCGCCGATTTTTGTAGTTTTCTTTTGCCCGTTGAATTCGACGGTAATCGTTTCGCCCTTATCACCCCAGCCCCAGATGTTGAGAGGTTTATCGCGCTGAACGACCATGTTGTCGCCGAGAACACGCGGCAATTCGAGCTTTGCTGTGGCGAAGTTCATAAAAAAGGACAGCATTATTATTACTGCAACGTACGCAATCGATTTGGTTTTTTCCATCGTAGATTTACCTTATATGTACAGAGTTTTGACGTATGTTTCTGTTCAGTTTTGTTGCCGAGTTCGTACTTATCGTCCAGGCCGGTTCGGATAGGATCGGCGGGAGCACTTATTTTTTGAGGACTCGGATTTTTATGTTCCTGAAGGATATTCCCCCGCCGTGGTCCTGCAGGAGGATATGGCCCTGTTCTGCCTCGCCGAATTTCTCGCGGTTTTTGAATTTACTTTTGGCGACGGCGGCCCGGAAGCGCTCGCTGCCTCTTTCGTATTCGAGGACTTTTACGCCGTTAAGGTAGTGCTCGACGTGGTTTCCACGAGCGACGATGCGGACGGTGTTCCACTTTCCCGGCGGGTTGGCCTTTCTGCTCGTTGCGGGGAGAAGGTCGTACAAGTCCGCCAGAGCGTGGGGGCCTTGAACTTTGGCGTCGTGGTTGTAAAGCTGGTATTCCAGGCCGAGCTCCGTTTTGGGGTAGGCGAAGTATTTTATGCCGCTGTTGACATTTTTGCCTTCGGGCGTTACAGCGAGTTTGTAATCGAGTCTGAAATCGAAATTGCTGTACTGATTTTTCGTTACGATACTGCCGCGGAGATTTTTGGGCCGCTCGTCCCGGCCTGTGCAGGTAAGTTCGCCGTTGTGCACTTTCCAGCAGGTATTGAGGACTTTGTCGTTGGTTGCGCCCTTGAAGCTTTTCAGCGTCTTGCCGTCGAAGAGCAGCTTGAAGCCCTCGGCGATTTCCTTCTTTGTGAGGGCGTTGGGTTTTGTCTGCACTTCTGATTTGTCGCCGGCTTCTGCACAGATTGTAATGACTATCAGTGCGGCGAGGATGACAGTGATTTTGCGAAGGTTGAGCTTAATCGATTTCATTAATTGCGCTCCTTTATTTATGCCAAAGTAATCACAACAGCCCTGCATGCAAAACTCAAAGCAAGCACCGGCAGGATAATTTAATCACAAGCTGAGACGGTTTTCACAAAGTACAGAGTTTCTTTTTGGAGATATTATAGGATTTCTTCAAGGTATATCAACTTAAATTATTTCAATGGGGATAGAGTTCCAAGGCAGGTTTGGCATCCTTTTCATCTCAGACGGGCATTAGAGCTCCAGCAAAATATCAAGTGAAGAGGTCGATAATATCCAAGAGAAATTCCAGCCACCGAGACCTCTGCTGATTATTCCGACTCCAGGGTTTGGTTTTGTCCGATTGGGCGGAAGTTTTAGAGCCTTGAGCATTTTTTCCTGATGCGGATTTCACTTTGTTCAGGAATAATTCCGGCGAACCCCCATTCATTTCATGCAGCCGGGCATCAAAAACAAACCTTCCATCGCCGGTTTTTCTCACTTTCGTTTTGCATTGCCTCTGGTTAACATAATCTATATCAAGAACTTCGGCACTATTAAGGTGAACAAATCCCGCGAAGTTTATCTTTGGGGAGTTTTTATCAAGAAGTTCTAAAAAATCCGAGCCGGACGGTTTTGCCGATTCGTATGATACCCTTGCCATAGTCTCTAATAATTTGTCGATGGGAGTTTGGCCCGGAATGATTTCGATTTTATGATTGTCTATCCTTCTATAATCCATTCCAGTCTCTTCCCGAAACTTCACGAAGGTCGTTGAGAAATTCCGGAGGAACTTGCAGGGCCGGACTTTGCGCCTTATGAACATCCTCCCAGGCCCTATCATATTCTCCATTTTGGCAGCAGGCAATCGCACTATTCTGAAGATGTCTCATTATGCTCCCTTTCAATATTACTCTGTAGGATACCACCATTTCCTCTCTTATGCAAGGACAATGCCGTGGTTGACAATATCACAATCTCTGTTACAGTGATGATGAGTTTCGACAGGATTTACCGATATACTCTTAGTGCGAAAAATTTAACCTGAACGAAGAATGTGAAGGAGTTAGAATAGTGAGAAGAAACAGCTTATATATATTAATCTTTTTAATCGTTGGCGGTGCGTGTTTGGCGAATACAGGCCATGCGGAAAGTTGCAATCTCAATAAAGAATCAGATAGTTCTCAAATCCCAGAAAATGCTCAAGAGATAACTGACGAGGGGGAATCTCAACCTCCAAAGAAGGAATTGTTGCCATTAGGCGGCATTGTTTCATCGCTCTTAAAAGTACCGGGAGATGTAGTTGAGTGTATTGCCGATATTCCATTAGAGGACATTGTTTCGTCAACCTTAAAGGTGCCGGGCGATGCGGTTGAGTTTGTCGCTGATATTCCTTATGGCCAGATTGTTTCGTCAACCTTAGAAATATCGGCTGAGGTAGTTGAGATTGTCGCTGATATTCCCTGGTATATTTGGTTCGCTTCGTTTTGTTGTTGCCATTGCGACTGAAGATGTTGAACAAAGAGCGCCAACAAAACGCATAATGTGACTCCGACTATCCGCTAAACGTTTACCCTGAGCGAACCCTGAGCGTAGTCGAATGGGAAGTCGTAGGCTCTGCACTAAAGACTCAAAACTAATTTGCGTTTTCTCAGCAATCCCAGCCCGCCGAGGGAGAACAGGAAAATCGTGGCCGGTTCGGGAATGAAAGTCAGATATGTGGGGCCATCAAGGACACCTCCGCTGGCGAATGTATCGATAAAGTCGCCGCTGTTGCCGTCATATCGCAGGACACTATCAGAATTAATACTGCCGACGTAAAGGTTTCCATCCGGTCCGAAGAGAAGGCCCGTAGGAGAATCGAGGCCGCCTCCGCCGGCGAATGTGTCGATAAAGTCGCCGCTATCACCATCGTAACGCAGGACACTATTAGAATTAAAACTGCTGACATAAAGGTGGCCATCCGGGCCGAAGGTCAAGCCGGTAGGAAAATTGAGCCCGCCCCCGCTGGCGAATATATCGATAAGGATACCGCTATTGCCGTCGTATCGCAGGACACTATTATTACCCAAACTACCGACGTACAGGTTCCCATCCGGTCCGAAGACCAGGCCGCTCGGGCCGGGTACAATGGCGAATACATCGATAAGGGTACCGGCTGAGCCGCCACTGCCGTTGTATCGCAGCACATTGTGCGTATAGCGGCTGCTAACGTAAAGGTTGCCATCCGGGCCGAAGGTCAAACCGTCCGGTTTGCTTAGCCCGCCCTCGCTGGCAAACTTGTCGATAAAAGCCCCGGAATCGCCGTCGTAACGCAGGACACTGTTGTTGCCGGTGAAGCTGTTGACATAAAGATTACCATCCGGACCGAAAGCCAAACCGGTAGGGCCGTCGAGGCCGCCTCCGCCGGCGAATGTACCTATAAAGGCACCCGTATCACCATTGTAGCGCAGGATACTGTCGTTACTGATACTGCTGACAAACAGGTCAAGTGCGGCTAGAGCCGGCGTCTCTGTCGCAGCCGGCAAGTTCATTATGACGGCCATCAGAATCAGACCGGCCTTTTTTCTCATCATCATCCTCTGGTTATGATAGACGATTTACACAATGGCCGCCGTGCCTTGTGGTGAAAAGCGTTTCGGGGTCAATCCTCCCCTTGCCACCACTCCTCCATGAATGTAATTTAATGAATACCATATTGGGCGAGAAAAGTCAAGAAAAAAGTCCGGTGATGGCCTTTTTGCCTTTTTGGGGTGCATCTGTCGTATGTAGGTAGATTTTCAGGCAGCTAAAGGCTTTTGTTCCCATAGTTTTTTCCAATCTTCGTTTAGCCATGTTGTCCTCAAGGCAAGCGTTGACGCCGAGCCGGCTCGAGACCATCTCATGCCGGAT
>JAUWPZ010000037.1 GCA_030611315.1 Sedimentisphaerales bacterium
CGGACACCCTTCCCTGTTCGGGGGTAAACTTGATTGCGTTACCAACGAGATTTGTCAAAATCTGAAAGATTTTATCACTGTCAAATTCAGCCTTGGGCAGTTTGCCATCGAGTTCGAGTGAAAATTCGACTTTTTTCTTCCCGGCATAAGTTGCCCGCCCCTATGGGGCGGGCGAACCCGCCGCGGCGGGGGAAATTTCAATCGTGAGCACTATAAACGCTTAAAAAACATAAGTGTCTCCATAGGACGTCGGTAATTTTACCAAAATCACCTTGAACAATCAAGAATTTAATCTTTCTACAGGTCAAGTCAGTAAATGCTCAATCTTGCCGTACAGTATCTGGTTACCTTTCAGCCGTATCGCATAGAAGTAATCTTCAGATTCAAGAAAACGATAAATCTCAGGCGGTCAATGCTTCCTCGATACGTAGTTGATCGAATGGGAATGTCGAATATAGAATATCGAATAAAGAATGTAGATACCCAGAGCGGCAATTATATTACCAAGGACATGAGCAGCAAACACGGCGTTTTTATCAACGGCAACAAAATTAACAATGATACGATTCTTGTTGACGGCGACTACATTACCATCGGCAATACCAGCCTGTTCTTCACGGAGAAAAACTTCGACGACCGGGAAAGCGCGTTAACCCATTACAAAAAGTTCGGAGAGCGGGCACGACCAACCCAGATGGAATAGGGCAATAGCGAGAAGTACAACATATAAACCGCTTTAGAAGCTCGTTCATCTGTCCCGGGTCGAACATATCGCAATAAAATGTCCAACCACAACTGTTTAGTGTTATATCATCCAGCCGTTGTGGTATTCGGGTCGGATGAATTTTTCGGCCTTGGCGCTGTTGGTCGCCTTCATATTTTTGCCGTCCCAGGCGAGCTTTTCGCCGGCGCGAAGAGCGACATTGCCGAGCAAGACGACCTCTGTCATCGGGCCTGTGTAATCGAAGTTGGCGCTTGCGGGCGGGCCGCCCTTGCAGGCATCGAGCCAGTCCCTGTGATGTCCCCTGGAACGGGTGATTGTTTTCGGCGGCAGCTTATAGGCCTTCATCTTGTTCTCTGGTATTATTCTCGGGCTTCCACCCCATCCTGAGCACATTATCTTTCCCTTGTCTCCAACGAACAGGATGCCGTTTCCGCCGCCTGCCAATCGGCGTCCCAGCTCAAGCTCTTCGGGGCGAGGGGGCATAAGGCCTCCGCTGTACCATGTCATCTTTAGCGGCGGCATAGAGCCGCGGGCGGGGAACTGGTAGTGTACGACTGAGCCGAAGGGGGTTGTTTCAGGATTGATATTCGTTGCGCTGCCTTCGACGCTGATTGGATGGCCGAGCTTGAGGGCCCAGAAGGCGGGGTCCATATTGTGACAGGCCATATCGCCGATTGCTCCGGTGCCGAAGTCCCACCAGCCTCTCCAATTGTACGGCGCATAAGCAATATGATACGGTCTCTTTTTGGCCGGGCCCAGCCAGAGGTCCCAGTCCATTCCGGCAGGCACGGGCGGGGTTTCCTCGGGTCGAGCCACTCTGTAGCCGGCCCAACCGATGCCAGCGTTGCTCCAGGCGTGCACTTCGCGAATATCGCCGATGGCCCCGTCCCATATCCATTCGCAGGTAAGGCGAATTGTTTCACTGCTGTGGCCCTGATTACCCATCTGCGTGGCGACTCCGGCCCGACGAGCGGCTTCGGTGACTTTGCGGGTTTCATAAATCGAGTGGGCCAGAGGTTTTTCACAGTAAACGTGTTTTTTGTTATTGATGGCGGCCATTGCGGCTATCGCGTGTATATGGTCCGGGGTCGCAATGAGTACAGCATCGATGCCTTTTTCTTTCTCCAACACCCTGCGAAAATCAACATATTCGACGCATTCTCTGTATTTGGCTGTCGCTTTGCGGCCGGTGTAGTGTTTTCTGATTAACTCGAGGACCGGCTTTCGCCCCGCTGTGCCGCGGTAGTAGAATCGGCTGTAGTCGGCCTGCTCGGTTACATCGCAAACGGCCATTACCTGGACATCGTCGTGCTGCAAAAGCCCTTTGATATTGTGCTTGCCCTGGCCACCGGCGCCGATAACTGCTATGTTAATTTTTTCGCTCGGTGCGACGTGTCCCGCACCTCCGAGTACGTATCGGGGAAGGACTGTAAAGGCGGCTGTGGCTGCCGCACCACCAAGAAAATTACGCCTGGAGATTTTGTTATTTTTTGAACGGTCGGTTTTGTCATTATTCTTCATCTCTATATCCCTTACAAAAAAAGACGTTCATTCTTATAGCCGCTCGATATTATAACCATAAGGGATGGCAATCGTAAAGCATTTACGTAAAATAAGTACGTACAGCATATATTTTCAACTTGTCTGCACAGATTCGTATAAGAAGCCCCGAAATGGGTGTGGCTAATTTTCCCGGCACACTGTAACCTTAATGATAGTAATGTATTGCGCCGGCTTGTCATGCTGAACAAAGTGAAGCATCTGGCTTTCGGACTGAGAGGTTCCTTCGCTTGGTCAGTAACATCTCGTTCTCTGGCCAGATGCTTCGCTTCGCCTTGCTGCGCTCAGCATGACATGAGGAAGTTTGCTTGCCAGAAAATAATTTCACACCCCCCGAAATCTTAGCCGGAAATTTGGCTTGACATTCACAGCAAGGCCCGTTATTTATACCCTTAAGTGTAATAAATTCCCGCGATTGGGATTGTAAATTATTTTTTTAAGGTTACTACCTGTGGCACAAGTTGCCCGCCCCTATGGGGCCCGCGAACAAACGGGAAATTTCAATCGTGAGCACTATATAACTTTAGAAAGAGATACCCGGACTAAGGTAAATCCGCCGTAAAGGGTATTCACAGAAACCTGGTTCTATCGCAAGGAGACAAATTATGAGTGAGTTAATAAATCGACGAGAGTTTATACAGGCAAGTGCAACCGGAGCGGGCGCTGTACTGCTGGTCGGGCACTTAGCCGGTCGGTCGGCAATGGCCGGGGGAGGTGCAGAATGGCCGCCCAGAATGCCGGCCGTGAAAATCTACAAGGTTTACGTCGGCAGGACCGGCGGAATTTATCTCTCCAGGCCGACTGAGGAGATAAACAAGTTCGAGAAATACTTAGCCAATCTGGAACAGAAACTTGGCGATGTCAAGTTCATCGGCGGTGATGTGGTGCCACCGGCCAAAGTGAACGAGGTAGCGGCCAAGCTAACCGACGCCGACGGCATCCTGATGTTCCATCTTAGCGGCCACGGCGGCGGCGCACCGGCGATGGGTAAGCTTATCGATGTCGGATTACCTACGGCTGTTTTTACGCAGCCCTTCAGCGGCCACGGCTGGATGTATTTCCCACAGTGGCAGAAGGCCGGCAAAAAGGTGGTTCTGCTGCCGAGCAGTGACTGGGGCGAGCTTGACCGGGTCGTCTCGCTGATGCGCGTCGCACCACACCTGCGTCGAACACGCATTCTCGTCGTGCGCGGGCCTCGGGGAACAGCCGCAGCCTGCTCTGCCGAGCAGGTCAAAGAGAAGCTCGGCGTCGAGATGATCCCCATTACCGTGGATGAAACACTCGAGGCTCACAAGGCCGTTGATATCAAGGATGCAGAGGCGGAGGCCGAGCGGTACTGGATAAGCAAGGCCAAGAAGATTGTCGAGCCGCCCAGAGAAGAGATTATCAACTCGGCACGTTTTTACCTGGCGATGAAGAACCTTATGGTCAAGAACCGGGCGCAAGCCGTCACGAGCTCGAACTGCATGGGCGCGCCGGCCAAAGGCTGCCTGACGTTCAGCAAACTCAACGACCTGGGGCTCGTCGGGGCCTGCGAGGGCGATATGGATTCGACTCTGACAATGCTGATATTCCAGTACGCCTTCGGAATACCCGGCTTCATAAGCGACCCGGTTTTCGATACCGCCAGTAATGCGCTTATCCACTTCCACTGCACATCGGCAACTAAGATGACCGGTATGGACAGCAAGCGTCTGCCTTTTACTATCCGGACCCAAAGCGACAGCGAAAGAGGCGTATCGCTGGATGTGGAGATGCCCATCGGACAGGTTGTTACGTGCGCGAAGTTCATTAACCTCGATACTATGCTTATCTCCACCGGAAAGATATTCAAGGTTACGCACGACGAGCTTGGCTGCCGCACCCAGTTTTGGACGAAGGTTGCCGACGCTCGCAAGATGTTCCTCAACTGGGGAGCAGGCATACTCCAGGGCGGAACGATGGCATTGCTGCACCGCGACATTTTCTTCGGCGACCACCTCCGAAACATCAAGAACCTGGGAATCCTGATGGGATTCAACGTGGTCGAGGAAGGATAATCGCGACAGAGCCGACGACAACAAGACTAAACTCATGGCACTTGCCGCCGATGAAAACCTATACATTCCTATAAATTGACGTCAGACAAGACGCCGCCGGACCGCAGGATAACAACTACAACCCCGCCTGTAACATCGGCGCTTCGGCTATATCGACTTCGGCCGGTCATACATCATCTGTGACCCCTGACGAAGGGTGGATTTTCTGCGTCGTCAACGGAAAGCACTGGCCGGCCGGGCGAGTATATGAACCTGATAGTGAACTAAATTCAAAATACACAAAATGGTTCGAAACTTTCGAGAAAATCTGCCCCGCCTTAAAAGATATCAGGGGTGAAAGTTGACAAGACCACCTATGTTTGCTTTTCAAGATTGCACGACCTCGGTCGGTTCGCCGGCTGTTTTACCTTTGATGCCCATCCAGGGACATGTATCTTTCTGGGGACAGGCCTTGCAGCCATGTTTGGTCGAAACCAGGGGCAGGATTAAAAAGGCATCGAGAGCAAACAAGATAAGTAGAACCAGTATGGGCCAGGAGAAGCCGCGGATAACAACAAGAACACCCGGTATAAGCGGCACGAACCATAAGGGCACAATCACGGGGATATGCTTTTTGAACTTTTCACCGAAGCGGTCGCCGGCTTTTCTCTCCCGAAGTTTCGCTGCTATAATGCCATATCCGCAGGGACAGGACCTCGTGCCCCAATACTGACAGAAGGGACACACAAATATCATTATCCACAAGGCCCCCACTATACCATACATCAGATACACACCGGCCGCTACCAGGCCCCATGCTGAGTTCGCAAAGCATGCAACAAAAACGGCTGTTCCCAGCACCGTCATAGCTATATAAGGCAGATTATTAACAAGCACCTGGACATTCGAGTATCCAGGTCCGGATTGGCGGTCTTTGTAATTCGCATCGCTATTTGATGCTTTTTTATCCATCATTTTTCCTATGAAACGCCCTAAACCTTAACCGCTAACATCAACACAAACCATGTCCCCGTTGGCATTTCGGGCATAGATTCTGCCGTTCGCCAGGACCGGAACCGTCCAGCATTTGCCCGAAAGAACCTGCGCCGCCGCGAGTTCTTTGAATCCCGAAGGCGCTGCATCTGCAATTACCAGCTTGCCCCTTTCGCTCAGGATTACGAGCTTTCCACCGGCAATCATCAGGCTCCCCTTGCCAAGTCCCTGCTGTGCCCATTTCACCTGCCCGGTCTCAAAATCCAAACATTTCAACTCCTTTTCGTCGAACCCATAGATATGCCCCTTCCACAACACCGAGTTGTTGAAATGGTTCCTCATGTTCTTGTTGCGCCAAACCTCAGAAACGCTGCTACCATCAATTTTCAAAAGAGCGCAGCCTTTGTTATATCCGGAAGAAATGAATATCGTGTTGCCTGAGACAATAGGGGTTGTAATATTGGCATCGTAGCTTGTTTTCCAACCATACTGCCAGATTTGTTTTCCTGTCGCCGCCACCAGCCCCACAATTTCCTTAGCCGCAAAAAGCGCCACACATTTTTGGCCGTCCTGAGTAAAAGGAACCGCAGTTGAATACCCGGGCGCGCCGGTTCCGTTCTTCCATATCACACTGCCGTCGGCCTTATTAAGCGCTATCCCAAAGCTGCCCGCGCTGAGAATAACCATGTTGTCGATTACAAACGGCGAACCGGAAAAGTACCAGGTGGGATGCTTGGCGCCCAATTCCTTATTAACATTCTTATGCCAAACCACCTTGCCCGTAGCCGCATCGAAGCGCAGAGCGTCGCCGTTTTTGCTGAATGTGTAAACCGTATCACCATCAACTGTCGGAGTAGCAGCGGGGCCTCCATCATGCTGCTTTGCAAATAAAGGACACGCATAGGATTGCTTCCATATTTCCCTGCCTGTCCCGGCATCAAAACAATACAGTATGTCCTTATCGCTGATGTTGCCCATTGTATAGGCCCGGCCATTACTTACCGCAATCGAACAAAATCCTCTTCCGAGAGAAGCTTTCCACGGCACTTTCGGGCCGCCGCTGGGCCAGGTTGTACTCCAGCCTGTTTCGGAAGATATGCCGTCGTAATTCGGGCCCCGCCAGTTCGGCCAATCAGCCGCCTGGACAGTACCTTGAAAGGCCATCCCAATTACACATACACCAAACCCAAAAACCAGTGTCAATACACAACCATTAACGACTCTTCGTGATTTCATAAAATTTCTCCAAAAAACAGTGAATTTTCACGACCTTATTTGTACAAAGTTTTGCCCTGTATGTCAACCTCGTTTTTCAGCTCTATCGTTATCATATATTCTGTTGACAACCAATACGCCACAGCACTATCAAACACCGATTGGATATAACTTACAATTAGAAAAGGATTTAGAAATAATCTGTAATCATTTCTGTGAGGTAGTCTCGCTATTTTCCTTAAATGCCAGTGCCCCCGTTGGACAGGCGGCTACACATTGGCCCGCAGCGTTTTCTAAACCCTCAGCCATTGAACGTTCAAACGGAACCGCCATTCGAACATCAAAACCTCTGCCGATAAACGTTAAACCAAGCTTTTCACCCGCTTTGGCGGCAATCTGGATGCAAAGACCACAATCGATACACTTGCCGGATTCGTAAATTATATCCGGGTGCTGAACCTGCTGAACAAACAACCGTCGCCGGCCTTTGTACCGTCCCGGCTTGGCGCCATAGTCCTGGGCATATTGCCGTAACTTGCACCCCTGTGCCTTTCGACAATCACAGTGCAGACAACGGACCGCTTCGGCGCGGGCCTGTTCATCGGTAAAGCCGTCACCCTTTTGCGACGGCGTTACCCGTGCGGCTCTATCGGCGTAAGCCATGAATCCTTCTATTTCCCCATCCTCGAGCTTGCCAATACGGGTATTAAACTCCTTATCCGGGCCTGTCACCTCCTCGCCGGATAAATACTGACCGATAGACACAGCAGCCTCCTTCCCGTCCGCCACTGCCCTAACCGTTGATCTCCGCTTGCGAACGGCATCTCCTCCCGCAAATACGCCCGGCAAATTCGTCTGGTAAGTTTTTCCGTCTATTGCGATACCATTTGGGCCCGCCTCAAGCCCTATCGACTCGGGGACGCCCGCCTTTATCTCTCCAACCGCCACGAACACGGCATCGTAGTCTCTGCGTAATTTTTCCATCGAAACTTCCGTATCGATTCGTGTTCGGCCTTGAAACTTCGCGCCCAGCTTCTCAATCGAAGCGATTTCCTTATCCAGCACATCTCTTTCAAGCTCCTCCTCGGGAACACCATACCTCAGCATTCCGCCTGGTTCTTCATGCTCGTCAAGAAGCGTGCATTCATATCCCTGCTGCCGCAGATAATAAGCAGCAGCAAGTCCCGCAGGCCCGGCGCCGACAATAACCACCCGTTTATTCTGTGCAGGTTTGCAAGAGGGTAAATATGGCTTCGCAGACTGCAGGTCGATATCAGCCACATACCGCTTCAAGAGGCAAATTGATACGGCCCCATCAAGCGCCCCCCGCCTGCATCCCCGCTCGCAGGGCTTCGGACAAATCCGTCCTAATACCGCAGGCAATGCAATATCCCTCTTGACAGTAGCAATCGCCTCACGAAGCTTACCGGCAGCAATCTGCCGAATCATCAACGGGATATTCATCCCGGCAGGACAAATGGCCTGACACGGCCCAACGCAGTCACCCACATGGTCGCTTAAGAGCAATTCCAATGCCGCCTTTCTCGCGTCTCGGACTTGTTCGGAATCGCTCTGGACGCTCATACCGTCTTCGGCAATAGTCCCACAGGCCGGCACAAGCCCATCCACACCCTCGACTTTGACCACACACGCCATGCAGCTTGTCGAAGCCTTATACCCTTTCAGAAAGCACATGGTGGGAATTTCGATTCCCAGCTTCTCAGCGGCATCAAGAACCGTTGAGCCGTTCTCAACCTCAACCTCACGATTATCTATAACCAGTTTTGGCATTATCACTCAACCTTAATGGCTTCCACCGGACATATACCCTTGCACGTCCCGCAGCGAATACATTTGTCCGCATCGATTTCGTGCGTCTCGTACGGCTGCATCCGGATGGCATCGGCCGGGCAATGCTGGGCGCACAAAGTGCACCCGATGCAATCGTCGGTTACCGAATAGGTAATAAGGGCCTTGCATTTGCCGGCCGGGCAGCGCCCCTCAAGATGGGCCTCGTATTCGTCACGGAAGTATTTGATGGTGGAAAGGACCGGATTTGGCGCCGTTTTGCCGAGTCCGCAGATACTCGTATTCTTAATCATCCAGGCAAGGTGCTCGAGTTCCTCGATGTCCGTCTTTCTTCCTTCGCCGGCGCACAGCCTCTCAAGAATATCGAGCATTCGCCGAGTACCTATTCTACAGAAAGTGCATTTACCGCACGATTGATTCTGCGTAAACTCCAGGAAATACCTCGCAATATCAACCATACAGTCCGATTCATCTAATGCAACCATACCGCCGGAGCCCATCATTGCCCCGACGTCCGTGAGCGTTTCAAAGTCAACGGGCGTTGCCCTCAACTGTGCCGGGACGCATCCGCCGGAAGGACCTCCCACCTGCACAGCCTTGAATCGCAGTCCCTTTGCAATCCCCCCGCCGATATCTTCTATTATCCGGCCTATTGAAATACCCATCGGCACTTCGATGAGGCCCCCTCTGGCCACTTTCCCGGCAAGCGCAAAAACCTTTGTCCCCTTGCTTCCGCTCGTGCCAAGCGCGGCAAATGCCTCAGGACCATTGCGAATAATCCAGGGCACAACCGCATAGGTCTCTACATTATTGATAAGCGTCGGTTTGCCCCAAAGCCCGCTTACTACCGGATATGGCGGCCGCAATCGAGGCATACCCCGTCGTCCTTCTATGCTGGCCAGAAGCGCCGTTTCCTCGCCGCACACAAAGGCCCCCGCGCCGGCAACAATTTTAAGATGCAGCGAGAATCCTCTGTCCAGAATGTTGTCGCCAAGAAATCCCCTTTCCCGACAGTCGTTTATCGCCTTGCTGACTCGCTCGATTGCAAGCGGATACTCCGCGCGAATATAGAAATTGCCCTCCTCGGCCCCGACCGTATATGCCGCTATCGCCATACCCTCGATAATGCGGTACGGATAGGATTCCATCAACATCCTATCCATAAAGGCGCCCGGGTCGCCCTCATCACCGTTGCAAATCACGTATTTTTTCTCAGAATCGCTATTGTGCACGGCGGACCATTTAAGATATGTCGGATAACCGGCGCCCCCCCTGCCGCGAAGACCGCTGTGTTCAATCTCGGTGATAACTTTCTCGCCGCTTAGCTCATTCACACACTTTTCCAACGCCTTGAACCCATCATACCGTATATATTCATCAAGACTGACCGGGTCAATATGCCCACAGTGCTCGGTAGCGATATGTCTTTGCCTGTCCATAAAATCCGCCACCGACCGGTCCCGCACATCTACCGAATAACGCGTGACAGGTTCCCAAGCTTTGTCGGTAAGTATCTTATCCAGTATTGTAGATATAGCATTCTTTATTTTTGGCCCAATTTTCTTCGGCTTGAAATGCCTGAGTACAATAGCTCTGGCATCATCGGGCCGGACCCTCGCATAGCGAAAAGAAGCCCCGCCGGCCAAAACCACTTCCACAATGGGGGCCAGGAAGGACATCCCCAAACAGCCCACACTCTTGACCACGGCCCGAGCAGAGGTTTGTTTGACGGCCTTTTTTAATGCCTCATATACCCTGGCGCTGCCGCTGGCGACACAACTGGAATCAAGACATATACGGATTTCGCCAAGCTCCCTATCAGCCTTTGCGTAGTACGGCTCTTCCATTTGCTGAGCGCGAGCTCGTTCCTGCTCGAGGAAATCTCTCAATACCGCCGGAACCTGCTCGCTGCTCAGGTGCCCGTAGGTAATATCATCAATCTGTATTGCCGGGGCAAGCATACAGCATCCCAGGCACGCCACTTTCTCAACAGTAAACATCTTCTCTGTGTCCGTATCGTCTCCCTCCGGGATACTGAGATAGCGCTGAAAGGAATCATAAACCTGCTGCCCACCCTTAACATGGCAGGCCGTTCCGATGCAGACTCGAATCATATAACGGCCGGCCGGCCGATGTCGAAACTGGCTGTAGAAAGTCGAGACTCCGACAATCGAAGCCGGCGTAATCTCCGTCAATTCACACGTCCGCTCCAGGGCCTCTTCAGGCAGATAGCCATAGTGGCCCTGGATGGCCTGCAAAATCTCAAGCACTTTTTCCTGCCCGGCGCCGATATTCTCAACGGCCTGGTCCACAAATGTCAAATCTTCTTTATCCATCAATCTTAAAAACTCACAAATGCTATTAAGGGCTTTTAGTCGAATCTGTTCCTATGCAATACAGGTTCTCAAGTCCCCGGATATAGATACGGCCATCCGCAAAGGCAGGCGACGCATAGCTCTTCTCACCCAGCTCACACTTAGCCAACTCCTGGTACTCGGCCCCTATCTTGATAATAAACATAACGCCCTTCTCGCTCATCAGATACAGGCGGTCGCCAACGATGCTTGGCGACGCACGGAAATATGTTTCCAGGTCCTTCTCCCAAACAATGGTTTTTGTGGCCGGGGCCAAAAGCTTCCCTTTATCTTCTTCGGTTGATTCGGGAACATTGGCATCCTTTTCCTCTGTAACATTATAGCAGGTAAGCATTCCTTCCGTTGTCAGCAGGAATATCAATTCGCCGTTACTGACCGGACTGCAAATATCCGGTATGTAGTCTTCGCCGACCCAGTCAATATGAGTTTTAGTAACGTCCCCCTTGCCATCCGGCCGTATGGCAACCAATTTGGCGTAAGGTTCGATGGCAAATACATATCCACCGGCATAAATCGGCGATGGCGCTACCTCACCACCCATACATTTCGCCCGCCATAGTTCTGTGCCGTTGGCAGGGTTATACGCTATAACCCACGGGTCGCCGACGGTTATTATCTGATGTCCCGCAACTATCGGCGATGTCCACGAATTTGGAAGCGGCCTTTTTGTCTCCCAGGCGGTCTGGCCCGAAAATGCGTGTAAGGCTATCATTTTTGATTTATTATCTTCTGCACCCGCCTGGTCATATTGAATCAGAAGCAGATTTCGATACATTGCCAACGAGGACGCATAGCCATAGGCGTTTTCGGGTATGCCCAGGTTTCTCGACCATATCTCTCTACCGTTAAAGTCAAAGCAGGCGATGTCACCGGTTGCAAATATCGCATACACCCGCCGGCCGTCCGTCGCAAGGGTCGGCGCCGCAAAACTCGTATCCCTCAACATCTCGGCTTCAAGCGGCTCATCGCCCTTTTGAGGCGTGTGTTTAACGCCGCCTGTCCACAAGAGTTCTCCCGAAAGCGCATCAAAGCAGTACACCTCACGTTCATTCGGGTCGGCACCAGAGAGAAAAACGCGGTCGCCCCATACAATCGGCGAATTAAAACCTTCAAGCCGCACCTTGCTCTTCCAGAGAATCCCCTGGTCTGTCTTGCCGTTCCAATTGTCAGAGATATTCGTATAGGCGCTTACCCCAGCTCCGCCCGGTCCGCGAAAGTAAGGCCAGTTCTTTTTAATCTCTTCCGTTGATGGATAGGAAGCAGCAGCCATTTCAGGCTTTGGAAGCTCTATTCGAGGCCTTCCGGCAAGATACAAGCCGGCCGCAATCAGCATCACAAAACCGCCGGTCACGGCCCATCGAGCCCATGTCGCTTCGCGGACCTGCTCCTGGCGTCTATCCGGGTGAAACTGCGGCGCCGGCAGCTTCTTTTTGAAAGCAACCGCATACTTTAGACCAATAAGCAATACAGCCACACTGCCGAGAAGCAGATAGCTGCCCAGGCGGGAAAAATCCAGCCTGCGAAGCCTCTCTTGCCTGAACTTCAAATCCAATTCGCGTATCCGACCCAAAAGCTGCTCGTCATCGGGCCGGGCCTGAAATTCTATCTTCAGAGCCTCCATCTCCTCTTCCTGCTGAGTATTAACCGTCTCACCTGGAACATAATTTCGAACAATCAGTGTCAAAACAACAATAGCAAACAGCCCCGCAACAATGGCCGATACAACCGCGCATCTGTACCACGCGATTGCAGTTTTGCTATTCTCCGAAGCTTTGCCAACAGCCACTTCCATCAGCTTTCACCTATTATTTCTTTTGCATTCTTGAGCCTGAGACGTTCCTGGGGGCAATATTCGAAACATCGACCGCAGGCCAGGCACCCTGCCCTGTCGGCCTCGTAATCTACCCTTTGCCGCCTGACAGTAAGGCCGATGAGCTTAAGCCCAATCACCAGCCCGATAAATCCTCCGACAAGCCATCCGCCCAAACCAAACTCGTCGCGGATTTTCGAAGCTTCCGCATATAGCTCTTTGGTCTGTTGGCCTGTTGCTCTAAATGCCGTACTGGCATCTGTAACATCTTGTACCTTGCCCGTATCTTCCAAATAGATACGCTCAGCGAGCCGAACCCTTTCATGCATACGGGACATCACCGGCCTAACGGCAAAGCCCATCCACCCGCATAAGAACGCCAACACCGGAACGAGGATGATTAAATAAGCTAATCTCTTTTTGCTTTTTTCGTAATAACCCACCGGCCACTCGGCCGTCGGCTCTCTGATAGCGCCAAAAGGACACGAATCTTCACACAGCCCGCACTGAATACACTCATCGGGCGTAATCGTGACACGCCGTTTTGAGAACCGGGAAAACTGTCTGAGGATTACACCATAGGGACAAAAAAATCGGCAGTAAGGACGCCCTATGAAAACGCCCACAACCAGGAAGCAGGCTCCAAGAATCAGCATGTTCAGGCTTCCGCTCAAACGAAAAAATGAAATAAACGGGTCATACCTGCATATTACGAAAGCACTGCCGGTGGCTGCAAACAGGACCGCAGCTCCTAAGTAAACATACGCAAACAACCGCAGCATATTTTCCAGCCATTTGGGCACCGAGACCGGCCTCAACAGCACAATATCCTGGATGGCGCCGAGCGGACATACCGCCGCACAGAAGGTCCTTCCAAAGAACAGCGTAAATACAAGCGGCAGCAGAAAAAACGCCGCCGCGGTAATCGGAATTGCGTAGTCAGGGTCAAAAATCGACAAAGTAATATTCTGAATCGCCCCTATCGAGCAGATGCAGCCCTTTCGCCAAAAGCCAAAATACAACAGCGAAAAAACCATTAGAATGAATATTGCCCTTCTGCTGCGCTTTCTTAGAACCAGATACGAGGACAATCCGAGCGCCGCCAACAGCACACCAACATCTATGTATTCGTAAATATCCGAACGAGGTGTAACATCGGTAATCTGATTTATTGGAGGCAACTGGTGGTTCGTCTCGACGAATTCCGGCGGCGGAAAGCGTTCGGCTCCCAACGCAACGCCGCATAAAACCAGGAAGACAGCCATGCGATTTATGATATAGCCAGGGCGCACCATCACGTGTGAACCGTCTCCTTAAGTAAGTACGGCTTATCCGCAGGAACCCGCTTAAATGCGCCGGAAGGACAAGCGGCGGCGATGGAACACTCATTGCAATTCAAACAGCGGTCGTGACGGACCTGAAGGAAAAGTGCGCCGTTGCCGAAAACGGCGCAGCCTTTTACGCATTTGCCGCAACCGATGCAGAGTTTTTCATCGATAGTGTATTCGTAGTATGGGTCCTCTATAAATTCACGTTTAATGGCCCCCGTCGGACAAAGTTGATTTTCGGCGGCGGTATCCAGCGCTACTGCTCCTGGTTCATAATAGGCGGAGCAAAAATCACAATATCCGCATATCGCGAAGACCTTAACACACTTGACGGCGGATTCTTCCAATACGCAATAAGTAGCGCAGTTGCCGCACGCAACACATGTGTACGGGTCAATCTGCCAGACAGTATCCTTTTTCTTGTACTTGCGCCCAAGCAATCCCGCTACCGCCCCCAGAGAAACCATACATGCGCCCCAAAAACCGTCTCTCAGGAAATGACGTCTGTTAATGGCTGAGCCATTAATTGTCTTATTGTCTTCTGCCATTATCTGCTCCGGCTAAGGCCTTTCTGACCGATAAGGCCTGTTCAAGACCGCACTCCTGAAATATTTCACAATCTCCGCAAAGTCCGCGGTTGACACATTTGCCTTCTCGCACAAGCCTGCGTCTCTTGACAAAGACAGACCCGCCGACCGCTGCCAAAAGCCCAAAAGTCACGTATCGCAAAGCGCCTGCAAGCAGCTCTCGCCGGTCCTGTTTCCGTTCGGTATCTTTCTCCATTATTGACCCTTTATTTTGCCGAATATCCTGACGACGTTCTTTATCGTATCCAGCACGAATATGCGTCCGTCGCCATCAACAGCCACATCAAAACCACTGGCCTGAGACTCCGCCGGAAATTCACAAACGCGACAGACTCCGCCTTTAACTAATTGCTCCGGCCCGGCCACAACACCGGCAAAAATGCCTCCGGAATCATAAACCTTCACCCTCACCAGACCTTTCTCGCAGGTAACAAAGCCGCCGTTGGGAAGAATAGCAAAATTCACCGGATTACAACATCCGCAAAATCCTTTCACTCCGGTTGAAGCCTCGCCCCACGAGAACTCAAAATCACCATCAAAGGTATATGCTTCGATGCGACGACGCCCGGTATTCACAACCCGAAGCAGCCCGTCTTTGGAAACGGCCAAATCAAAATAAGGGCTCGGAACCACAAAGCCCGGGACATTTCTATCGGGGTCTTTCTTGCCGATATAGTTGACTACTTTGCCGGCTGTGTCGTAGCGTACAACAATGCGGTTACCTGCATCAGCAGCAAAGACGTCCTCTTTAAAAACAGCGATACTGGTCAACACGGCCTTTTCGCCGAGACTGCCCCAGCTTGCCAGACGCTTTCCCCGGCCATCATAAACTTCCACATGGTCGCCCACTCCGATATAAATCTTGCCATCATCGGCAACTGTCAGGCATCTCGGAGCCCCAGCAAGTTCAATCCTGCCGGACGAAGTGCCGCTCTTTTCAAATATCTCAACGGCCTTGTCGCCGGCAACATAAATACGCCCATCAACGCCAAGAGCAATTCCATGGGCAGCCTTAAAACCCGTTCTTATCGCCTGGCCTGATTCTTCATAGAGTATCAGATTCGGGTCTATTGTTACCAGCTCTTGAATATCATAGACAAATGCTTTTTCAAGGCCGCTTCCTCTCTTGCCCGTCACATCAAGCCGTACCAGGGCAACAATCCCAACAACCACAGCCAAAGCAATAAGAACACCGACAACTATTCCAAAAATTATCACACCTGTTCGTCTTTTCATTTTGACGCCCTGCCAGTCTCTAAAGCCTAATTTACTGGTTGTTCATTATAACACAAAAAACCGTCGCATTCAACGCCGCCATCCTAATGCTCAGAGATATCAAGACATATCATTCGCTTCAGGTCACGCACAATCAATCTGCCCGATACAATTGCCATAGGCCCCCAGGATTCTATTCCGTCCAAAATCTTCTCCTGGTCAAGTTGTACATAGCCTGTCGCAGTCGCCTCGACCAGCGTCAGGACACCCGAATCATTCAAGACATATATCAATCCGTCGGCGATAGCATACGGCCCGGAGCCAAACTTATTCGCACTCGTGCTCGTCCAGGCAACCCGGCCGTCCAGGTCGAGACAGACCATTTGCTTATCCGTCCTGACACCGTAAATATGACCGTCATAAAAAATAGGAGTCTGCTGCATCGAGCCAAACACCTCCGGTGAATGCATAAATTCCGATTGCACATTTATCTTGCCGTCGGTCTCAGTAAGCCGCAGCATCATACATCCATATTCATATTGGCCGTACCCGGCCGTCAGGAATATCCTGTCTTCGCCGACAATCACGGGCATCGGAACTTTGAACCGTACTTTCCACGGGGTGGTCTTCCACAAAATTCCGCCGTCCTCGGTCGAAACTCCCACAATCCCTCCCCTGCTCGCATTGCCGCCGCAATATACATAGAAACGCCTGCCTTTGAACTCCATCGGTACAATGGATGAATGCGTCATCACCCAGCCGTCCGGATTAGGCGTCTCCCATACAATCTCGCCGCTCTCGCAATCCACGGCCATCATAAGAACATCACCTGCCGGCGCGATTATGGCCTTGCCGTCTTCAATCAGCGGACACTGCGCCGCATACCACTGCGGCACTTTCGTGTTGAATTCCCTGACAAGGTTGAACATCCAGCGAAATTCGCCCGTCGCCGAATCAAGACAGGTAACGTGGCATTTCGGCCCCAATGTCACGATATACTTGTCCGTTACCGCAGGGATGGTCCGACTCATGCCATGCCATCGTTTCACCTCGATGGGATACGAGTACCGCCAGATTTCTCTGCCGTCTTCAAGTGACAAACACCGAACGACATCAGCCTGGTTTTCTCTGTCATAATCGAGAACGTACACGCGTCCGGCCAGAACCACCGCCCCGGCGTAACCTTCTCCGAGCTCAACAGACCACAGGACGCTTAGTTCATTTTCGGGCCATTCCTTTGCCAGCTCAATATTCTCAGTACTAATGGCGTCAAAGTTCGCGCCTCTAAACCTCGGCCACGCGCCGGGCAAATCCGACGGTGTCCCGTCGAACTTGACCAACCGGCCGGTTACCTTTATCGGTTCGTCATCGGCGTAGGTCATCTCCGGCCTGTTGTCGGCGCCGGGCAGGCGCAGCGCCAAGTCTCTCGCTGCATCGCTCCTGAGCCATAGGTACAAACTTATCACTCCCACAACAACCAGAGCAATCGGTATTATCCTCGCAACAGAAGTTTGCCTCATATAATCCTCGTCCGTTCTCTCGTCGCAAATCCCCATCGCCGCTCAAAATCGAAAATCGAATTGAATCTATTCATTCCTTAACGCCTCCAACATTCCTCCCCTAAGTGCAAGTGTCGTCGCAATCCATATCCACACCACGCCGCTTATCCCTATTGCAACAATCGTCAGTCCTAATGACAGATAATGCACATCCGCTCCGGGCGATTTCAACGCAGGGCCGACCGCCACCAACGCGGCCACAACACCACAAACCAAACCACCCAGCACAAGAGCAGCATGCTCGTAAAACACCATTCTCTTAAGCGCCGTCTTATTAAATCCAACTGCCCGAAGCATCGCAAGCTCGCCCCGCCTCTCAAGCATATTGCGAAGCACCACCAGCCCAAGCCCCACACTGCCAAGGACAAGCCCCAAACCTCCCAGCATCTGGAATATCGACAGATACGTATTTTCGACTTTACCGAACTCCGCCAGGCGCTGCTTCGCCGATGTAATCGCCAATCCAAAGTTTGTCAATCGCTCAGAAAGGTGGGCGGAAACCGCATCGGCTTTTGTCTCCGGAGCGTCTATAAGTAACACCCTGTACCCATCCTCCGATGGGAAACGCCTGATAAATTCATCTTCGGCGATGAGCAAGCTCCCTTGTAAAATCGAACTCTTCAGCATTCCAACGAGGCGCAGCCGAAAACTTCGCCCCTTTTCATCGCGGTATTTTAACTCATTCTTGCTCTCAACTCCAATGGTTTTGCCAAGCGCCCAGATTATGGTTGGATAATCGCCGATCGCCGGGACTACATCATCGCCCTCGTCGCGGTTAAGTAAATCCCATGCTTCTTTCCCACCTTTACCTTCAATTGTATCGGCAAATCCGAAAGAACCTCGCTTTTTAAGCTCTTCCGGCCGCACGCCAAGTAATCGGGGCATCTGTGCCTGATTCAGGTTAAAACAGCTCGCATCGTCACCGTCACGCACACGCAACTGAACCACTTCAACACCTTCCAGGCTCTTATCATCCAGAATCAATGACGCGCGCCCCTCCTTGCTATTCAAATCGTGTAAAATTCCTATGGCCGATTCGCCAAACAGCGTAAATCCCCCCGTACCGGAATCCCGCCTGTGAGCCTCGGATAAGGGGTCATGCCTGTTTGCCCCCACTGCGATAACCAGAAAAGTCCCACATGCGAGCAATCCTATAACCGCCAGGCTCCGCCCGCTTCGCCTCGTCGAGTTTCGCAGCCCCAAACCAGCCAGCGAGACCATAGGCCTGTTCCAGACACCTCCGGCCCTCTTCAACAAGGCCTGACTCAATCCGAGCCCGGCAATCAAAAGCAAGCCGCCGGCCCCAAAAAACGCGCCGGTAACGGCGCTGCTGTCGCCGGTTCCCAGCGCAACCAGCAATACTATTGCTCCGATTGTTGCTGCCGCCGCCGTTGCTAAGCCAATCCTGCCTTTCGAGACTCGTCCTGCAGCAAAAAACTGCCATTCCAAACCCTGAGCCAGAAGCTCGCGGGCCGGCCGAGATGCCTGTTTCCGCAAAGTCAACCATATCGCAAACAGTGAAACTCCCACCCCCGCCAACGCCCCGACAACCAAAGTAGAAGGCTTGGCGTAGAATTGTATGTCTGAACCGCTTACCGCTATCATCAGCAGGTAAATCATCACCTTCGTATATAGCAGACCCGCCGCAGTCCCCGCAATCGCCCCGAGCACCGCCACCAGTCCGCCTTCCAAAAACAGCAGTCGCCGTACTAATCTCGGCCTAAATCCAACCGCCAGCAGCATACCAACCTGCCGGCTGCGGCTCTCAACACCGAATACAAAAAGGATGCCCGTCAGAATCACCGCCGCAATGATAAGAAACATACTAAGCCCAAGAAAAAGCTGACCGAAATCGGTTGTGGGATTCCCTGCTTCCATCCCGCGCGCACGCACGGATTGAAAAAACAGTCCAACCGAAGCCGGCTCAACTCCACCTAACAACTCCTTAGCAATATCCTGCACTGCCCGGCCGCTTCGCGGGTAGCGCACCGCCGTCATATTTCCGTACCGGTTGCTCCAGAGCTTTTGGCCCGCCTCGAGCGTAACAAAGGCCTTGGGCGTACCACGATAATCATCCCAATAGACCTCGTCTTTATCGCGTATCTTATCAAGGTCGATGTCTATGCCGGGTTTCCAATCTCGGCAGTTATTCGAATCCGCCAGACCGGGGAAATCCGGCATCAGGTTAGGGTCCACTGCCGGCTTGTCCATAGGAAGTATCTTGCGAATCTGGAAACTGTTTTTCTGCTCCACGAGTGTTCTCATCGGGCTTAAAACAAAATAGGTAAGCTCGATTGAGTCCCCCACATTGGCCCCAAGGTCATCGGCAAGCCACCGGTTGACCAGGATTTCATCATCCTGCATATTCGAAGGGATAATACTGTTTCCCTCTGCCGGCCTCCCCATAGCGGTAACCATCGAATAAGGCGTCGTCTTCTCGCCCACTCGCAATTCATTCACAAAATACGTCAGGATTCCAACGGCCTGCCCCCCTGCTTGCATCGCAGCGGCCGCAAGGGCCTCGTCCATTAAAATCCGCCTGCTGCGTAACTCAAATACATCCTGCCAATCCAACCGGCGAAGTTCCAATTCCGCATCTGCAAGCTGCCAATGTTTTCTTATCGCTTCGTTCGCCTTTTCAACCGTTATACTATCTTGCGGATTCCCGGAAACTAAAAGCACGTTGGCCTGTGAGTCTCGGTCGAGATTTTCCCCAAGCCACTTAATCGGCAAATAAACATTCAACGGTGCAATCTGGTTGGCCTGCAAGCCGAAACGGCCAAATTCTGATTTCCCGGCAATCGCTCTTACCTCAGCCCGAAGAAAAATCGACAAATCCGAATCCGGCGCCAGCGGGACCTCCCGGGGCATAAGGCCGGGATTTTCAATCCGCAGCCCTATCTTCTCTCCGACTCCTACGCGAAGTCTTGCCGCCAGCGGTTCGTTCAGAACAACGCCCTGCCTCCAATCCTCCCAAAAAGCCCCCTTTTTTTCCTCCGCTCCAACTTTAAAAAAACGCTCGTCAACGCCGTATATCTCTACTCTGTTCTCCCACCTGCTCTCATTACTATCAGCAACCCGGCCGCGGAGCTGCAGCACAGGCGCCACGGTCGTATCCAGTTCTGCTGCCAGTTCGTCCGCCAATTCGGTTCTGAAGAACCCGTTTTGTTGAACAAGCGCCACCTCCGTCCTGCCTAATCGAGCCACCGCCGTCATCTTAAGACTATGACGCACCGAATCACCGACAACAAGCGCACCGGACAAAACAGCGGTACTAACCAGAACAGCTAACAGAACGCCCAGGTTCGTCCTCCAATAAAAGCCGAGACTTCTTTTTGCAAGTCCAAACAAGCTCATCGGCGCCCCTTGTCTGTCAATATCCCATCGCTTAATTCCATCACGTGCCCAATGCGCTCCGCGAGTTTGACCGAATGTGTTACCACAATCATCGCAACATCCTCGCTGCGGTTCAACTCAACAAGCAAATCGGCTATATTTTGCGAAGATGCCTCGTCCAGGGAACCTGTCGGCTCATCAGCAAGCAGCAGCTTGGGCCTGTTAATCAAAGCCCTGACAACCGCCACCCGCTGCCGCTGTCCGCCCGAAAGCTCTCCCGGCCGATACAGCATCCAGTCCTTCAATCCCACCCGTTCCAGCAGATTAACCGCCCTTTCCCGGACCTCTTTTTTGGAAACGCGGTTCTTCTCTGCAAGCGTCGGCACCAGAACATTTTCGAGCACCGTACATTGCGGCAAAAGATGGTGCAATTGAAAAACAAAACCGATTTGCCGGTTGCGGATTCTCGCAAGCTCAATCTCGCCCAGAGCCGCGAGGTCCTTGCCGTCAAATAATACTTTTCCGGCGCTTGGACGGTCCAGGGCGCCAATAATATTAAGCAGTGTACTCTTGCCGCTGCCCGACGGCCCAACAATCACTACCGAACTGCCCGTCTCCACCTTCAGCGTAATATCCTTCAGGACACAAAGCTGCCCGGTGCGCCCCGGAGATTCATAATTCTTTGCCACATTTATAAGTTCAAGCATAGTTATTCTCTCGAAAACTGCCCTACAACTACTTCGTATATACACACCATTTCCTCAGCGGTTTGCTCGACATTGAATTTCTCGAAAACCACTTCCCTTCCCCGCTCTCCCAACTCTCGCGCGTTATCCGCATCAAGCAGCAATGGCTCCATCGCTGAGGCTAAGGCTTCAGCATCATTAGGCTCGCACAGGACCCCACCGCCGGTCACCTCCAGCAGCTCGACAAACACACCGCTTGCCGGCTGCACAAAAGGCACGCCCGCCGCAAGAGCTTCCAGCACGTACAGCCCACTGGCAACGGGTCTCTTTTCCGGCACCGCGAGTACGGTGAGCGTTTGGAAAAACGCAAGCCTGCTGTCGAGGTCGAAATCCTCCAGGAACTCTACATCATCCATCAGGCCGCACGAACTCAAGCGCTGCCGCACCTGGTTGATAAATGGCTCATCGTTTGCGCTCTTTCCGCCGGCTATACGAAGCCTGGCCCCTTTCAGCTTCTCATTCTTCTTCAAACTTATAAAGGCATCCGCCAGAGTATCCAATCCTTTGTCAAAACACATCTTTGAAAGATACCCGATAGTCGGCCTCTCAGGCTGGGCCTCTCGCCGCTTATACCCGTCAAGCGAAATACCCGTATAGGCAACGTGCACACGCTCAGCCGGCAGTCCCAGCCTTTCCTGCATAACATCTGCATAATACCCGCTCACGGCGACAAACGCGTCCACATCGCCGCAGCGCTGCCCTACCATTTCCCACGCCTGTTTTGAATACGGCGATGCCAACCCATCCAGAAATCCGTCTTCGTCCTGAAGCAGACATAACACCGGCACACCAAGCTTTGCCTTGATGCGCCGTGCCAGTCCTGAAAGCAGTATATTTGACAGGCACACAACATCAGGCCTGTTTCCCTGCGTACTCAGCCATTCGACAAGTCTGTCCAGCTCCTTTATCTGGCGCCCCTGCTCGGCGCGCAACATCGATATCGTGGTCTCACCGAGGTCCCTGGCGCTTGTCATCCCGGCCTTTCGACCAACCCAATCCAGAAGCCTCGGTGAATCGAAAAGACGGTCTATCCAGCGAGGCGTCTTTCGAAACAAAGCCGATTTTTGTTGAAGGTAAACGTTGAGCCCGCCAAAAAAAACAGGCGTATCACTGACGGCCTGACCCCTGTCTCCACGAACCGGCAAATACAGCGGCACCATCAGGACATCGTGTCCCAGCTTCTGCATCGCTGTAATCAGCGCAGCATCCCGCAAGCAATTCTCGCAATAAAAACTTTTCCCCGACCCCGGTGTAATTTGAACAATCCTCATTAGTCCGTACTCCGCTTTTTCCCCTTGGCACCAAACGCATACAGGTAACCGTCGTCGCTGCCGACAACAATCATCCCGTAGGCTACTGCCGGCGAAGACATCACCGCCCTGCCTATCTGGTACGACCAGACCTCTGTCCCGTCCGAGAGTCTTATCATATACAGCCGTCCATCTTCTGAGCCGACAACAACCTTGTCTCCACAGATTACCGGCGAACTGTCAACTTCGCCAAGCGTCTGAAACGTCCAGACTGCCTTGCCGTCGTCACGACCGATACAATGGACCTTTTTGTCCCGCCCTCCAAGCACAACGACATCTTCCCAAACTGCCGGGGAAGAAAAAAACGGAGCATCCGTGTTCGTATATCTCCACGCGATTTTAGCTGCTCCAACGTCCGCTCTGATAAGTTCATTTCCGTAATTGCCTACATACACCTGACCCTCGATAAATGCTGCAGAAGCCGCAATATATGAGTCAGTATCAATTTGCGTCACCTTACTTCCGTCGGCAACAGAGACAACATGAATCATCGCATCACAGCCGCCAAAGGCAGTCATCCCCTCACTTACCGCCGGAGAGCCGTTAATGTAGCTGTCCGTTTCATACGTCCAAACAGCTTTTCCGTCCGCAGAATCCACGCAATGCAACATATTGTCATAGCTGCCCACAAGTATCCACTTTCTTTTCCCGTCCGGGGAAACCGTCCAATTGGCGGCGCCAAGAATCTCCCCCTCGGTCTCATACTTCCACCGAAGCGACCCGCTTTTCCCGTCAAAGGCGTACAAGAAACCGTCCGACGACCCCACGAAAACCGAACCCTCAACCACACACGGCGACCCCTCTACCTCACTGCCGGTTCTGTATTCCCATACCCCGCTTCCGGTCTCCAAATCAACCGCGTAAACATTTGCGTCGGATGAGCCTACAAAGACAAGGCCGTCGTCAATCGCCGGCGACGATTTTATTTGCCCCCCGGTCTTGAATTTCCAAACGAGCGCCATCGAATCCGGCAGTTCTCCCGATGCCCTGCCAAGAAGCCTCTGTCCGCCCTGGAACATAGGCCAATCGTTATGGTCTTGAACCATCTCTCGCGGCTCTACCGGTTCGAGAGATTCTACCGGTTTTTCGGTATCGTCGCGCCGAAAGCGGCCGGCTATCAATACCGCAACGACTATGCAGACTCCGACAACAACAACCAATAATAACTTAATCGCAACCTTCATAGTATAGTGCTCACGATTGAAATTTCCCCCGCCGCGGCGGGTTCGCGGGCAAATAACCTTAAAACAATAATTTACAATCCTAATCGCGGGAATTTACTACCCTTAAGGGTATAATTCACACCGTTACTAATCCTGTAATATCATCCATAAAATCAATCCCAATATACCGTATCGGTTCACCGTATGCAATAGCTCGTTCCATCCTCTTCAAAATATGGCGTCAATACTCTGAAAAAAATATTCAGCCGGTTTTGCTCTTAATGAAGCCTTTGTGCCCGATACGAACTCCGAGAAAAATAGGTGTCACGGTATCTGAAACCAGAAGAGGTGATACCTCAAAGTAAACTAATACCGCCTCAAGGTGAGGGATTTCCCCCATTCCCCAAACGCTGTTATGCTTCGCTCATCAAGACGGCCGAAGCCGGCCTGAAGGGAGCGGCCCTGCTCGCCTCTGCCGACGTCGGGCTTATTGACAACCTCGAAAATGAGGCCGCTGCACAAAGAGTCACCGACAAAACCGTCTCACCACAAGTGCTCTGTCAACTCCCAAATGAGGGTTTGTCATTCCCGCGAAGCTTGTGCCCGCGAAAGCTGGTAGCGCCGAATCCGATACTTCACCATTCAAAATTCAACATTCCCGCATCCACGCTTCACGAGTCACGAACCCCGAGCGACGAACAATGAACAACAAACTAATACACTATGACATTTTAATTTGTGGATAGAAGTTGTTCCCGTTTGACGCTGAATTCAGCCAATTAACAAACTGGATTCCCGCTTTCGCGGGAATGACAACTCACAAAATCAAATGTCACAGAGTACTAATCTCTCTAATTCACTAATTCACTTTTCCCCATTAATCCGCAAGTTCAAGCCTCGTGCCCTCTCGTACAAGGCAATATCGTGTGCTTATAAAAGAGGATAAAAAAGGGAGACCCAGGCGATTTATCAAAAAATCTCGTCACCACGCCTCCCTTGTTGCGATGCGCCTTTATCGTACAATTTTTGGGGCGAAACCGCCAGTATGCGCCCGCAACATATTTAGTGTAACATAAAACGGCACAAATATCAAGTATAATATCCCTATATCAGCCGTTTTTTCCGGATACGACACAACCAATACATTCGGCAAAATCCGCAGCGCTCTTTCCTCAAATCAGCTATCTGCCTTATTACTTCTCGCCCTGCTGCAAAAATCGACGATAATCCTCCATCGCTTCCTCATAGTACGGTTTAACAAGCGGCCCTTTCAATATCGGGTCTTCCACCTGCTCCATCCAGCGCCACAACCTATTGGATAACTCCCTGACTACCTCTGCATATTTCGGCACTCCGCCAAGGTCATTTCGCTCGTGCGGGTCCTTCTTTATATCGAACAATTGAACGACCGGCCTCTTACCCTTCCTTTGCGGCCGCTGCGTATGCTCGGCCACCTTCTGAGGCACCGCATCCGTAGGAAATTGAACCACCCTGCCCGGCTCGAAATAACGAATCAGCTTATAACGCTCCGTACGAACCGTCCGGGAAGTATTATCGCGCAGTGCATGGCTCGTTCGCTGGGCAAATATCTCCTTTCGTGGCGATTGTTTCGTTCTCCCTTCGATAACCCCCTTAAAGCTGTGCCCGTGGAGATTGTCGGGTATATCCACGCCGAGAAAATCAAGAATCGTCGGCAGTAAATCAACGTTACTCATCAACTGCCCAAACACTTTTCCCCCGGTAATTTTTGTCCCCGCCTGGTACATAATCAAAAGCGTCTCTATCCCCGGGTCGTAAAGACACCATTTCGCACCCGGGTAGGGTATCCCGTGGTCAACGGTGAATACGACCAAGGTATCCTCGGCCACATCGCTTCGCTCCAGCTCATCCAGTATCCGGCCCACGCAATTATCAAAAAACCGTATCGTCCCTTGAAACCGCGCCAGGTCCTCGCGTATTTCCGGCGTGTCCTTGAGGTAATGCGGAATAAACACACCTTTTTCCGTATCCGTTCCCACTGTAAATGGTCGATGCACTTCAAAAAATCCCACTTTCATAAAGAATGGTCGGTCGGTCTTTTTCGCTTTTCGCAGCAGCTCTCTGGCTGCCCGGACCGTTTCGCCGGCCTTTTGGTCTTTAGATAATACCTTCTGATAACCCAGACTCCGCGCATCTCCGCCTGTAACATGCTGCAGGC
Source organism: Sedimentisphaerales bacterium (assembly GCA_030611315.1). GTDB lineage: Bacteria > Planctomycetota > Phycisphaerae > Sedimentisphaerales > Anaerobacaceae > JAUWPZ01. The sequence goes on from JAUWPZ010000037.1 coordinate 25,946, forward strand.
CCACTAAAATCGTCTCGAAACCCGCATCCCCAAGAATCGCTGCGATATGTCTCTCGCCCTCATTAAGGCTCCACCCCCACGGCTGATGCGTCAATCCCATCAGACCGTTCGCCTGCGGATACCTGCCCGTAAGGAATCCTCCCCTGCTCGGACTGCACACACAATCCACCGCGAAATAGTTCTGGAAACGAATACCCTTCGCCGCTAATCCGTCCAGATTCTCCGTATGCACCGTCTTGACCCCGTAACATCCCAGATGCCGCCCCAAGTCATGGGCCGTTATCATCAGAACATTCGGTTTTTTTCGACCGCCGCTTTGGGCATGCGCCCTTTGCGCCACCAGCCCCTGCGAGGTGCCCAATCCGACCACTGCCATACCGCTCCGCCGAACAAATTCTCTTCTATCCATCAAAAAAACTCCTAAAATGCCGTACTATTGCTCCGTTTCATAAATCACGCGACTATACCGCCATTTCGACCTCACAACCTAACCGTCATTTCGACCGAGCGAAGCGAGTGGAGAAATCATATCAAAACAGTCGCTTCCGCTTCTCTCCACGTGCAGTTATTGTGAAATGCGGTACAATTCACTGCTATACCTTCTCAGATATTCAACTCTCGAAACCACTCAAGCACACTGCCTCACTGCCTCGGAGGCTGTCCTTGTTGGAGGTGGTCGATTGCAAACTTGGCACGCACCCTCTCTAATAGTTGCGCCTTTTTGCGTATCCGCCAGACGAGAATGGTGATTGGCTGTCTCTTTCTCTCCTTGAAGGTAATGATTATTCGCCCGAATCCCATAAGCCGCTCGAGAAAATCGCTCGTATCAACCCGGCTGTTGTAGTCCTCTCTGCCAATCTGCTCACCTGACTCGGTTGGCCCTTCCTGAAGATTCATATAGTTCGGAGTTATCGTAACATAATAGAAAAGCCCCTTCAGCCAGGAAATTAAAATCGTAAACACCCCCACGATACCAACAAGAAGATAAACCGTCGCGTTCATCGAAATAGCAATCCGCTTGAAAAGCCTGAAAAAGCCCCACACCCAGCCGGACAGGTTAAGCCACAACAAAAAGAATCCCAAACTCACTAACACTATCAGCAGCACCTTGATACTGATGTCATATTCCTCCACAAGAAAGTTCACGAAAAATATGGTAAACCAGATACCACCTAAAATGGCGGGATTTATGGAAAGAAAAATAAACCGTCCGCCTAAGAACAACAGAATCGCCGCCAAAAACGACGCTGCTATAGTAGGCACATACAGAACTTTCGGCGTCCAGTCATAGACGACCAGCCAGTCGTTGATGTCCGGGTCGTTCCTGATTACCTTCTGCATCCTGAGCCTTGTCCTCAGCGTCTTGGCGAAGATAAACCACGCCGCTACCCCCCCCGCCGCAACGCCCAATGCTATATAGATAGCTATCATTTGGTTTGACCCCCACCCGATTGCGTTTATCTTCGGTATCAGCACCAAAAAAACGACCGCTAACGCCGCCAACAAAGACAAACCCAACGCCGAAATGATAATCGCCTTTTTACGGTCGATTCGAATATAATCTTTTTTCTTCTCGGCCCCTTCATTTCCTTGAACATCCTCTTGAACATCCTCTCGAACGCTCTCTTGAGCGCTTTCCTGGATGTTCTCTTGTGCATTCTCTCGTGCACTCTCTGGCATATTTTGCTCTTCCACAATATCCCCTTTCCTTTTATGACACTGGGATTATCGAAAATAACGTTCCTGCAATAGGCGCATTTTAATTTGAAGCGCAACGCTTAACTGCTTTTATCAGCCCGCCAGAGGCGGGCTGGAGTTTATCGCTTTTAGCTACCTGGATAGATAAGAAGGAAAGGCGGCGGTTAAGCCGCCTCTATCCAGTATAGGCTGTTGCGGTGCTCGGGTTGCTCTCCAGCATTGCCCTGTCTCCCGCAACAACGGAGATTATTGTAGCAGTAGCGGTAAGCTTTGGAAAGTAAAAAATAGTGCCCATTGCGGGTGTTTCCGATAGAGAGTGTTTTTAGCAAAACAATACTCTATTAAGGAAGCGGCGCTATGGGCTACAAACATCTTAACATTGATGAACAGCGTCCCAGGATTGTTCAGG
>JAUWPZ010000142.1 GCA_030611315.1 Sedimentisphaerales bacterium
CACCACCGGAAGGCGAGGGTTCGAGCGTTCGATGCGGCCAGGTCGGTGAGGTAACGAGCAAGCTGAGACCTGCGGGGAAGGCGCGGTTCGGCCATGTGGTGGTGGACGTGGTGGCGGAAGGGGACTTCCTTGACAGGGGGACGGCGGTGGAGATAATAGAGATTCGCGGCAACAGAGTGGTCGTGAAGAAAGCAAATGATTAAAATAAGGTATTCAAACTGACCGAGGGTCAGTTTGAAAACGCAAAAATCAAAGTGTAAAATGCAAAATTGTCGAACCCCGCACCAAAAGTAGCTTTTGGTGCGGGACCTGCGCTCATTCTGAGCTTGAGAAATTCCGGAGAGAATCCGACATTCACCTAACATGTCATTCCTGCGAAAGCAGGAATCCATTTCTTAATTCGACATTCCTTGTTCAATATTCGATATTTTTTCACCCCCCTCCTCCGAAGCCAGATTCTACTTTCTACTTTGCCGGAGCGACTATATAGAAAAGGCCGCAAACGATTTATGTTCACGGCCCATCCTAACTCTAAATTCTCAATTCCTTTACGCCCTGCGTTTTCTCTCGTAAAGCTAAATCTAAACCATCAAAGTCGAGTAGTGCAAGTGAGCCGGATGAAGCGTTTTCGTAGAGTCATTCCGTTCTATCAGGTGCCCTCGTGCCAGCCGTGTCATGCCAGCATCATAGGCGGCAACATGCCTGACGCAAATAAAATAGGTATGGTATCCCCAGATTTTCCTCCCGAATTACTCTATCTTTCGTTCTTCTTGTTTATATTCCCAATTCAATGCGCTTCGTTTACTTTTGACTTCTGAAAACTTATCATACAGTTCAGCTAATCTGCTTTCATAGCGTGCTTTTCCCTTTTTGCAAAGAAAGTGAAATATAGGCCAACCAATCAGAGAGGTAAGGCCTATGAGTACGAATCCGTTTATAATAAAACATATCGCAAGCAAAATAACGCCGAACACAAGCCAAAGGATGCCCTCGGCAATATGCTCGTGGAACGCCTTAATTGCTACACCAATATAGGCTAATACATGGAGCCCCAAGAGAATGACAAGCGGTATATAAAATATCCACCACTCTCTTCTCTTTTCCAAATTTGTCGTTGCAATAGTATTGTCTTCAGAGGCTCTTGAAATTTGACCTGAAACATAGCCTTCTAAAGAGTCCAGGGTCAACTCCTGAGCATCCCAGGCCTTATAAGTCGCATCCCAGCAGTCAAACAAACTTGCCCTTTTAAGATACTCCGCTGCTATTTTGTGTTCCTTAAGCGCTTCCGCAAACGCATCAGCTTTGTCAGAATGAGGCAGGTCATAACATTCAGCATACTGGATCACCCCTTGAGTTCTTTCCAGGTCTTCTTTTGCTTGACTTTGAGCTTCATCCCGCATGTGTTCAAAGAATGAGCGGAGTTGGTTTCTCATTACATCGAAGTCTTTCTCAGATTCAGCTTTGAGGCAATAATTTCGGTCGCCCTTGATAGCAGTGCTTAGGCGTTCAATTGCCTCGTCGTATTTTCTGAGATTCGCGCAGTATTGAGCGCACTGATAGTGAGCTTCATAGAGATTAGGCGAAAGTTCAATTGCTTTTCGCGTTGCTTCGTATGCCTTTTCGTAGTCACCCTGCTGGTATCTCACCAAGCCTAAGTGAAGAAGGGCCAAACTTGCGTGGTAGCCGGACTTAGGTGTAGCATACTTTGCTGCTTTTTCATAATACTCCAGAGCTTTGTCTTCATTCTTTTTGTGGAAAAGGTAGATATTACCGAGACTTTGGTGGATGGTGAAGTCGTATCGATTCTTGTTTTCCGACTGTAAAAAATCCTGGAGCGCATCATCAATCCAACCGTTTCTGTAAGCATCTTCAGCCCTTCCTTTGAGTTCTTTTGCCTGAGTATCGAGAGGCGCTTGCAGGACTTTCAATATCTCCTTGAGTACATCTGACTGCTGTTCGAGGTGCCATACTATTTCTGAGAAACCCCACTCAAATGCAGATGCAAGCCCTTCTATTCCAACAGAAACCTTATCGAGGCCTACGGCAACCTTGTCGATACCACTTTCTATGCGCTCTTGGCTAACAATGATGCGATCTGCTGCTTTAAGTTGAGCGCTTATGGTTCTATCAACTTCGCTAGATATGAACTCAGCGGCGCTTCTTCTTTCGAAAGGTGTTAATGCTTTCTCAGACATAAATACTAATCCAATATTCCCCGGATTAAACACTTGGTTACACAACCAAGTGTTCCAATTTCACAATTACATCAAAATCTTCGTGGTTTCCAAAGTTTTTTTGCCTTTTTTGCGATTATTCGCCTAACTGCCTTAAAACAAACAACTTACCAGCCTTTCTTCTCGTTTAATCTGTGACAGATAACCCTTCATCTGCCTCATATTACGCTTCATCTGCGACATATCACGCTTAATATGCTACAACTCACGCTTCATTTATGGCAGCTCACGCTTCATCTGGCAAATGTGGGTTTAATTGGTGATTGGTTAAATGGTGATTGGTTAAATGATTAAATAATTACCAGTTACCAATTATCAGTTACTTAGTTCCAGATTTCGATTTCAAGTTCCAGCTCGATGTCGAATTGTTCCTTAACCCTCTGCCTTATCGCGTCTATCAGTCTCAAGACGTCGCTGCTTTTGCACCCTTGCTCTGCGATGATGAAATTTGCGTGTTTTTCGCTCACGGCGGCGGCGCCGATTTGCAATCCCTTCAGGCCGGCCCTGTCGATTAAGGCGCCGGCTGAGACATCTCTCGGATTTTTGAATATACAGCCGGAATTCTTCGTGTTGAGCGGCTGATGGTTCTTTTTGTAAATCCAGACCTCCTTGACCGTTCGCATGATTTGCTCCGGGTCGGCGGTATTGAGCTTGAGCTTGGCGTTTAGAATGAATTTCGCGGTGATGTTTGTTCTGCGGTAGTCGAAGACAAGCTCCGGCTTGCTCTTTTCAAAGATGTTGCCCTCGCTGTCCATCAGCGTGACGGTCTGGACGGCTGCGCCGAAATCACCGAAGTTGCCGCCCGCATTCATTTTTACCGCTCCGCCGATTGAGCCCGGCACGCCTGTCAAGGCTTCGATTCCGGAAAGGCCTTTTTCCACGCACGTCAGAACGAGCTTGCTGAGTTCTGCGCCGGCCCATGCGGTTAGATTTTCGCCGTTGAAGTGTATCTCGGCGAACTGGTCAGTTTCGAGCTTTATCACCGCCCCGCGTATGCCGGCGTCACTGATTAGCAGATTTGAGCCGAGGCCCATTACGTGGATTCGGAGGTTGTTTTCGCTGCACCGCCGGATGACTTCCTTGAGCTGCTCAGTCGTTTTCGGCCTGATAAGGTAATCGGCCGGCCCGCCCAGTCCGTACCAGGTGCGTTTGGCCAGGGGATAGTCTGTTTCAACGATTTTCTCTAAGCCACTGAATATACCCATCTGTCACCTTCCAAATATCGCCTGCGCCCATCGTAACCACCAAATCGCCCGGGGCCACATTTTCCTTTAGATAATCACAAATATCCTCGAAGCTGTCGATAAAGACGGCCTCTGTTCCATTATCCCGCATTTTCTCGACCAGCATCCTGGCGTTAACCTGCTTTTTGGCGGCCTGCGAGTCTCGGACGAAATAGATTTCCGGGACAATAGTTATATCGGCAAGCTTAAAGCTTTCTGAGAAGTCATCAAGTAAAAATCTTGTTCTGCTGTATTGATGCGGCTGAAAAACGCACCAGATTCGGCCGGGCCGGTATCTCTGGCGTATAGCCTGGAGGGATGCCCTGATTTCGGTAGGGTGGTGGGCATAGTCGTCGAGGACTACGATTGTCGTATTTCGTCCCTTCGCTCTGCTCGAGGGCGGGATTTCGTCCCTTCGCTCTGCTCGAGGGCAGGATTGCGTCCCTTCGCTCTGCTTGAGGGCAGGATTGCGTATTTTTTTCGCACGGCGCATCAGGCACGAGGTATCACGTACAATAAACCGTCCTTTTAACATCAGCCGGCGGTCGATACCGGTGAAATTCGGGAGCGTTCGAAGGATTTGGTCGGGCTCCACCGCGGCATTTAGGCCGATAGCTGTTACCGCCAGGGCGTTGAGGATGTTGTGCCTGCCCGGAAGGGAAATTTTTGTCGCTCCGAGCAGTTTGCCGTTGTGATAGACGTCAAAGCCGTAGAGGCCGTCAATTAGCTTGATGTTCCCGGCGTAGAAATTGCAGTTTTCGTCCAGCCCGAAAGTTTCGCAGCGCCGAACCGCTCCGAGCCGGCGGATGACTTTCGCTACATTTGGGTCCTGGCCATTTGCGATTACCACTCCATCCGGCCTCGTGCCGAGGGCAAAATCAGCGAAGGCTGCGACTATCTCGTTTTCATCCTTGTAGTAGTCCAGATGGTCCTGCTCGATATTGAGTATGCAGGCGATTTTGGGTTTGAGGTTCAAAAAACTCCTGTCGTATTCGCAGGCCTCCGCGACGAAATATTGGCCCTCTGCAGTACCCGACGAGCTTCCCAACTGGCCGATTCTGGCTCCGACAATGAAGTTCGGGTTCAGGCCGGCTTGTTTGAGACAATAGACGAGCCAGCCGCTCGTTGTGCTCTTGCCGTGAGTGCCGCTGACGGCAATTCCGTCGTAGGAGTCCATTAGCCGCCCCAGCATCCGGGCGTATTTATAAACCCTGCATCCACGTTGTCGTGCCAGTTTCAATTCCGGATTATCTTCTTTGATGGCTGCGGAAATAACGACTGCATCGGTTTGTGGGCTTAGGTTATCGGCGTTATGGCCGATTTTTATGTCGGCGCCCATTTGGCACAAGGCCCTTACTTCGCTGCCCGGGGCTTGGTCCGAGCCGGTTACGATGCCGTGGTTTCTTATCAATAGCTGTGCCAGCCCGCTCATTCCGATGCCTCCGGCGCCGATGAAGTGGAATCTCAGCCCCGCCACAGATGGGCCGCTCCCGGCACTTGCCGAGTCGAATTTGCGAGCAGCCTTTATTTTGTCTTCAAAGGTTTTCGTGTTCGGCTGGTCCATGGCATCCTTTCTATGAAGAACAGAAGACAGAGAACAGAGAACAGAAATCCGATTTCTGAGGCCTGTCTTCTTAAATACATTGGTAGTGTAGCACAGAAAAGAACGGGAAAAAAGAAAAAAGGGTGCAAGTCCCAACTAAAATGAAATTTGCAGCTTTTTTTGGTCCGTGAATGAATGAGGCATCGACGCCCAAGAGGTGATTCTTATCGACCTTTAGAAAAGTAACGGAACGAGCTTGTGTTGCCCGATGTTATTATGTGTGAGACCAACAAATAACAGCAAAGGAATTGGAGCGACGGCGGCGGCTTGTTTATACGATACCGGTTGTGTTCGGTGTTCTTCTGCTGAGTTTTTTTATTGTTCAGTGTTGTGGGTGGGTGCCTCGCCAGAATGCGTAAAGATAGCGCACAGCGTATAGCGTTAGCCTAATGTGAGAGAGTTGCCGTTAGATTTGTGAATAGTGAATGGTATTTCGCATCAAAATACAAATTCAGCCATAGAGAACGCTGAGAATCGGAGATTGGTAAAGTTTGCTGACCACAGAGGAAAAAGAGAAACGCGATTTCCTTATTTCTCCCACCGCCATACCCAAAACTTGCCATATATCTTATTAATATTTCTCCAAGTCATCGAGAAAGATTTATGGCAAAAGACTTTATTAGTAGAGTGAAAGTCATCTACGTAATTCAATAATTTGTTTTTTGATTGTTCAGGATCTTTGTCAAAAAGGCCAAGCAGAATGAACATTTTATCCGCTTGATCTGGAGCCTTTTCCCTGAGTTTTGTTACATCAGTGTTCCATTGATTAGGGATTTTTTTGGGTTTGTTATGAAGAATTGTTCGGTTATTTCTATCTTTACTATGGGTAGCAATCTTGATTTCAACCCAAGTTTTTTTCCCTTTCTGTGGCATTAGCACTAAATCACATGACTTCTGCCTATTGTCTTTATTACACTCTTCAGCTGGAATATATCCCGCTTCTGCATGAACTTTAAACTTTTTTGTATTTCTAAAATAGCTGTATAAGGCACACTGCAATTGCGATTCTTGAATAATTCTTTCATTTGGTGACATTTTTGAGATAAGTTTAAGCTCCTCGGCAGCATAACCAAGAGCTTTTTCAATATCTTTGAGAAGTTGTTCTTTTTCAACTGACATGTTATTATCCTAAAAGGGCATGCGGAATAACACAAACGTTTTTAGAAACTATGATGCTCTGTTGAAAACTTTCTGTGAATGTCATTCTGAACGGAGCAAAGCGAAGTGAAGAATCTCTTTATCACCCGAAAAGACGAGATTCTTCGCTACGCTCAGAATGACACCGAGCCTTTTCAATAGAGCAAAACTATAACAAAATGAATTTCCACATTACTCAACAGTTCTGGTTTTGCGTTTTTTCAGCAGTGCCAATCCGCCGAGGCCCAGCAGCAGGACCGTTGCCGGCTCTGGAACGAAAGTTATATCGTCGATGAAAGTGCTGTTCTTATAAAAGCCGCCCGAATTGTAAATAACCTTACGGATACCCGGAGCGGTTACGCTGAGCGTCGCAAAGGGCGGCTCGCTTGAAGCATTCCAAATAACGGTATCCTGAGCCAGGGGTATATCTTGCGCATCAAATGTAGTAATTTCGAGGGGAACGTCGTCGTCGAATCCAAAGTCTCCTGCTCTGAGGCTGAATGACGAGATAGACTTGTTGAACTGAATGGTGGTGCCGGTCGGATTCGAGCCGTCCGGCCAAGGCCAGTCAAGGAGCGCCTGGCTTGTCGCGTTCGGATTATTTCCGAATTTTAACAAATCGTACACGCGGTTGTCCGCACCTGCGATGATAGTTACGTTGATGCCGGAACCATCAACATTGTTGAATGTAAGGGTCTCCGGCACATCCAGATAGAGGCCTCCGGCGAGGTCGAAGCTGTCGAAATCAATCGTATAGTATGGTACTGCCGGGGCGATGCCACAGGCTACGGTCAGGAGAGTTATCGTAATCAGCAGCATCGACGAACGTACGTTTCTCATTCTATTCGCTCCATCTTTTCGCAGGCCGTGGCAATGAAAAAACGACGTAGAGAAGGCGCACATCTCTGCCTCCGGGGCAATCGACCGACACAAGACATCCTGGATGTATAGTCAGCTTGCGCGTTTTTCATCCAAAGCCACAACTTTTTGTTCGGTATGCCCCTGTACTTTCGCAAAGAAGCGCGGTCTTAGACCACAACCGTCATCGCCAGGGCGCATACTCCAATTCCCTGTACAGACGTCCTTGTGGCGTCCGGATTAAAAAAAACCGGCTGTTTTGCGAGGGGAAAGCTTGAAATGAAGATTACACATGCCTCCTCACCACTCCTCCTTGAATATAAACCATGTATATACGATTTAGGGGGAAATGTCAAGAAAATTATCGACGTCGAATGAAAAAAAAATGGTTATTGATAAAGGTGAGCTTTAATGGTAGTCTATCGCCGAAATGATTGAAGGAGCCAAATAGTGGAATTATCCTTATCGATGAAGCTGAGAATCGCCGCTGCCGCAGGCGTAGGCGTTATTTTGATAGGTATTCTGGCCTGGCCGCTGGTCGAACCTTCTGAGCTGTTGGGAGTGGTGCGTGCCGGCAATTTAGATTTGGGCGGTGCTGTTGTTTTGGTGGGCCTGGCGTTTCTGTCCGGCTTAGTTGGATATTTTGTTTCTTGGCCCTACGGGCGCCAAATCGGGGTTTTAGCGGCCCCATCCGGATTGGCTATATGGGCCGTCCGCTCGGGGGATATGGCTGCTCTGATGCAGCTAAATCCGACCGTCGCCCAGCGTCAGGCGGTGTTTGCAGGGCTAAAATGGGAGGCGCTTTTCTGGCTGATTGTCGTCGCCGCCGGATTTGTAGGCGTACTGCTGCCATCGAAAATCCTTTCCCGGCCTGAGCAGTCAGGGGCAAAAAAGGCAATATCCGACTCTAAGCCTAATAAATACTTAAATATCGCAATTGCCCTGGTCGGCTCGGTCTTAATTGCTCACTTTTGTATAGGTATTTTTGCTCGAGACGTTAGAATATTCGACAGCAAATTGGGTTCAGTTGTGGCTCAGCCGGCTGTTGGTCAGATAGTTTTTGCCGTATTAGTTTCTTTCGGGCTTGTTGGTTTCGTCGTCAAAAGCTATCTCAAGGTCGGCTATATCTGGCCCACAATTGCCGGGTCATTGGTAACTGCTTATGGCATAAGTACATACGTCAGGTCAAGCGTATTGCAGCATCTTGCTCAAAGCTTGCCCGCGGTTTTTTTCCCCAATGTTTCTGTTAGCATATTGCCGGTGCAAATGGTGGCTTTTGGCACAATTGGCTCGATTACCGGCTACTGGCTGGCTGTCCGCTATTCTTATTGGCGAGAACACGAAATAGACTAAGAAATCAGGGGGTTCAGAAAATTAGCACATCTTTTTTGCGGTCTTTCCATTCTTCTAAGTGCATATAATTCAAGCCTTTATACACATATAGTCTCATAACCGCTCTTTGTTGGCCAAACAAAAACAAAAATGGTTGTTTTCGGTCTCGGAATTAGCCGAAAATATATTTGTGTTTAGCCTTGTCGGTGGGATGCTTTTTATGGAGTGAGTGTTTGTAGGATGATGTCGTATAAGAATAATTTGATTATTAGGTAGGTGAACAACTAACCGGGATTTCTCGTAATATGATAGTAAAGCCAGCCGACAAAAGGAGTTAACAATGTTAGTCCTAAGTAGGCAAAGAGATGAGTCGATAATGATTGGTGATGATGTAGAGATTACCATCGTCGATGTTCGCGGTGATAAGGTTCGTTTGGGGATAACGGCTCCGAGGAGTATACCGGTTCATCGCAGGGAAATATACGACGCGATTCAACGCGAAAAGAACCAGGCCAAGGAGGAGGCACAAGAACAACCTGAGGCCAAGGCGCAGAAGCAGTCTGAGACTGAGCCGCAGAAACAACCTGAGGCCAAGGCGCAGAAGCAGCCTGAGACTGAGACGCAGAAGCAGCCTGAGGCCAAGGCGCAGAAGCAGCCTGAGGCCAAGGCGCAGAAGCAGCCTGAGGCCAAGGCGAAGAAGCAGCACGATGGCAAGGC
>JAUWPZ010000086.1 GCA_030611315.1 Sedimentisphaerales bacterium
CGAATCCCTGCATGCCTTAGCTTGCCCCAGCAAGTCTCAGGCAGGGGGCAGGGAGCCATTTTGAACATTCGAACATTTGAATTTTGTATTTGTTTAGTATTTAGATATCAGGATTTAGAGTTTATGCTTGTCGTGAGCCCCGAGCGACGAACCACGAGCGACGAGATACGAGCGACGAGCGACGACTTATTATGCAATACAAACCCAATTTACAGGAAAATCAGGTGAACGCAAGTTCCGTCTTAGCAAAGGGTTATGAAGCTGACATCGTTTTTTGGCCTAAAAATCCCAAAGCCAATTTCCAAAACGCCAAAATGCACATAAGTTACGCCATAACAAAGGATTATGAAAATGTACGCCTTCACAGACGCGAAAAAACCAAACCCAATTCAAACCCAATTAAAGCCAATTCAAAGCCAATTAAACCCAATTCAAAGCCAATCAAACCCAATTCAAACCCAAACAAAGCCGATTTTACCTACCCCAAAAGGGGTAAAACAGAAGTCCGAGGTCGGACGACGATGGACGACAGACGACTCGCCTCCGGATGAAGCGAAACGACTCGCAGAAGGATTTTTTTGGGAATTTGCACCTTATACTCTTGACCTGCCGCTCCAGAATAGGTTAAAATACCAAGTTTATGTCGTTCCGCACGAAAACGCGGTTCTTATGAGGCGTTTTTCTGTGGGATTTCAGATAGGATTATTTTGAAGGAAACAGGTAAATGCCGAAACAGAAAACCCATAAGGGATTAAGTAAGAGAGTCAAGATTACAGCGAGCGGCAAGGTTAAGAACAGGCGTGCCGGGGCCGGGCACCTTCTGAGCACCAAGAACGCCAAGCGGCGAAGGCGAATAGGCAATTCGACCGTTATGTCCGGTACGACGACTAAAACCACCAAAACAATGCTCTGTAAATAAAGACCTTGATTCGGCTTGCTTCTCGGCTCCACACAGTCAGCTGCCGCCAGCAAGCTTAAGAAAACGGGAATTCTCAAAGGAAAGCTGATATGCCAAGAGTTAGAAAAGGCGCTGCAAGGCACCAGTCAAAGAAGCGGGTCCTCAAAGCTGTAAAAGGATATCACGGTTCCATGGGTCGGCTCTATCGACTTGCCAAGGAAGCAACTGTCCGGGCCGCCGTCAATGCTCGAGTTGACCGCAAGCGACGAAAACGCGATTTTCGAGGGCTCTGGATTATACGCTTGAACGCAGCCTGCCGGCAGCGCGGCTTGAAGTACAGCCGTTTCATCAATGCCTGCAAAAAAGCCAACATCGCCCTGAACAGAAAGATGCTCAGCGAGATTGCCATCGATGACCCGAAAGGCTTCGATGCCGTTGTTGAAGCTGCCGAAGCTGCGAAAGAACAGCGAGTAGAAACGTAGGGGTAACCCTATGTGGTTGCCCTAATCTTTGCATAATAAAATAATAAAAGGGCAGACACACAGGTCTGAACCTACGGCAATACGACATACGAGAAATGCTTGAGCAATTCAAAAAAACCGGAAAAGAAGCCCTTGCAGACCTGAAGAATGTTACCGACCTGGCGACTCTCGAAGAGTTTCGCATAAAATACTTGTCTCGAAAAGGGCGGATTACCCGGATGCTCAGCCAAATCGGCGCCCTCCCCCGCGAAGAAAAGCCCAAGGCCGGGCAGCTTGCGAACAAAATAAAAAATGAGGTAAGCGAGGCGTTTGAAAAACTCAAGAGCCGTCTCTTGCAATCGCATCTTGGCGAGTCGAAAGAGTTGATAGACGTTACCCTGCCCGGCATTCCTGTTAACATCGGCAAGCCGCATGTTATTACGCAGACTTTGAATGAGCTGCTCGAAATATTCGGCCGAATGGGATTCGATGTGGCTTACGGCCCGGAAGTCGAAGATGAGTGGCACAATTTCGTCGCCCTCAATATCGGCCCCGAACACCCGGCGAGGGACCCTGCGGATAATTTCTACGTCGATGACAATACTCTCCTGCGAAGCCAGACGTCCACAATCCAAATCCGAGTTATGGAGCGAACCAGGCCGCCTATTCGTATTGTCGCCCCGGGACGCGTATATCGGCCGGACACCGTGGATGCCACCCATATGTTTATGTTCTATCAGCTCGAAGCCCTCGTTGTCGATGAGGGTGTCAGTATGGTGGATATGAAAACCACCATCGAGCAGTTTATCCATACCTTTTTCGGCCCGGAGACCAAGTGGCGCTTCCGCCCGAGCTTTTTCCCGTTTACCGAGCCCAGCGCGGAGGTCGATTTGCTCCTCAAGGACAAGAGCGGCGACGAGAGCTGGGTGGAGATGGGCGGCTGCGGCATGGTTGACCCGAATGTCTTTGACGCAGTCGGGATAGACAGCGAAAAGTACACCGGATGGGCCTTCGGATTCGGAATAGAGCGGCTTGCAATGCGAAAGTACGGAATAACAGACATTCGCCTGTTCTACGAAAACGACCTGCGATTCCTCGACCAATTTTGATTTCTTGGCACCGGCTTGATTTCCTCGGTATCAGACCCGCTCGGATAATAAGTGATATCACCCTTGCTCGTCGTGGTGGAGCTCTGTGATTTGAGGAGGTTCAATCGGCTTTTTGAGATGATTCGGCTTTGACTCTTTCGTCCGCGGCTTCCCAGGCCTTGCGGATATCATCCTTCGGCTGCGACCTGAACCAGAGGATGAAGGTTTCATCACGCTCCATTTTACCGTAGTAGCGCTCGGAGCTGATGAATTTGCCCTTGTTGGAACGGACAAAAACGAGCAGTTTGACAATGCCTGACTGCTCTATGCTTTTTGCCAATGCCAGCTCAGGCGTGGGCGTGGGCAGGCCGGGAACAGGTAATGACGGTATTCCCACAATAAAGCTCTTATACTCCGTACCCACAGCTCCCGAAGCTACCTCAACGATGTAATCGGCGTCATTGGCCTCTGCCACCAGAAGGGCCCCCATTTGGGAAAAACGCGCTCGCACCGCTGCCTTGACGTATTCGATATCGACGCACTTTAGATTCGCAAAGTCGATAAATGTTTTTCCCCCGGCTACCTGAGGAACATCGAGCTGTTCGAGCGCCTTATCGACCGCTCCGGAAAGCAGAAGCTGTTCAATGGCGGCCCGCTCGGTATTGGTAAAAGTTCGTGTACCGCACCCGCTCAAACAAATCGCTGTAAAACCCAACAAAATGATACGTTTCATTTCATACCTCTATTTGAAGCTGCCAAAATACAAACATGCCGATACTATACCCTTAAGGGTAGTAAATGTCCGCGAATAAAACCGTAATTGATTATTTTTAAGTTACTACCTGTGGCACAAGTTACCCGCGGATAAACGGGAAAATTCAATTGAGATCAGTATATAAGCTCTTTTGGCTTCGGTTCAAGCCCAAAAAACGCGGATGGAGTAATTTGTTCGATGAGGCCGAGGTGAATAAATAGTCAGGCAGGCTGTTGATTATCTCGCGGTATCTGGTAAATTCACAGTAGATAAAATCAGGCGGTTTGGAAACTGATGCAATGATAAGTATCACAGACGATATTTCTATTCGGGAAGATAAAATTGTTTTCAAGGCTTCTCGGAGCGGCGGGCCTGGCGGCCAAAATATAAACAAGCTGAACACCCGCATAATGCTTTTCTTCGACGTCGCCGACTGCGATAGTTTCTCCGACCGCCAGAAAAGGCGAATACTCAAACGTCTCGCAACGAGAGCTGATAAAAATGGTGTAATAAGGGTCGTTTCACAAAAGTTCCGAACCCAGAAGGCAAATCGCTCCGCTGCCGTTGAGCGGCTGCAGCAGTTGTTGGCAGACGCCCTGAAGACTCGACCTGTGCGCAAAAAGACTAAAGTGCCCTATGCAGTTAAGAAGCGGCGGCTGGAAGAAAAGAAACGCCGAAGTTTGCTCAAGCGACAGAGGTCGGACAAGAGTTTCGAGTTTTAAGCCGTCGGTTACTAAGCTGCCTTACAGAATGGAGGAGCTAACTGCCGGTTAGTGATTGTTCGTTCGCTTCTTCGTAGTCCGACAGCGACTCGTCCAGGTCATAAACAGGAGGTCCCGTGTGGAGGCGGAATGACCGAACCGGTTTTCCCTTAAGCGCACCAATAATAGTATTCTGGCAGCGAAGAATTCTGTCTTCCGCGGAGAACCATGCGCACCTCGCGCTACAGTTTGTTTCGCGTATGGGACAGGTAATGGGGTCGCCCCTTCCGTCTGTTAGAAGGCCTTCTTCCCCGATTTTGATAGCTTTATACTTTCTGTTCATAATCACCAACCTCCTCTGAGATGGTATAAAAAACCCCAATTTGAGCAGTCTTTATTATACTAAATGACGGGATAAATTAGAAGAGATTTATCGGTTTGTTATGAAAAAAATCGGCTAATTCCCGGCTTGGTGGAAGCAAAAGTTGACCTGGAGTTCGGATTTGGCCTTTTATGGGACTGGTGTAATTAATTAATGACTGTTGAATCAAAAAAAATGCAGGAGCAGATTCTTTCGTTTATTGTCGGCGAACATTTTTTCGATTTCCCCGGGCTTGTTGCTTTTGTTAAGGAATGAATTTACAGCCCCCGGCAAATCCGGTGCATCGAGAAGAGCTTTTTCCAGAATCAGCGTTTCTTGCGAACCATCAGAAAGACTATCACCGCGGTAATGACGATGATTACCAGCACTTCCTTCGGACCTATCAACACTGCAGCCGTAACGAGCTTGTTCACCTGTTTATTCCCTCTTGGTTCTGTCGAAACCTGTTCTCAAAGCTCTTTTTCAAATGAAGCTTTTATACCCAATTCCACTTAAAAAAAGCAATACCTTAATAGCCCGGCTGCGTCAATCATTTTTGGGAGGGAAGTCTTTCGGCATCCATACCGGCAGCTCGGCGATAGAGGCCCTTGCTTTTTCTGTTGTCGGCACTGCCCAGGCCTCGAAGAATGGGCCGAGGTTCTTGCCGATTCTCCGTGAGAAGTGTACCATCCACTGGTCCCTTTTGGTCGTGTCGTCTCGCGGACGCTGCTCCTGGGGCAGCTCTCTATACTCTTCGAATACCTTTGTGAAGGGCTTCCACCCGAAGGCCTCCTGCAACTGTATATACATACACAGCGCGAGAAACGGGCTGCTTTTCCACTTCTCAAAGTCCCTGCCATCGGCGAAATGTCTTTCGGTGTTCCTCTTTCTGGCCCTGTCGGTTATGGACGGATGTCCCCTGCCCTGGATATCGCAGATATTCTCCATTAGGTAAAGCGAAAACAGGTTCACCGTAACTTCCGTGGTCCCTCTGAAAGTCCAGTCGCGGTTTTGATGATTGTGGCCGATTTCGTGGAAAAGCCCCCAGATGCCGTGATGTTTGTTCGATATGATGCGCTCCTTATCAACCATGGTTGTTGTAATGTCCAGCATCGTCATAAGCGGGTAGCCCGAGTGCATATACCCTGCGCTTATCTGCACGTCCGAAACGAAGCGTTCGATACGCCGTCTTTGCTTTTCTCTGCCGAGCAGCTCGGCATACTTGTCCATAATCCCGTCCCAGAATTTCATCAGCTCCTCGGGCTCATCGACCGTCTGCAGCACCTTTGCCGGCAGCGTCAGAATCACCTTCCTGCCCTGCAGCTCGCCCCACGGGGCCGGGTTATTGCGTATGCTTCGGCGCCATTTCTCCTTGTCCGTCTTGCCCAGAACATAATATGGCGCGGCGACCGCTCCGGTGATTGTAACGCCGACCTTGCCTGCCTTGAGGTCGAAAGGAGCTTCGATATACACAAGTCCGCCGAAGGCGTTGGCTGCTTTTGTCTCGGTTGCGGTTATCGCATACCGTCGACAGATTTCAGGCGCCCTTGCCCAGGAGCTTTTTCGCCAGAGCCTGTCGTTGTGGGCGCCGATGCGCACGTACAAGCCCTTGTCCGTCACGGCCTGCGGCACAGTAACCGTAATGACTTCACCCGGCGCCGCGTATAGCCCCGTGCTGTGCCAGTATGGGCTTCTCGGATTGCCGTATATCCCGTAGTTGTGCCAGCCGGCAGCGCTTGTATCTATTTCGATTTTGCCGGTAATTCGCTTGGCATCGTCGGGAACCGGCCCCGGAAACTCCTCCGCGGCGGGATGCGCCCTGGTCTGCTCTGCGGGCACCTCTCGCAACTTCCTGACCTGTAAAGATAGAATCAGATAATCCAGGGGTCTCTCTTCGCTCAGGCGCTTCCTGGAACTCGGAATAAAGCTGTCGCTGCGGTATTCCTGCAGCAGGCAGAGCTTTTCGAGCAGTTCCGCCGGCGGGAGGGCATCACTTGCCTGCGATACAATCTTTGTCGCTGCGTCGATATCATTCGGCTCTATTTTATTAGCCACTTTCACCCTGGCAATCAGCTCATCAAGGGCCTGACCCGCCGAGGGCTCGGCCTTTTTGCTTTTACTCTCCGGGGCCTGACTTGATTTGGTTTCTGTCCTGTTTCGTCCCCGCGGGCTTCTGCGCCGTCCAAAGCTAAGCTCGCCGCCGAACAATATGAGCATTATTAGGATTGAAAGTATGATTCTGTACGTTGTTCTTTTTGGCATTTAATTCTCCTTCTCCGGAACCACCGGGAGTTTCAAAGTCGTACCTGTTCGGCTGCACCGCCGCCTATGTTAGCGGCAAATATAACAAACTTGTCCCCAAAAGGCAACAACAACGCCTTTTCGCGATTTGCTCTTGACCGGCCCTCGTCTTCAACTGTGAAAAACTCTCATAAAATCGTCGTGAAGAAAAACCTGTGCGAAGCCGATTGAAAAATTCCGCCGATTGTGGTAGAAATGGGCAAAAGGATAATTGTCATTTGCGATTTTCGATTTGAATTCTGCAATCGGAATTCTGCTATCGGAATTCGATGAGGGATGGTATCTATGGCGGTTCAGTTTATTCTTGGTCGAAGCGGTACGGGCAAGACCAGCTATTGCCTCGAAGCGGTGGTTGACGCGCTGCTGGAGGATTCGGCCGGGCCTCTCATCCTGCTTGTCCCCGAACAGGCCACCTATCAGGCCGAGCGTGCCATCCTCGCCGATGAGAGAATCGCCGGCTACCACAGGCTGAACGTCCTTTCATTTGACCGTTTGCAATTTCTGCTTTTGGGCAAAAATACCACCAGGCCGGTCATTTCAGATCTCGGCCGACAAATGATAGTCCACAGGATTTTGCGGGACAACGCGGATAAATTGAAAATATTCGGCTCATCGGCGGGCTGGACCGGGTTGGCCCGTCAAATGGCGGGCACTATTGCAGAGCTGCACAAGTATGCAAAAACGCCGGATGACATCGAGCAATTATTGAGCGAGCTGAAAAAAGATGAACTAAATAATCTATCCATCCTGAAATTCACAGATATCGCTCTTGTTCTAAGAGAATATCTCAAGTTCATCGAGGACAGGTTTATCGACCCCGATATTCAACTCATTCGCGCCTGCCGGGCGGTCTCGCAGGCCGACTTTGTCAAGGATGCGAAGCTCTGGGTCGATGGCTTTGCCGGTTTTACGACAGCAGAGCTTGCAGTCCTCGCCGAGCTGCTCAGGACGGTCGCCGAGGCTCGAATCGCTCTTTGCCTGGACGCGGCCGATGTCGATTTGGCAAATCCGGATACGCAGGCCATCGACCTTGGCAGCTTGTTTGGCCCGACCTGCCGAACTTATGCCAAGTTGCTCGACACTGTAAAAAAATGCAAACTCAAATTGGCCGAACCGGTAATCCTCGAAGAGGCCCTTCGGTTCTCTTCCTGTCCCCAGCTTGCTCATATCGAGCGAAGTGTATTTGAGCTTGAGCCGCAGAAATTGCCCGGGGAGCAAAATATTCGCATCGTCTCGGCGCCCAACGAGCGGGCTGAAGTTCGCTTCGTTGCGGGGCAGATACTCCGGCTCATCAGGGAAAAAGGCTACAGGTATCGTGATATCGCGGTTATTGCATCGGACATCGAGAGTTATCAGCACTATATACGAGCGTATTTCGGCGATTCCGGCGTGCCGTTCTTCATTGACAAGCCAAAGCCCTTGAATCAGCATCCGGTTGTTCAGCTTCTTTGTTCCGCTCTCAAAGCGGTTACCGGCGGTTTTGCCGCGGGCGATATATTCGCTTATCTAAAAACCGACCTCGCTGCGATGGAGCGCTCTGATGTGGACCTTTTGGAGAATTACTGTCTTGCCTTTGGAATTTCAGGCGGCGACTGGCAGGATGAGCGCGATTGGCGTTTCGCAGGCCCGCATAATAAGCCCGATAGTCCTTTGCAGGAAGAATCCACAAGCCGGCCCAGCCTCTTTAACGAGCGGCGCATAAACCAAATCAGGCGAAAAGGCGTCGGCCCCTTGCTTGAGCTTCGCGATTCGCTCTGTCCGGGCGATAATTCGGCCGGGCCCATCAGTCCCGAACAGTTCACGCGGGCGGTTTTTGTTCTTCTCGATAAATTGAGCGTCAGTGATACAATTGCCGCCTGGCTCGAAGAGGCTTCCAAAGCCGGCGAGCACACAACTGCTGATGAGCATCGCCAGTTTTTCGATAAGCTCGTGGGCATATTTGACGAGCTGAATGAAGTTTTCGCAGGTATCTCTATGCCCGCCGAGGATTACCTTGCGATTCTCAACTCGGCCTTTTTGCAGTTGACATTGGCTTTTATTCCACCCACTCTGGACCAGGTCCTTGTCGGCTCTATCGAGCGCAGCCGTCACCCCGACCTAAAGGCTGTCTTTCTCATCGGCGCCACACAGAGGCAGTTCCCCGTCCCGGTTGTTTCGGACAGCATTCTGACCGACCAGGACCGTACCGCAGCCGAGTCGGCCGATTTTACCCTGGCCCCTGCAACAAGCCGCTCACTTGCCGAGCGGCAGTATTTGGCCTATATTGCATTCACTCGCCCCTCGCAATTCCTGTGCGTTACGTATCCCGCGGCAGATGATAAAGGCGGGGCCGTGCATCGCTCGCAATTTATAGATAATCTCGAGTCGCTGTTCGAAGATGCCGGCCCCGATTCTACCTTGGACGGGCCGGGCGGCATCGACAATATTTATAATCTCGCTGAGCTTGCCGATTTGCTCTGCAGCCGGCTCGGCAAAGACGACCCTGCCACTCAAAACGGCGATAACGACCGTCTTGCTCAATTATTGGATTGTCTCGGCTCGGACAGACAACTTGCAGGCCTTGCGTCCAATGTCTTTGACGCGATAAATTATGACAATCGTGCACGTCTCGAGGCCGACCTGGTTCAAAACCTTTTTGTCGAGCGGATGAGAAGTTCCGCTACCGCCCTGGGTACTTTTGCCGCTTGTCCGTATCAGTATTTTGCGAAATATGTATTGGAATTAAAAGAGCGCGAGGAATTCCGCTTTGAACCGCTGGACATGGGCCTTTTTTACCATCGCCTGCTGGATGCCTTGATGAAGCGCATTAACGCCGAACAAAAAGACTTTGCGACAATCACGGATGAACAGCTATTGAAGCTTTTAAGAGAGGAAGTATCGAGGTTTATCCAGACCGACTCTTTTCTATCGAATTTTGTCCGTCGCGGCGCCCACAATGAATTCATAATCAATACCGCCGCCCAGGTCCTTGAAGACTGCGTCCTGGCGATGGCGCAGGTCTGGCGAGCGGGCTCCTTCAAGCCACACTTCTCGGAGGTTTCGTTCGGACACGTCAAGGACGCCGACGATACGCTCGGCGAATATACCATAGCCCTGCCAGACGGCCGCGTACTGTCTCTGAGTGGTAAAATAGACCGGCTTGATATCGCCCAAATCGAAGGCGAAGAGGTTGCAATAGTTTTCGACTACAAGCGAAAAGATAAGTCTTTTAGCTGGAGTAAGTTTTATTACGGCCTTGATATGCAGCTGCCGATTTATATGTTGGCCGTCAGGTGCGCGACCGGTTTAGAAGCAAAAAAAGCAATAGGCGCATTTTATATGCCGGTTGAAGTGAAAGTTGGAAAGGCTGCTCTTGATGAATTACAAAAGAACATTGGAAAATTCAGGCATAAAGCGAAAGGTTTATTCGACGGCGAGTTTTTTCAGCATCTTGACAGCTCAAACAGCAATCAATTCTATAATTTCTTCGTCAATAAAAAAGGCGACCAATACGGCCGTGATAATATTAGCGGTGCGTTAAGACCGGCTGACTTTGAAAAAGTCCTTAAATATACTGAAGATAAAATAGTTCAGTTGGCCGAGGAAATTCTCTCAGGCAAAGTTGATGTTCAACCTTACAGAATCGGCACGGCCTCGCCTTGCGGCTACTGCAGGTATAAATCCCTCTGCCGGTTCGATTGGCAGATAAACGACTACAATTTCCTGCAGTCGCTAAACAAACTTCAGGTCTTTGAAAAAATGGGGGGTGCTTGATGGCCGAACAAAAAATCAACTGGACCGAGCAGCAGAAGCAGGCGATTGGCGCGCGCGGCAGTGACGTTCTCGTAACCGCTTCGGCAGGCACCGGGAAAACGGCCGTCCTCTCCGGCCGATGTGTCGATATCGTATCCGATAAATCCCTATGTCCCGAGGTCTCCGAGCTGCTTGTCCTGACTTTTACCGAGGCCGCCGCCGAGCAGATGCAGTCGAGAATCGCCGACCGCTTGAGGTCCGCCTTCCTGAAAACGAGGGACCCTCATCTGCGCCGCCAGCTTGTCCTGCTCCAGGTTGCTGATATCAGCACGATGCACTCATTTTGCAAACGGCTCATAACCGAGCATTTTTATAACCTTGCTCTCGACCCGACCTTCGACATAATCGACGGAGACGAGCAGAAGCTCCTGAAAGCCGAGGTCCTCGAAAAAACCATCGACTGGGCCTGGCAGCAGGGCAACCTGACGAAGGGCCTCCGCCGGCTTCTTCTCCGTCGCGACCTTCGCACAAATGACGGCTTCCTTGCAAAAATAATAGACCTCAGCGATTTTCTCGACGGCGTCGTTTTTCGACAGGACTGGTATGAGCGGGCGTCGCTGCTCGCGGCCGCAGCCGACCCTTTCACGACCGACCTGGGTGAGAAACAAAAACAGATTGTTGCCGAAAAATTGCAATACATTCTAAATCAGCTTCGTCTCTGTCAAAAGTTATACGACAGCCAGGGCGGCGGCGATTGGGCCCAAAAGCTGGACATCTCTCATATTCGGCCGGTTGCCGAATGTATCGAATTTCTTCAAGCCGGCGATTGGGACAAGTGCGCCGAAGTGATAATAAATTTTGATAAACCAAAAACCTATAAGCCGAAGGATGCCGATGACGAGATTGCCGATTTTGTCCGGCAGACAGCGAGAAAAGCTGTAACCGATTTCAAAGGGCTTTCACAGCTTGCAACAGTTAATCCTGAGTATTTAGACAGGGTTGGCCCGGCGGCGGGCCTGCAGACGGGCGTGCTCGTTGAGCTTGTCAGGAAATTTGACCTTTTATACGCCCAGGCCAAGAAGAGTCTCAACTCTCTGGACTTTGCAGACCTCGAACGCAATGCCCTTGAGCTTTTGACCGAACCGGCCGCTTCGAGCGATACACTATCTCCCTCGCAGACGGCCCTGGCCCTGCGGCGCAGGTATAAGTATATATTTGTCGATGAGTATCAGGACATCAATCCGGTTCAGCAGGCTATAATCGATGCGCTCGGCAGCGGTGATAATGTTTTTGTTGTAGGTGACGTCAAGCAGAGTATTTATGCCTGGCGGGGGGCTGAGCCGGATATTTTTCTCGAACGTCTCGCCCGTACCCGCAAGGCTCCGGCCGATGCACCTGACTTCTTGCGGGTTGATTTGACCACTAATTTTCGTTCAGCCAAAGGAATCCTCGATTTTGTCAACAGCGTATTCTCTCGCATAATGACGGCTCCCTTTGCGAAGATTAATTACGATGAGTCGGCTCAGCTAAAGCCGGCAGCAGAAACGAGTAACGATTCACGAGCCGCAGGCGACGAAGTTGAATTCCACGTCCTCGATGAAACGGCAGTAGATATTGATAGTGCCGAAGAAGAAAAAATCGGTACTGAAAACACGCAATACGAAGATAACCTCGTCAGCCATCGTCAGCGTCAGGCCGCCCTGATTGCCCGGCGTATCAGGCAAATGGTCGGTGCCGACACCGGCGCCGCCGAATTTCAAATATACGACAAGGAGAAACAATGCCTTCGTGATGTGGATTATCGCGATATCGTGATACTGATGCGTTCGCTTGCAAAAAAGGCAAACGATTATGTCGAAGTCCTGCAATTGGCGTCTGTGCCCGTAAGCTGCCAGGCGACGGCAGGATATTTCGAGGCGACCGAAATCAGCGATTTGTTGTGCCTGCTCAAGGTCCTCGATAATCCCCAGCGTGACATCGAGCTGGCCGCCGTCCTGCGAAGCCCCTTCTTCAAAGTCAGCGACACCGACCTGGCGAAGATAAGGCTCCACAGCCGAACAAATGACAATAATTTCTATGACTGCCTCCTCCAATACCGCGAAACCGGACCCGATGCCGAACTGGCTGAGCGGCTGAGAAAAATCCTCACTGAAATTGAGCGGTGGCGAACGCTTGCCCGACGCGGCGACCTGGCCGATTTAATCTGGATGATTTATCGCGAGACGAATTTCTTATCTTTCGTCTCGGCCCTGCCGAACGGCCGGGCGCGCCGGGCCAATCTTCTCAAGCTGCACGACAGGGCAATCCAGTTTGAGGGCTTCGCCGGCAGCGCTCACTTGCCCTCGCTGACACGCTTTGTCCGCTTTATTGAAAAGCTCCAGGAGGTCGGCCAGGATTGGGCGCCTTCCGAGCCCCAGGACTCAGCCGGAAATGCCGTTCGCATTCTAAGCGTCCACAAAAGCAAGGGGCTCGAATTCCCTGTCGTCTTTCTATCTGAGCTTGAGACTCGGTTCAATAAGAAGGACGTTTACGCGGATTGCCTTGCCAACGCATCCGACACGCTCGGCTTGCAGATTATCGACCATCAGTCGAACTCTAAGCTCCGCTCGCTCGCCCACGAGGTCATCGCTGAGCACAAGCTCTCAATCTCGCTGGCCGAAGAAATGCGCATCCTTTACGTCGCGGCGACCCGCGCCAGAGAACGCCTCATTTTAACCGCCTCCCAAAAGCGGAGTACTTCTCGCCGGATTATCACGAACGGTTTATTCTTCGGTGACGGCCCGATTCCGCCCTGGCAGCTTCGCTCGGCCCAGAGCCCCCTCGAATGGCTCCTTTACGCCTTCTCCAACCGGCAAATCCTGCACGATGCCTTTGAGACGGGACTCGAAGGCGATGCCGCCGGCAGCGATTTATTCAGCTTGAAACTTTACGAGGATTCTCAACTCCGGGAGCTCTCGCAGTTCATCATCGCGAAAAGAAATAACAAGCTCGCCCCCAGGCCCCCAGCCAAGACAAAACGGCCCGCCGAGCAAAAGGACCCGCAACTGCTCTCGAAAATCAAAGAATCTCTGGACTGGCGCTATCGATTCGGCGATGCCTATCTGCTGCCTGCCAAAGATTCCGTAACCCGGCTGACCCATCACGGCGACGAATACATGAAAATCGATTACTCCCTCGCCCTTGGCCGTCGTCCGTCCGTTCTCCTGCCCGCCGAACCTGACTTGACCAAACCACCCGAGCCGCGGCTTATCGGCTCAGCCACCCACCTTCTGCTCTCCCGGCTCGATTTGACCGCCCCCGTAACCAAAGATACCATTGCCGAGACAAAGGAAAAGCTCCTGTCCGAAAACGCCGTAAGCGCATCTGTCGCCGACCATATAGATACCGAATCGATTCTTGCTTTCTTCCACAGCGACCTCGGCCGAACCGTCCTCGATAGCAAAAACACCGTCCTCCCCGAATGGCCCTTCACCTTGGCCCTGCCGGCGTGGCACGGTCATCCTGACCGTGTTTTCTGGGACGAGATGTCCCAGCCACAGGGACGAGCGACGGGTGGCAGCTTCAGGCGAAGCTCGGGGATGGCTCCTGCGGATACGCTTGGCGCTCCACGCGATACGCAATCTTGTCCTGAGCGAAGTCGAAGAGACGCAATACGCTTGTCCGCCGTAGCTTCAGCGAAGGCGGAAGATACGATAATCGTTCAGGGAATAATAGACATGCTTATCCGAACCCCAAAGGGCCTTCTCGTTATAGATTTCAAAACCGATCAAGTAACAGCCGACCGGGTTCCACAGCGGGCCGAAATCTATCGCCGCCAGTTGGACCTCTACGCCCGGGCGGCCTCCGCCATCCTGAAAGCCGACACTCTCGCCAAATACCTCTATTTCCTCACCCCATCCCAGGCCGTTAAACTCTAACCCGGCGTCCATCGCCGCAATCTCAAAACTTTTTTTCACCTCCGTTTACCCCGTTAGAAACATATCTTCTGTTTTCTAATGGGGCCTAACTCAACACTTAACACTCAAAACTCAAAACTGCTGTTCTCCTTCTCATCATCACCGCAC
The DNA here is from genome assembly GCA_030611315.1 of Sedimentisphaerales bacterium. Lineage (GTDB taxonomy): Bacteria > Planctomycetota > Phycisphaerae > Sedimentisphaerales > Anaerobacaceae > JAUWPZ01. Next base: position 14,361 of record JAUWPZ010000086.1, read on the forward strand.
CGAGGCCGAGGAGCAATAGCGTGGCCGGTTCGGGGATGGTCGCAACGTCTATATTCCATCTCTGTATAGCTATCGGATCAGGATCATCATAAATCGTTGCCAAATATGTAATCTGTTGATCAGAAGACATCATCACAAGATAGCCTTTGTAACGACTATACCTGCAATAGAACAAGTTTCCATTACCATCAAACGTTAATCCTGTAGCTGAATCAGAAAGCACAGAACTGACTTCGCCGGAAGAATCTACCTTGTAGATTCCGCCACGAGGATGGTTGTAGTAGATTTCTCCACTATTGTTTACAGCGATGTCTATATTCCATGCCTTGAGACCTATCGGGTCAGGATCATCATAAATCGTCGCCAAATGTGCAACCTGTTTATCAGGAGACATCATCATAAGATCGCCTTTGTAACGACTAAATTCACTAAAATAAAGATATTGCTCCATGCCAACATCTAATCCTGTAGCTGAATCAGAAAGCACAGAACTAACTACACCAGAAGAGCCTACCTTGTAGATTCCGCCACGAGGATGGTTGTAGTAAGTGTCAAGGATTGTAGCGTGTACAGATTGGCTTGCAAAAAGAAGTGCTACCGATATAACACTTAACCTTTTCATTTTCCTCCTCCGAAAAGAAACTCTATCAGAATTGCCATCCGAATGGCGGTGTGTGGGGAAAACTCCTCACCACTCCTCCTTGAATCTATAATATAGATACCAGATTATGTGACAAAAGTCAAGCAAAAAGTCCGGTAATTACCGCACGGGTGCGACCAGATTTTCTGGCGGGGCGATTTCTTCGTGTCATGCTGAGCGCAGCAAGGTGAAGCGAAGCATCTGGCCAGAGAATGAGATGTTACTGACCAAGCGAAGGAGCCTCTCGGTCCGAAAGCCGGATGCTTCAC
>JAUWPZ010000155.1 GCA_030611315.1 Sedimentisphaerales bacterium
CCTGCAGGACTTCGTCGACGATAATGCGAATCTGAATCTTAAAGCAGTCAAGAAAATCACTATTATCATCGGCGACGGCGATACTACTCATACCGGTAACGGCGTGGTGTACTTCGATGATATCAGGCTGTATCCGGTCACATGCGTACCTTCAAAGCGTACAGAGGGATTTGCCGAATTAGATTATGCCGATAACGATTGCGAGATAAATTATGGAGAGGTTGAAGCAATGTCGGCGGACTGGCTTACAAGCGATTACACGGGAACCGGCAAATTGCTGCTGCACTGGAAGTTCGATGACGGTGACGACGCGACGATTGCTGCCGACAACAGTGGAAACGGCCGCACCGGTGCTATTGATGCAAACTGGGTCGCTGCAGCTGCAGCTCCAGGTGCGATAGGCCTTGGATGTCTTGACTTCTATGAAGGTGACCACGTGATTGATAACGATGCGAATACCTATCTGGACGGCTCGTACGGCCTGACTGCCTGTCTTTGGGTCAAGTCCAACGTGCAGAACACAGATCAGGGCTTCATCATCTTCGAGGCCATCGGCAATTTTAGCGGGGACAAGAGGGATATACGCTATGACAAGGAGGGCTCGAACGTGAATGGAATAGACGTTATCAAGTGCGGCATCTGGTCAACAGAAGGCAACCAGGAGTATGAGAGCGCCGAAAATGTTCAGACTACCGATTGGCAGCACATTGCATTGGTCTGGAAGAGCGGAGAACGGTTGAAGTTGTACATCGGTGGCGAATTGGATACCCCAACGTGGGTTCGTTCTCCGAATAGAGGCGGTACCCTGACCGGCTACGACACTGTTATTGTCGGCAAGGGCTACAAGGACGGGGATGCCGACGAAGGCTGGAACGGTTATATCGATGACGTACAGATTTACAACTTCCCCCTCTCGAAGGCCGAGATTGCAAACGTCATGACCGGCAATACCGAGGCTCCGAGGCAGGTGAATTATCTGAATACATCTCCTGCTGAGTTGTATGATTCCAGGCTGGAGGGCGAGAGGTCGATTAATTTCGAGGACTTCGCCTTGCTGATACAGAGCTTCCTTGACAAGCAGGAATTCCCGTTGGATTAATCGATAACGGTGAAAACCTGTGGATTTGCAGTAATCCGGGGCCTGTTCCAAATCAAACGGAATAGGCCCCGTTTTTTTTTGGGATAGTGGGGGAAAGTTTAGGGCGGCGAAATTTGCGTTGTATTTTCGAGGGATTCTTCTTTCTTTTCAGGATTAAGCGTTTTTGGGATTGCGGGTTCTTTTGGGTTCGCAGCAAGGTAATCATTGAGGAACGTGTTCATATCCATTTCAATTCTGCGTTTAACCAATTCTCTCAATTGTGCACGTTCGGCTATCATCGGTTCCGGCACGGCTATTAACGGCCAAGTGCGAGTATTGGTCGCAATTTTGGGGTCTCTTGCAAGCGATACATCCTGCTGAAGTTCTACCAAAACGCCGGTTAAGTACAGGTACTCCTCGTCGGAATATTTGATTTGCTGTATGCTGACAACCACCGCAAGAGTGGCGGCCTCGGCACGCGCCCGGCCAATAGCGTCTCGTTCGGTTACGTTCACGCCGGCTCTTCGCAAAGCCAGCTCCACCTGCGTTTGCAGCTCTTCCTGGGTCAAGAAAATATCTTTCATTTCCTGCAACTTGAAGAGGTGAACCGTTGGGCAAATTGAGGTAATGCCCTTTAGGGTCGATGCCCCGAACCATTCGATTTGGTCTTTTTCACCATCGGATATACCTGTAACGCTGGCAGAAAAAACGGCAATCGACAATATAACTGCTGTGATTAAAACGGCATATTTCTTCGCATTCATAACATTCCCTTTCAAGAGTTGTTCTGTTTTGTATCACTCTAATTCTAACGATTGCCCCGGTCAAAATCCAAGGATAAATCCGGTCAAGGCTCAATAATTTGCGTGAATCGTACCTCGTGTCTCGTGAATAGTGAATCGTGAGTCGTTACCAAGCTTATAACAAAGGCGCCAGCCCGATTACCCGGTACTGGCGCCCCATCGAACAAAATCACATTCGATACAAACAGTTATTGAAGACCTTCCATCCAGGACGCAAAAAGCCGCCATAAATCCAGCATGTTCACTTCATTATCATCGAATAAATCGGCCCAGCCGCAATTGCCGCAGCCGGTCTGGCCGTAACGCTGGGCAAACAAGGCAAAATCGTCGAAGTCCACGTCATAGTCCTTGTCAACATCGCTGGGCTGAGGAACGCTCTTGTACAGATGGACTTTTCCGTCACTGGCCCCTATCAACACATCGAGGTAACCGTCGGCATTGAAATCGCAGACGAAGGGTCTGGACCTGGACGAAGAAAGGTCAATCTTAGTGCCGTTTGACTCGATGTACGAGCAGGGCGAAAAGACCGGCGTGTAGTCGGTACCGATATTTTTGTAGAACAGCAGTTGTCCATTAGTGTTGCCGGTGAGAATATCTTTTTTGCCGTCGCCGTCAAGGTCCATCACCACGGGGCTTGAACGGTCGGACGGGACGCGCAGGTCCTGACCGTCTGCCTGAATGGGCGTTCCTGCATACGGAGAGCTCATAAAAGACGGAGGGACCGATTGGCCGCAGCCGCAGTTACGAAAGAGACGTATCGAGCCATCGAGTGCCCCAGTGATTATGTCTGTCTTGCCGTCGTTGTCCCAATCCAGGTAGGTTGGTGTGGCTCGATACCCCACATCGAGGGGCGCACCGGGAAAACCGGCCAAGACGTCGGCTCCGTTGCCAAAGACGGCTGCGTCCTCGGTTCCGACGTTCAGGAAGATTTTGACGGTTCCGTTGGCCTGGCCGACAAGAAGGTCCTTTCTGGCGTCCGCATCCCAATAGACCACTCGCGGGAAACATCCCATACATCCGGAGGCGGCGCAAGTCAGGTCTGAGCCGCCGGACCGGGCATAGAAGAAATCGGAGAAATTCGGCTCGGTATCGTTTCCGTCATTAAGGTATACGCGGACCTTGCCGGGGGGATTAGAGCCGCTGCCCTGGCCGACAACAAGGTCGGGGAGGTTATCGCTATTCCAATAGGTAAAGGAAGGCACGGAGTAACCGGGCACGTCGATGTCAACACCATCGGCCCGAACGAACTCCTCAGACCCGAGATGAAGCAACGTATCATAGGCAAATGCGTCGCCTGCGCTTATTATCACACAAACGACCAACATCGTAAGCGCAATACTTCTCATCTTACAACCTCACTCGCAATGAACAAAGAACAACCCTGTACTGAAAAGCCCTCCTTCCCTGAGTGGGCAAAGTGGAAAGGAACAAAAAGAAACGTTCCGGCCACCCTTAATTGTACATTATATAAGTTTATCCGATTGAGAAGCCCAAGTCAAGGAAAAACTGCTTATTGACAAGGGCAAAAAGAGGGGGATTCGCCGAGTGTTGTGTCGTATTCTTTCGCTCGGCCCTACCACATAAGGCTTTTATACCTTGAGAATTTGCGTTATCGGCGTTTTAGCGGTTATAATAGTTATTAAGCAGAGCAAGGAATATTGAACACAAACGGCAAGTGAACTAAAGTGCCTAAAGTGAGCTAAAGTGAACTAAAGTTGAAAAAAATCAACTTTAGGCACTCCAAGCTTTAGGCACTTATAACTGCCTTATGTTCAATATTTAATGCTCCGAGTAGTAAGGCAGATGTTCAAAATATTGGCGTATGCAAAATAATAACACTGGCCGAGGCGAAATAAAATCCTTATACTTGATTGCGGTATGGCTAAACAAAAGGGTGAAAACCAGTCGGCAGATAATGTTGAAGAAGCAGAGGAACTCGACGATGAGTTCATCCCGGATAATGCCCGGCCGATTTGCCCCCGGTGCCTTAAGCCCTGCCATCCATTACAGTACTATTGCGATAATTGTGACTCGAACGACGCCATCAATCCGCTCACACCCTATATCGGATTTGTAAATATCCCGTTCAACGCCGGCATTTTCCTGACAATGTGGCGTAAAATCTGGTACGAAAAAGACACGCCAATCATAAAAAGAATCTTTTATTTTTTTATGATTGGGTGGTTCGCACCTGTATTGTTGATAGTCGGCCTGCCATTACTTTTGATTGGAAAGATTGAGCAACCGAAGTTACGCTGAATAAGTACGACAGCTTTTTATGTTATTTTAATCACACTAATAGTGCTTCTTCTGTTGTATTCGTTTTTGGAAGGGTAGGCAGCCCAAAACATTTCGCGCTATTTTATAATTGATTTCTTGACAAATGAGAGCAAGGTTGGGATAATAAATATAGAAGCTGAGAATCCAGGTGCAGAAAGGAAGAAAACGATGCGTTTGGTAATAAAGCAAAATGGCGATACGGTCAGTGAATTTCAATTCAGCAAGGGCCCCGTTTATCTGGGCAGACATACACACAGCCAGGTTTTTCTTCCCGACAGGGCGGTATCAAGACAGCACGCTGTAATTTTTTCCACGCCGGACGGGAAATGGATGGTAGAAGACCTGGACTCGGCCAATAAAACGTTTCTCAACGGCGAGACAGTCCACAAGGCTCAAATCAAGACCGGCGACCGCCTGCGCATAGGCGACTTTACTATTGAAATTAATCTCGAAGGCGCTTCTGAGGTCGAGGGACCAACCCGTCTCGAAGATACCCTCGTAACAAATTCCCGCAAACAGCAGATTATAGTAAGGAAGCCGGACGCCGAGCACGCCCCCGATATCAACCTGCCGGCCAGGAGGGTCAAAGACTTCCTTGAGGCCACCGAGAAAATCTGCAAAACCAGCGGTCTCGACGAAGTGCTCCAGGCCTTACTGAATATCACCTTAAAGCAGTTTAGTGCATATCATGCCTGGTGCGCGTTGAGGAGCCAGCCGGCCGGTGCGTTGACCTCTCATGCGGGGAAAGGAAAAGACGGCCAAGCGGTGGAGCTTGGCGGGATACAGCTTAATGAAAAAATCACTTATGCGATTGAAAAAGGGCAGTTCCTGCTGCTGCCAAATGTGGAAGCTCAAACAAACGAGGAAAAAATATGCTCGGCAATGATAGCGCCCATTATGGACCCGGACGGGTGCTTCGGAGTATTGTATGTCGATAACGCCGCCGAGCAGGAGCAATACAGCCTGAGCGATTTGGACTACCTGATGATGCTGGCAATCCACACAGCCGCCATAGTGGAGAACTTCTAAAAGGCTTCCATTTTGGCGTTTATCGCAAAATGCCATATCAAATCACCCGTTCATTTTTTTCAATTGTTCACTTCTTATTCGGATGAAACAACTTGTATCGGTAATGGAAATTCTGGAGAGAATCCGAGCCTACTCCGCCGTAGCGGCTGCGAAGGCCGGAAATACGAAGCGATTCAACGTGAAAAGAACCGGACACCTTTAATTCTCCAGTGTTGAAACCATTGTTAAACTGTTTTTTATGGTGAGGCGGGCTTGCTGATATTTGGTATTATACTAGGTAATAATTTTAATAAAACATTAAATATTCCAAGTAGAAATGATAATATAACACCAACAATAATCCAAGTATTTACTTTCTTCGTTTCACCAAAAGATTTATTTCCCCGCATCGTCTTAAACGATTCGCTTGTATTGTCCTTAAAAGTCTTAAATACATCTTCAGAGAGTTGTAACTTATTAGAGATATCTCGATAATGCTCCTCAAGAGTTTTCAATCTGTTAACATACGCATCAATCAAAGGACACATATCCATTTTTCCAAACGGAGATAAATTTTTTGAATTTGATTGGCTATCTTTATTATCATAGTATGCTTTAATTGTTTGGCATATTGCATCATAATTACTTTTCAACTTTTCAATATCAGGTTTTGTTTTCTTTAATTCTTCTCCTGCAACCTTCAGATTTGATTGGATATTTGGCAAATTAACTTCTTTTAATTCAACTCGCAATCTCGACATGGCTTCTCTGATTGCCGAATCAATACTATACAACTTCTGACCATTGAAGGAGGTCCCGCTAGTAATAAATGTAAAGCCATTTTGAGGGCACGAAGTCATTTCAGTAACATTGTTAACTTTCTCTGTACCTTCGATATCTGCATTGCCAATCAGTGTAAAACATACTGTCGTATTATTACTATAAAAAATAAATTTCAATGGCCGTTTTGAATACCAATTTAGCATCTTTATTGTATCTGGTGGATGCTTTTCAGTCATTTCGATATATGTTCTTAATAAAGTATCGAAATATAATTTTATTTGTTCACTTGTTGCAGGCTGACCATACAGATGCTTCAGCCTCTCAGTAGATTCTTCCATATTTATCACCTACTATATTATTTTCTTGCCCGCATTTGCACCTGTCATTGCATTGAATACTTCTGTTACTGTTATAATAATCGCACCTTTTGCAGGATATTTATCCCCTTTTGACTTCATCCATTTATATGCCTCTTTGTATTCATCACCTTCGGTTAGATATTCAGAAGTACCTTTTATTTGATAAGACTCTTTTTCTCTTCTAATTAATATCGAAACCTGTGGATTAAAAGTAATATTTTTGATCGTCTTATTCATGAAATTATCAACAACGATAATCTTCCCATCGTCACGAATGTATTTACCTCCAATATTGCATATATTGGGTACTCCTTCATTTGATGATGTTGCAAGTTGATGGTATTTTTCGTTTACAAAAATTTCTTCAACTTCTTTGGTCAGTGTCATTTTCAGACCTCCTTTTTTGATGTTGATGATTCATAAACATGTTTATAATACAATAATTTACAAGAAGCCTCAAGAGCACAGGAAAGAACAAAGGCTTTTCTTAAATCATCCCCAATTGTAAAACTTCCATGCCCTTTGACTATTACTGCATTATTATGAATACTACTTGTTATAGCGGTTGTTAATGCAGTTGTACCAAATTCACCCTCGACTATTGGAATAGTACCCAGAAATCTATCACCTACAAAATCACATGGGCGAATATCTTTAAGCATTAGCGATAAAATAATAGTAAAATCTCCATGCATGTGCATAATTGCACCATAGTCTATTTTTTGATAAATTCCATAGTGTATTGGAGAATCAGAGCTTGATTTTTCAGGTATATCGCCGCTAAAAATAATTATATCCTCTTTCTTCAAATTCCCCATCATGGCACCACTTCTTGTGATGTAAATTTCGTCACTGTATTTTACACTTAAATTACCAAAATTACCATAAATTAGGCCATTATCTGTAGCCATTTTAGCAAAATCGATCATATCTTTTAATATTGATCCTTTTGAACTATCAGGTAATTCCAACTTTCTATTAAGAGGATCAGGTGTGATTTTTCTACCCATATATATTCTCCATTTGTATTTTACAACTCAACAATAATTATACCGTCTGTATAATCTGCAACACCTTTTCAATCTCACAAAATCACCCTCACCATATTACTCATCTGGCCTTCATCTGCTTTATTGACCACTATAACGCGATATTTAAGCTCTTTTCCCTTCGGCTGTTGGACTAATTGTGGCCTCTGTCATAAGATAAACCATATTCACCACGAAAACCACGAAATTCATGAAGTTAAATCAAAGAATTCAATACTTCTTCGTGTTTTCCTCCACAGGATGCCTTACGGCAGTGCACTTCGTGATTAACGATATGCTTTTTTGCTGTAGAATTGCACGAAAACCACATAACTCACTTGAAACAAACAACTTACGAGCCTTTTTGCCCGTTTAATATGCGATATATCACCCTTCATCTGCGACATATTAAGCCTTATTTATTACGGATAATGCTTTATCTACGATAGATTAAACTTCATATATGGCATATCACACTTACTTTGTCATAGCTAAAGCCTACTTTTGCATAAAGGAAACCGCCTTAATGGAAAAGTCAACTGATTTCGTGGATATCGACAAAATCATGGCAGGAAACATGTGCAACCAAAATGACCATTGTAGGCAGAGCCTTCTATAAGCTCTATTCTAACAAATTTTATTTCCTTTGCACAACTTCA
>JAUWPZ010000056.1 GCA_030611315.1 Sedimentisphaerales bacterium
AACATTTGTCATTCCTGCCCCCGCTTTCGCGGGGGTAAACTTGTGCCTGCGAAAGCAGGCAGCAGGAATCCAGGTTTTTTCGATATAGACCCCTGCTTCCGCAGGGGTGACATCACCAGTTTTGGCTTTCCGCAACAGATACTAACTAAGGCACTCTAAAACCTCTTCGGTCCCTAATACCTGCCGCCGTATAACTGAGTCGTACTTCCGGCGCCGGTTTCATCGGCCTCCAATATTTCCGCCGGCGCTTCTTTCCAAAGAAACTTAACATTCAATATGAACCAATGGTCGTTGATTTCAAAAATTTCCTTGCCGCTGCGGTCGAGCTTCGGCTTGCCCGTCGTGTCCAGCACGGCAACCTTGCTGACCGTCTCCTTTGTCATAGGGTCAATCAAAATCCAATCACCACTGGAGCTGCTCCTGTAACCCGTCAAGCTCGTATTTGCCCTTTCGATATATTCTCTAATGCCTATCCCCCCGGGCATCGGAACGCCAAATCCCACGTCGCCCGTCTCAAGGTTGAAATGTTCGACCTCAGTATTCTTGTATAGCTTAAATGGGCTGTTCGCGTCTTTAACAAAATAATCAAGGTTGGCAATTCGTGTAACAAATCCCCAGCTACCGGGCTTGCTCTCCACACCCGGCGGGTCCATAAATTCGCCCATTTCCTCTCGGCTATTGCCATAGGGACTGTACCCCTCTATAGTTACCACAAAGCCGGGGCCTTCTTCTTCAAGCGCCGCCTCGGCGCCTTCGGCCTCACCTCCAATAGGAGCCCGACCAAACCTGGGTTCCATCGATTCTTCCCCACGCATACCCATCATCTCCATCTCCCTCATTAGCTCATAGTCGCCATAATATTCCTCACTGTCGCCACCAAAACCCGGCCTTCTCCCCGGAGTGCGACTGCGTAAATCCACAGCTCCAAACCTCGCCGTCGCAAGGTCTTTTGAAAAGTGAATCGTCATACTCGTTATAAATATCTGCTTTCGTTCCTGACGCGGTATCCTGATAACTCCTTCAATATCACCTTTGGCAAAAGCATCATACAGAACTCTTTGCGCCGGATTGTTGTCCGGGTTCGGAAGCGCTTTTAGAATCGTTTGATGCAGTTGAGGAACCACGGCACGATAATCAAAAGGCTTGAACTCCTTCTCTATCATTGCCTTATATTCGTCGCCCCTGGCCTTTTCAGCTTCGTACTTTTGTTTGGCGTCCTGAACGTCTCCGATAATGACGCTCGTTTCCTGTCGTTCTCGATTGTGGTTCATAAAACTGGCCCAATCCAGCCCGCTCCTCCCGAAGCACAAAAGAGAAACAAGAAGCAGCACGCTCGCCGCTGCGGTAAAGTACCTCCCTTTACCGGCCCAGGCCATCGAACGGGCAATATTGCGCGGAAGCAGATTGCTCTCTATCTTTCCAAGACCCACGCCCTGCAAACCAAGACCGTAAACAATGCCAAAATCGCAGATGTTCTCGTGGAACTTCGCCGGCGATACTCCTGAGCCTATCGCAAGTTTCTTAAATGCATCAGGCCTTTCTACGGGTATCTGAAGTGTCTGCTGGATATATTTCAAAAGCCCACGAAGCTTCGTACCGCCGCCCAACGCAATGACTTTTACTATCTTCGTGTTCGGGTTCGAGCTGTTGTAAAAACCCAGCGACCGCTGTATCTCGGAAGCCAGGTCCGCAAAAACAGGCTTCATCGCCTGGAATATCTGACGGGCATACTTGCTCACCGGTGCTGTTCGTTTGAGTTTTTCGGCTTTCTCAAAATTCAGCTTAAAGGTGTCCGCTATCGCCTTGGTAAACGTATTGCCGCCTGTAAGAATACATCTTTGCCACACCGTTGACTTCGCGCACACAACAAGGTCCGTATTATCGGCGCCTATGTTAATAACAACCACGGCCCGACCGTCCGATTTGACTAAGTCGGGACGGTCGTACAACACATAGTTATAAAGTGCCATCGGCGCCATCTGCACATAGCTGACCTGTATATCTTCCCTCTCGTAATGCTCCAATGCGGAGTTGACAACGTCATTCTTAATCGCAAAAATGCCCACCTTCACTTCGCCGCTCTCGCCTTCGGTCTCGCCCATCGTCTGCCAGTCCCACTGAACATCGTTGATATCAAAGGGAATCTGCTGCACCGCCTCGAACTTTACTATCTCCGGAATCCGCTTCGCCTCGACCGGAGGAAGCTTCACAAAACGCGCAAAACTGTTCTGGCTCGGCACGGAAACTACTATCTCGTCCCTGCTCAAATCGTGTTTGCTTACGAACTTGCGCAAACTCAGCGCGACCAGCTCCTCTTTTTCCGCTTCCCTGATGCCGCCCCCGCCGAGAATCTTCCCGTGCCGAACATTCTCGAAGTCGATTACCTCGACAACACCACGCTCCGTGCTCAGGTGCAGTGCTTTCAGCGAGCTGTTACCTATATCGATTGCCCAAACCGTGCTGGCCTTTATAGCCATAACGAACCTCCCACTTAACTTTGCATACTGTTTCTTCGTTAATTATAGCATATCTCCTTGATTATTTCCACATTTTTCTCACCGCCGCCCCTATTTGCCCTGATATGACCAAAAAATCCCCCTTTGCCCCTTTGACCCTTCAAAATCCGTGTTAATTCGTGTAAATTCGTGGTTAAAATATCTTTCTGCCTTTGTGGCAACACTCAAATCGAAAATCGGAAATAGAAAATCTCAAATTCCCTTCCCCCTTCCTCTCCTGCCCACATATTCACCGCCACGTCACACGTGGCGCTTGTTTAGCCCCTCTACCCCATGATCTTGCCTGCCTATAAGGCAGCGTTGGGGGGTTACCCAATATCGCCGTTCCTTACGGCGACGCTTATATAGCCCTCACCCCTGCGGTGGGGGGAATGTTTTGTCTTTTTTACCCAGTCCTGTGCTGGGGGAAATGTTTGTCCTTTTACCTTTTGCCTTTTTACTTTTGCCTTTTTTCTCCCACCCCCTGTCCTCTATCAAAACCTGTCATTATCAACCACAACTCAGCGAAAAATATACCGTAATCATTTAATTCGACTTCATACTTATATAAGAAGAATTATCTACATATTTTCTTGAGTTCCTTTAATATGTCGCCCTCGAGTTCCTCATTAAGTATATGGGGATTCATCTGAATACCGATGATTGATTGGCAAGATGGGCACTGGTAGCTATAGCCTCTCCATTGCACCATCACGTCATATTTTATATCTACGTCTTGTGCCTTAACATATGCAATTTGCTTTTTACAGTAGGGACATTTTCCTGTGTGAATCATAGCTTTGCCTTTCCAATCATAGTGCTGAATTTTTTAGGCACGTTTACCTATTTATGTTAACTTATTAATTAAGTTCTTTTACTTTTCTTTATTTACAGCTTCAGCCTCCTTTTACTTCTTTGCACCTTGGGCCTATTTCTATTTTTCGGTCGACCTACTGTTCAAGAATGAATCCCAAAATAGTACACGTACCTAATTATTTCCTTGTCGGATACTACTCTTCTCTATATTGGTGACCATCTGTCTGCTTTAATAACACTTTGGTCAATGGTTCATTCATGTGATTTAGTATGATGTTCAAGCTCATAGTCTCAGGAAACTGGTCTTTCTTATAAAGAACATCAGAGTTTTCTGTGTGAATGAAAACTTGAATTGGTTCATCAACAGGAAGTAATAGTGGAAGCTTTTGTGTGCCCTCAGCTCTTACGTCACTTCCTGGCCATTTACCGACTGACACAAGGTTTACATTCGGTATAGGTATCGAGCCAATCAGCTTGACGTCCCTGATGTTACATTTTTTTGGGCCGGGATTAGTAATGAGAAAGCTTATCTTTGCTTGTCTTTTGTAAGGTTCAGAATCATAAAGTGTCAGAGATGCATATCCATTTTCTACCAAGGGCTTAGATGCTGGTCCATACATTTCGTCAATAGGTCTTCCTTGAGATATCCGATCCTCATGTTTCTTCTTCCAGTCAATCAGCAACTCAACTGGATAGCGTGCTTCGTCAAGATCTATTTTTCTTGCACACTCTTTGCATAACCAAATACCGTTGGCAATATGCCGCCGTTGTTCGTTAGTCATTTCTGAATCGTATCGAGCTTGACCGCCACGAGCCGCTTTAATGTGTGCTGCTTCCCCAAGGTTAACTGATTTATCATCTTCCGAATGCGGACCACTAGTTCTTCTTCGGCAAGCAGGATTGGAACACATTTGGCCTGCCCGTTTTGCTAATGTTTGTTTCGTATTGGCACGAAAATCTGGTTCAGACATTACTTCTCGCATCTAAAACGCGAAGCTCACCGTTTTTTATAAGGGACAGTCAGTCTCTTCTGTGGACTGTCTCCAGCCTTTAATAGTGGCTGTCACTAGTTTCCTTCGCTGAAAGAGATTGTTCGACATCATGTTTTCTTTTTCCTACGTTCAAGACGCCTTTTGAAATTTTCGTATCGATCAGTCAGATCGTAAATGTTCTCTACAATTGCATAAACGAAGGTTTGGAGATCTTCAGCATCTCGTCGTGAGATCGATATATCATCAGGATGAGCTGCGATATCGCGAAAGGCCTTAAGTTGCTGGCTCCAGTCGAAAAGTCTCTGATCTATTAAGTTTTTATCTTTTAGCTCACGAATCCCCTGTGACAGCATAATCTTCTTCGCTGGAGCGCTAGGCTCCGGGCTTGTCTGCCGATGACTTTTACGAACTCTAACCTTTGAAGGGGGCGAAGGTTTAAGCAAATTTCGGCAAACGGCCTCAAGAGCTCGACCGAACATGACGCAAGCCGCAGTATGGGCACCAGCCTGAAGAGAACGAGCTCCTTCAACAAGTGAATCAGTGACAACATTGGGTATTCGATGACTGGAAAATGTTTTTATCGGCTTTGGATAGAGACGAACCACGTCTGACCATTCACCGAACTCAGCACCATATTCTTCGAAATCTGTCTGATGTGATTCTCCTGCCAAAAGTGTTTCACATAGCGGGCATTTGCCAACATACAGCCTGTCAGCATAAAGTTCATTGGTCTCATAATTACGCCCGCTATTCTCTGCAATACCAGAGACTTCAGCAGCTACTTTTGCCTTGCAATAAGGGCAGTCAATGATGAACGTCTTCTTTGATATATCGTTTCTCTTGTCGAACAATTTTTATATGTTTTCCGTATAAGAATCCAACGTCCCGGCCGTTCAAAATGAACCTGCCGGTTCTCAATCCTATGGTGCGTCTCACTGATATCTGCATTCTGTAAGCCCCCAATTTACCAATCCAAATAATCCTTGTCCACCAAAAAAAGTCCATTTTTGGCCGTTTTTTCTTGACTTTTCTTTGAATTTCTGTTAAAATACCCACATGTTTGTTTGTCCCTTAGGGACCAGTAGCTTGCCCCTACCTGATTGTGGGGGGGCAAACGCAAACCGCCCGACGGCGGAGTTCAATCCCCCGTTCGTCATCCTTCCTCTGCGGTTAAAAATGTCTATCTTCTCTTCTAAACCCTATACCCTAAACCCCCTACCCTAACATTATGTTAAGATGAAAAACACGTCAATTTTAGGTCAATTTATTGCAATTCTTGTTCATTTTGTGCAAAAAAATGCAAAAAAGTGTAAATTTACGTCAATTTATGTTCATTTTTTACACCTTTTTTCTTGCCCTTCTTGCCCCACTTCGCTAACTTAACACCCCCGCCCCCATTATTAGCTCAAAAACGAACATCGCCCCAAAAAAATCAAAAAAAATCAAGAAAATCCCCAATTTTCACCAAAATCTAATTTTCCGATTTTTCTTATGTGTTAATTTACGCAATTTACAAAACCGTTATTTTATTCGATGAATCTCTCCACAATGCGCCCTTCAAAATCGGAAATCGGAAATCGGAATTTATCCCCAAGGGAATCGGCAATCGAAAATCCCTTCTGCCCTCCGTCATCTGTCATCCGCAGCCCGCTGCTTTGCGCGTAAAGTATAGGAAACACAATTCAAGATTCGGCAGATTCCTCAGGATTTTTTCCAGACCGGCTGACAACACATCATAGCCCCTAAGGTTGTTTTACACTCATTGCGTGGGGCCAGCCGAATTTCTCGTATTTCCCGTATTCCATCTCCGACTTGTCGCTCGGGTCATCACCCAGAGCGGAACGAACCGGCTGGACGTGCGCATCCACAAATACGGCATTGACTGTGCCGCTATTCAGGTCTCCGGACTTGGGACGATGGAAGGTGCCGAACCAGTCGCGGCCATCCGGACATAAGGCGTTGTCGTTGAGCACGAAGTTGCAGCCGGGCCTCTTCCACATATTCTCGGCTGCGAAGAAAAATACCTCGGCTTTACTCCTTGATATGTTGGAAAACTTAAGAGCGCCGCTCTTGGAGCCTAAGAAAGCATTCATGCTGTAACTATATACAGGAATGACAGGTATGGAAGAGTCATGGCCGGGATGCCTTTGGCCCTCGCTTTTAGCAAGGACTTTGAACGTTGGGCACAGGTGGACCTTTACTTCCGGCAGGTAGGGCCAGAATGGGCCGTCTGGCGGATATCGCGGGTCGTGCCATCGGCAGGATCGCTGGTATCCGGATACAGGATGCTCGTTCTTAACAAGAGACGTCCATGCACTTGGATAGCGGTCGTCAAAATCGTCCAGATATATTTTCTGAGCTATGCCGTACTGTCGCAGGTTGTTCCTGCAGCTAATTTCTCTCGCCTGTTCCTTGACCCGCTGCAGTGCCGGCATTAATATCGCCATCAATACCGCGATGATAGCGATTACGACGAGCAGCTCAACCAGCGTAAAGCCGGTTTGCTCGTTGGCAGTGAACTTTGTCTTGTACGTTTTCATTCTTTGAGCCTTAACTGAATCTACCTCATAACAGCGATAACAAAAAAACTTGTTCTCGCAACCGGCCCGACAAAACTTTAGTACACGCCGGGAGAGCTTCTTAACAGTTATTCTTCCTGAACTACTATCTTCCTGTATATCTGTAATATACATGGTTCAGCTCTATTTGTCAAAGCTATTTTTCAGACCATAACCATTGTTCATTCGCATCTACCAGATTTTCAGCGGAACCGAAGAGGTTTTTTTGGAAAAATATACATTTTTTTGGGGGGGCAGCAAATATTTCCTGAAAATGAAAATATCCGCTGTATCGATACTGAAAACACGGATTTCTATAAAGATTTAGGTATTGGCCGCTGTTCTACTGGTCCTATCCCCAACTCAAAACTTGTCCCATAGGGATTTATCCCCAAGGGAATCGGCAATCGAAAACCTGTCCTGAGCATAGCCGAAGTCTCGAAACTTCCTTCCCTGATTTCCTGCTCTCCTGTTCGCCTGCTGCCTGTTCCCCTGATGCCCTTTTTCTCCCTTTTCCTTTTCCCTTCTTCATTCTACATTCAAAATTCCCTCTGCCCATTTGCCGCATCAGCCGCTTTTTTCGCTATATCTGGCGTGAGATACTGTATTGGGTTTCAAGATTAGCCATGTTTGGCATCAGAATATCAGCCCATTTCGATTCAAAGAATAAGGGTTAGGGTAGAACTGTACGGCTATATCGACTACTTTTGGAGTTGCTTTCATGAAGTTCCAGGCTGAAATCTTTCGTAGAGAGCTCACCGGCCTTTGAGCAAAGCTTGCTTATCAGTCGGAGTATTATTAAGATATAGCGTAAACAGAAGGAACACGGTTTAGGTTCCTGAAACTTGTTCAAGAAGGCGTGAATTTTTGACGAATTCCGCAGTTTTTCAGGGAAAGCTACGAGAATGTCGTTAAGGTCAAAACTCGTTGTAAGCTTTTTGGCGGTTATTATTATATGCGGTCTGGTTGTCACTGTAGTCGGCATGCAACTGATTGGTACGGGAATTATTAATCAGGCTCAGGACAAAGTGAGAATCGACCTGAACTCTGCCAGGCACATATATCAAGATGAGATATATGAAGTTAAAGCGACATTGCGGCTTACCGCCCAGAGATTTTTTATAAAGAATGCTATTTTAGAAGGAGATATCGAAACACTAAAAACGGAGCTGGAAGGGATAAGAAAGAGGGAATCCTTAGATGTATTAACCCTTACCGACGAAACCGGCCGTGTCATTGTAAGAACACGGAATCCATCTGTCAACGATGAAAGCCAAGAACAAGATGAGCTTGTGAGCCGGGCACTGTCAAGCAGGGAAGTAATTGGTGCAACAGTAATAGCGGCAAGAGAGGAACTCTTAAAAGAAGACCCGGACCTGGCTGAGCAGGCGTATATGAAATTTATTCCCACACCAAAAGCAAAGCCAAGCCCGGAGACTGAGCAAACTTCAGCAATGTGCATAAAGGCTGCTGCACCTGTTTTCGGGCATGATGGCAGCCTGGTTGGTGTACTGTATGGCGGCAATTTACTTAATCGAAACTACAATATCGTTGATGAGATAAAAGAGACTGTATATCAAGGAGTTAAATACAAGGGCAAGGATATTGGTACAGCGACTATATTTCAGGGGGACCTGCGCATTTCAACCAATGTTAAGGGAGACGATGGATGTCGCGCAATTGGGACACGCGTATCTGAAGAAGTGTA
Source organism: Sedimentisphaerales bacterium (assembly GCA_030611315.1). Lineage (GTDB taxonomy): Bacteria > Planctomycetota > Phycisphaerae > Sedimentisphaerales > Anaerobacaceae > JAUWPZ01. The sequence goes on from JAUWPZ010000056.1 coordinate 8,570, forward strand.
CGAACAGGTATTGGTAAAAGGGCAACACTGGATAGATAGAGCCTATGTAGTGAATAACTGGTATATCGCTGCCTATGAGCCCATAAAAGACATCAAAGGTGAAATAATCGGCATTCTCTATGTTGGGATTCTGGAAGAGAAATTTACGGATATGCGACAGAAAGCAGTTGCAATCTTTCTGGGAATAACGCTTGCCGGGATGGCTATTGCTATGATTGTCTCCAACTTTCTGGCTAACGGCGTATTGCAGCCGATTAAGCGTTTAGTATTTGCGTCCCAGCAGTGGGCGAAAGGTAACCTCGATTACCGTGTTAAGACTGCTCGAAAGGATGAGATAGCGGAACTCACAAATACATTTAACCTTATGGCTTTTTCATTGAAAGAAAGAGACGAACGGCTAAAAGAATACGCTCAACAGCAGATAATGAAGTCGGAACGACTGGCTACCCTTGGACAGCTGGCTGCGGGGGTGGCCCACGAAATAAATAATCCACTTGGTGCTGTCTTAATGTACACTCATCTGTCTTTAGAGGAAATGGAAGCAGAAGACCCCCACCGGAAAAATATGGAGAAAGCAGTCGGTGAAGCCACACGATGTAAAGACATTGTAAAAGGGCTCCTCGACTTTGCTCGTCAAACCGAACCCAAGGTCGAAGAGTTGGCTGCGAATGAGATTTTAGAACGGACATTGTCGCTGGTTGAAAATCAGGCATTATTCCAAAATGTCAAGATAACCAAACTGTTTTCCCCTTCTCTGCCAAAGGTAATGATAGATGGCAGCCAGATACAACAGGTTTTCACTAATATTATTTTGAATGCAGCCGAGGCCATTGAGAAAGAAGGAGATTTGAGTGTTGCCACGAGAATAGCACCTGATGGTGAACATATCGAAATTGAAATTACCGATACGGGTTGTGGCATATCCAAGGAGAGTCTTGAAAAAATATTCGACCCGTTCTTTACTACCAAAGAAGTAGGCCGTGGAACAGGACTTGGCTTAGCTGTCAGTTATGGCATCGTTGCAAGGCATAAAGGAACTATAAACGTGAAAAGCGAACAGGGGAAAGGAACTACTTTCATTATCAGATTACCTATAAGATATGAGGTCTAAATGCTTGGTCAGGCTAACATTTTGGTTATTGACGACGAAGAAACAATGCGGGATTCGTGCCGGCAGACGCTTTGCCGGGATGGAAATAGGGTTGAAGTAGCCGGTAATGGTTCGAAGGGTTTAGCTATGCTGGGGTCGGAATCCTTCGACCTCGTAATCCTTGATTTAAGAATGCCCGGGTTGAGCGGCATGGAGGTGTTGAAGAAGATAAAACAGGACGACCCTGAGGCTATGGTTATTGTTATTACCGGATATGCAACCGTCGAGTCCGCAGTCGAAGCCATGAAAAGCGGAGCCTATGATTTTATTCCCAAGCCTTTCACGCCTGACGGTCTGAGAGCAATAGTCAAGCGAGCGTTAGACAGGAGGGAGCTTGCCCTTGAAAATGTTCTGCTGCGAAGTGAGTTAAAAGCAAGCTTTGGGCCCGATGTAACCGTCGGTCAGAGCAAATTGATGAAGCAGGTTGAGGAGTTGGTGCAGAAAGTAGGTCCAACCGATACTACTGTTCTCATTACAGGGGAGAGCGGCACCGGCAAAGAGCTTGTAGCCAGAGCCATACATCGCCACAGTTGCAGAAGGGATAAGCCATTTGTAGTGGTGGATTGTGGAAGTTTAGTGGAAAATCTTTTTGAAAGTGAGTTGTTCGGGCACGTTAAAGGTTCCTTCACCGGCGCCGTGGCAACCAAATACGGCCGGTTTGAGCTGGCAAATGGCGGGACACTTTTCTTCGATGAGATTGGGAATATCGGCGTAAATACTCAGACAAAGCTACTTCGCGTACTTCAGGAAAGAGAGATCACCAAAGTCGGAAGCTCCCAGGTTGTCAAAGTGGATGTGCGAATCGTTGCCGCCACTAACAAAGATTTGCAGAAAGCTGTAAAATCAGGAGCATTTCGCGATGACCTATTTTATCGCCTGAGCGTCGTTCCCATTGCCCTTCCTCCTTTGCGTGAGAGAAGGGATGATATTCCGCTGCTGGCCAAGCACTTCCTGAGTAAGTACAACAAAAAGAGAAGGAAAAATATAGTGGCTATTTCTGAACGAGCGATGAGGGCCCTGGTTGAATACGAGTGGCCGGGAAACGTGAGGGAGCTGGAGAATGCTATCGAGCGGGCCGTTGTGTTAGCTGAAAACGACGTGATTGAACCCTCCGATCTACTTTACTACGGACTGACTTTAGAGACGCCTTCAAGGCCAAATGCGCATGGGATTCCACGCCTTGCTGATGTAGAAAAAGAGCATATCGTCAAGACACTCAAGATGTTCGATGGACACAGAGGCAAAACGGCGGAATCGCTGGGAATAGACCGGAAAACTCTCCGGTCGAAGCTAAGGAGATATGGGATAGAATAGAGTTCAATGGTGCAATCCTCCTCATCATTGGGGCGAAACGCCCCATATCAGAAACCATCTTAGAGAACCGGGAACACTTATAAAACTTCAGATAACTCCCTTCTAATCAGCCGCTTAGGAGAAATCCTGAGTGGTTTTTTATTATCTGGCACAGAAGTTGCTGAGTCTTATTTGCAAAGTGAAGTTGAACGCTCATGACGGTCGGTGCAGTCGGCGACTAAGTTTACCTTCCGGCAACTGATTTGCCGGAGGGCCAGTTACCCTGCTTCGGCTTGCTGGTTGATGTGGAAAAGTTGCTTAATAGAGGTTTTAACGAAAAGCATGCTAAGAGCGAAATTGGAAAGACCAAGGTAACTTCGAATGAAGAATAGGCGCAGGAGAATTTTGATAGTAGATCCCGATACTAAAGCTGCTCCGGAACTATCGTCGCTCTTTATTAAAGAAGGTTATGATGTGGAAATAAGCGGGGGTATTAGGAAGGCAGCAGAAAGGGTCAAGGATGTAGGGTTTGATTGCGTGATTATGGATGTCAATCTGCCGGAAATGAAGGGTTATGAGGCGGTCTCAATTCTAAAAGCGATTGACTCAAAAGTCCAGATAATTATGACCGCATCTAAGAATACCCTGGAATTAGAAGAGAAAGTGCGAAAGCAGGATATCCTTTATTACTACATAAAGTCCTTCGATCCGGAGGAACTGAAAGAAGCAGTTCGAGATGTGTTCACGAAACAGGGAAAGGTTAAGAAGGTGAGAGAAATGGATAAACCGCAAAAGGTTTTGGTGATCGACGATGACCCAAGTTTTGTTACAGCTATGACGCCCATCCTCGAGAGCAGGGGCTACCAGGTTGAAGCTGCCTGCAACAAGGAAGATGGGATGGAGAAGATCGGGAAGTTCAAGCCCGATTTAATTCTCCTGGATATTATGATGGAGAGACTGACCGATGGCTTTGATCTCTGTTACAAGCTAAAACACGACCCCGAGATGAGGAAGATTCCAGTATTGGCCGTATCAGCCATCAATAAGAAAGTCGGCTTTAGATTTTCTCCAAGGGAGGATGGCGAGTATTTCCAGGCAGATGACTTTATGGAGAAACCGGTCAAACCAGAGAATCTTATAGAGCGGGTCGAGAAGCTCTTGGAAGGATAGAAACGAAATGACAGACGTTCGGTTAACATCAAAACAGCAATCGCAAAAGGTTGTAGAGAAGGCCACCATCTTAGTCATAGATGATGAAAAGGCCATGCGGGATTCCTGCTGCCAGGTATTGACCAAAGATGGATACCGGGCAGAAACAGCCGTAGATGGGGATACTGGTTTGCAAAAAATAAGGGAGCTAAAACCTGATTTAGTCCTTGTTGACCTTAAGATGCCGGGGATGAGCGGTATGGAGCTGTTGGAGAAGGTTGCGGATATTGACCCGAACATCGTTTGTGTGGTTATCACCGGCTACGCGACCATAGAATCGGCTGTGGAAGCGATGAAACGTAAGGCCTATGACTTCCTTCCTAAGCCGTTCACACCTGACGAATTAAGGATTATCACTAAGAGAGGCTTAGAGAAGAGAAGACTTGCTCTTGAGTCTGCACGATTGCAGCAGGAAAAGGAGACGATGAGAAAGAATTTCATCACCCTTGTCTCCCACCAGTTGCGGTCACCTCTTGGCTCGGTCAAGCAGTATCTTGGTGTAATCAAGGAGGGATTTGTCGGTGAGGTGGCGAGCAAGCAGAAGGAGCTGATGGAAAAGGCGGTTACGCGTGTCGACGACCTGCTACAACTCATTGACGATTGGCTCGATATGTCACGTATCGAAGCGGGCGATATAACAGAGAGATTCAAACCGGTTGCTCTGGCTCATGTCCTTTCTGAAATATTAGAACTTTTGAAACCGTCGGCAGAGGCCAAAAAAGTCGCCCTCGATCTGAATTCGCCTAGCGGCCTCCCCGTTGTCGAAGGTGACCGAGAAGGTCTAAAACAAGCCTTTGCGAACCTGATTAGTAATGGAATAAACTACAATCGTGAGGGAGGGATGGTGATAGTAAGCGTGGTAGAGGATATCGATGATTTGGTGGTGGAGATATCCGACACGGGGATAGGGATTTCTAAAGACAATTTACATTTTATCTTCGACGAGTTTTTCAGGGTAAAGAGTAAGGAAACTCGAGGTGTCAGCGGCAGCGGACTTGGACTGCCGATAGTCAAGAAAATCATCGAAGCGCATAATGGCTCTATCAAGGCAACCAGCGAAGTAGGCAAAGGAAGCACTTTTAGTGTTATTTTGCCCAAGGCAAAGGCAGAACAATGAAGATAGTAAAGCTACCCAAAGAAAACCTTGCAAAATTTGTTAGTTCTTTGAGCTCTTTTGGCCAAATTCATGCTCCTGTCAAAAGAGGTGAGAAAAGCCTCGCCTTTGGACCGGTAAGTGACTTTGCGCAGATACAGTTGAATTACACAAGGACCATCTTGCCGTTGAAGAAGTATTTCTTCAAACCTATAGATACTATGTTTAATTTCTCTGCTGAGAAGGGCTACGAGCTGCCAATGGAAGAACCGGAGCAAAGAAATGTCTTTTTCGGTGTTCATCCGTGCGATATCCATGGGCTGAAGATACTCGACTTGGTCTTTAGCGGCAGATATGTAGATAACTATTACTTCGCCAGAAGAAACAACGCAGCTATTATCGGCCTGGATTGCATTCCTGACGAGTTTTGTTTCTGCCGGTCCACGGGGACTGACTTTGTCGACTCGGGCTTTGATCTATTTCTATCCGACATTGACGAGTCGTATCTTGTGCGGGTGGGGACAAGTCTTGGAGACGACATGGTCAAGGCTACCGAGTCGTTGTTTAGAGATATAGAAAAACAGGACCGGGAAAAATACAAAGGCAAATCTATCGAGAAAAGAGAGAGCTTCCAAATACAGATTCAACTCCAGGATTTGCCTGGAATAATGGATTTGGAATACGACAGCCCAATCTGGGAGGAATTGGGGCAGGATTGTTTGAGCTGCGGCACGTGCTCCATGGTTTGCCCGACTTGCTACTGTTACGCCGTCTTTGATGAGCTTGATTTAGACGCCAGCAGCGGACGAAGAATGAGGAGATGGGATTCCTGCCTGTTCAAGGATTATGCTTTGGTAGCCGGCGGGCATAACTTCCGGGCCGAGCGGTCCTCACGAGTGAAAAACAGATTCTTCCACAAGCAGAGGGGTTTTGTAAGCCAGTACGGAAGGCCGAGTTGTGTTGGCTGTGGTCGGTGCAAGGCATACTGCCCAGCGGGAATTGATATCGTCGAGGTTATCAACAAGTTAAGGAGTGAGATTCGTGTCTAATCATCGGAACGCCACAAGTCTCGAAAATCCATATCTGCCTAATCCGGCGAGGATTATTCGGACTCTTCCACAGATACCGGACCACCAGCTCTTCCAGATAAGGTTTGAGAAGGAAGAGATAGCTGAGAGCTTCAGGCACAAGCCCGGTCAGTTCGTGATGCTGAGCGTCGTAGGGACCGGCGAGGCCCCGTTTTCGATATCGTCCTCTCCCACCCGCCCGGGAAATATAGAGCTCTGCGTGAGACGCATCGGCCACGTTACTGATGCCCTGTTCAAGCTGCCCCCAAACGCGCTGGTGGGTATCAGGGGGCCTTATGGCAATGGTTTTCCCGTTGAGAAAATGGAAGGAAACAGTCTTTTACTGATCGCGGGCGGTTTAGGTATGGCGCCTTTGAGATCTCTTCTCTGGTACGCTTTGGACAATCGGGCAAAGTTCAAAAACGTTACCTTGATGTACGGGGCAAAGAATCCGGATGATATGCTTTTCAAATATGAACTCTTGAACCTTATCGACCGGGCAGATGTGAAATGTCTTCTAACCATAGACAAAAAAGATGAATCCGAGATATGGAAAGCCCACGTCGGGGTTGTTACCACTTTGTTCGACCACGTGGAGATAGACCCTAACGACACGTATGCCGCTATCTGCGGTCCGGAGATAATGTTCAAGTTTGTACTCGATAAACTCCTGCAAAGGAATTTTCCAAAGGATAGGATACTGATGTCGCTGGAAAGAAACATGCAGTGCGGCGTTGGAAAGTGTGGACACTGTATGGTCGGTTACAAGTACACGTGTCTTGACGGACCAATATTTACTTACTGGGACGCCATAAATCTGCCGGAGATGATTTAAGGGGATAGGTAATGGGTAAGCCAAAGGTAGGCATATATGGATTAACGGGCTGTGCCGGGGACCAGTTAGCCATCTTAAATTGCGAGGATGAGCTTCTCGATATCGCCGGCGCACTGGATATTAAATCCTTTCCGATGGCTATGTCGGGCGGCGATGAAAATTGCCCTTTAGATATCGTCTTCGTTGATGGAGCCGTGGTGCAGCCGAAAGATGAAGAGCTGTTAAAACGGCTGAGGGAGAGGGCAACATTACTCGTTGCCATTGGCACCTGTGCCGTCTGGGGCGGGTTGCCGGCAATGAAGAGCGAAATCGCACGAGAAGAATTAAAAAGGAAAGTATATGGGCGGGCAGGCAAGATATTTGATACTACCGCTCCTCAGCATCTAAGCCGTTTTGTCAAGGTAGATCTATCCATATCAGGTTGCCCCATCGAAAAAGAGCAGCTACTACAGAGTGTAGCCTCTTTATTGCATGGGGACTTGCCTCGCCTGCCTAATTATGCGGTGTGTACAGAGTGCAAGATGGCAGAATATCCGTGCGTGTTGCTTGAGAAGGGACAGCTTTGTCTCGGGCCGATAACGGTAGCCGGCTGCAAGGCCCGCTGCCCAAGCTATGGTCAGCCCTGTATCGGCTGCCGGGGACCTGTCGAAGAGGCGAATGTCTCCTCCGAGGTAAGGGTGCTCAAAGAAAAGGGATTTACTTGGTTTGATATCCAGAACCGGCTGCGAACTTTTGCCGCCCCAGCCGACTGTTTTGAAGATAAAATCTTTAAGGAAGGTGCGAATGCATAAGTCAATAGTCATTGACCACCTTTGTCGTGTCGAAGGGCACGGTGGTATAACCGTAAGAATTAAAGACGGCAAAGTTGCCGACGTAAATATGGATATCTTCGAAGGGCCTCGCTTCTTCGAGCCGTTAGTGGTTGGCAGGTCTTACGATGAAGTGGCGCCAATACTGATGCGGATATGTGCGATTTGTTCGGCGTCGCATACAGTAGCTTCTTTGATGGCTGTTGAGAGTGCTTTGGGTATCGAAGTTAGCACCCAGACACGGTTATTGAGAGAGCTTTTAGTTCAGGGAGGTAACATTGAAAGTCACGCCCTGCACTTATTTTGTCTGAGCATCCCTGACTTCTTAGGCTATCCGAGTGCCATCGCCTTGGCCTCCGACCATCTACAGGAAGTGAAGATGGGTTTGGAATTGAAGAAGTTAGGCAATACGATTCAAGAAGCGATAGGTGGCAGAGCCATTCACTCTATGAATGCTGTAGTTGGCGGTTTCGGAAGGCCGCCCACTCGAGAGGCGTTGCTCGATTTGAAGGGACAACTGACGAAGGGATTGGAACAAAGTCTGGCCGCCGTTGATCTTGTATCCGGCCTGGAAATACCCGATTTCTGTACCTCGCCCAATATCTATGCCGCACTATCTTCTGATGGGTCGGGATACAGCCTGTTCGGAGACAGGATAGCTTTGTCGACGGGTGATACTAAAGATATCAAGATGTATAAGGAAATTTGTAACGAGAGAGTTGTCGCACATTCTCACGCGAAACAGAGCTTGTTCAAAGGCAAGCCTTTTGCTGTCGGAGCTTTGGCAAGGATAGCATTAAACGGGGAAAAGCTATCTGGCCAAGCCAAAAAGGCTAAAGATAAGTTGGGCTTGAGCTCACTTTCAGAAAACATGCTCGATAACAACGCTGCTCAGGCCGTTGAAATGGTCTATTCTATCGAGAGGTCGTTGGATATTATTGACGAACTGCTCAGAGAAGGGATAAAGCAAGAAGAGCCAGTTGAAGTCAGAATCCGAGCTGGTGCGGGGGTTGGTGCTGTTGAGGCCCCACGAGGTACGCTTTATCACAGCTATAGCTTTGACAAAGCGGGTCGGCTAACCGAGGCTGATGTAATCACTCCAACAGCTCAGAATCTGGCTAACATCGAAAAGGACCTTAGAATCTCAGTTGAGAATCTGATTGATGAGTCAAGGGAATCCCTGGGTCCGAAGTTAGAGATGGTAGTGAGGGCTTATGATCCCTGCATATCTTGTGCCGTCCATTTAGTTGAGGTGAATCTGGATGAGAAGCGCATTTCCAAAAAAGAAAGCAGGCGCATCACGTAAGATCATCGTGGTTGGAGTGGGCAATCGACTTCTCGGCGATGAAGGGATAGGGCCATGCGTCATAGACAATCTCTCCAGAGTACGCATGCCATCTTATGTGGATGTTGTTGACTGTGGATGCGACTTGTTGAGTCTTACCTCCTACCTGGATAGACCACAGAAAATAGTTATCATTGATGCTATCCGTGCAGGAGGAAAGCCCGGTGAGATAAATAGGTTTGACTACAGCAAATTGGCAACCACAAAGGATGAAACGCAGTCCGGTCATCAGATAGGAACAATCGATGTTCTTCGATTGTTGAAGTCGGTATATCCTGCTCTGGCCGACTCCGAGATTGTCCTGATTGGAGTAGAGCCGAAGATGCTCGAGTTGAGTACTGACCTGTCACAAGAAGTCCGGGGGAGCATTGCTGATGTAACGAGGTTGGTGATTGAAGAAATATCTCCACAACCTTCATTTTGGCGGAAAGGAGAAAAACATGAGCGCTCCAAACATACTGATTATTGATGATGAGCCAGAGTTCGTGGAGATTGTAAGAACCATCCTGGCGACAAAGCAGTACAAAGTAAGCTGTGCGTACAGTGCTGACGAGGGACTTGCCAAGTTAGAAAAGGAGAGCCCGGATGCAATCATCCTCGACGTCATGATGGGAAAAGGTGCTGAAGGATTTATTTTTGCGAGAAAGGTGAGGAAAGACCCCCGTTTTGCAAAGATACCCATACTGATGCTTACAGCCATGCGGGAAAAGACGGGGTTTGATTTTCCTGGTGAACGCATACACCCTAAGTTCTTACCCGTTGACGAATACATTGAGAAACCTATCGAACCTCAGGTGCTCCTGGAAAAAATTGAGCAACAGCTTGCCAAGAAGAGCGCCGGTTGATCTTACGAGCCCATGGTCAGGGCCTGGCTAATTATCGCGCAGATTGTAACAAGACCTTGTGAGGTGATAGGAATCTATGAATCATAAGAGTACTTCAGCAACACTGAAACGTTCCTTGTGGTGGCTGTTCCTGTTGTTCTTACGAACCAAATAGCTGTTTTCTTTTGATTCGTTGAGAGAAAGTAATTATGACAAAGTCGAAACTTAACATAGTATTCTGTCAACTATGAAATTGTAGGTGTCATTCCCGCGAAGCTTGTGCCCGCGAAAGCGGGTAGCGGGAATCCAGATTTATTTACACTCTGGATTCCGCATCAAGTGCGGAATGACAACTCACAAAAGCAATCTTGACAGACTACTATTCGCCAATCGCTGAAGGTGCAGCTATGCGAAAGATAAAAATCCAAAACCTGGCGCAGTTGTTGATGCAGCTTCGGTTCACGCCTGAAGCCAAGCGTCGAAAACAGCTCGATGCCGTCGAAAAACTCCTTGCAATTATCGATATTGACCAGGAATATCCTTTCGATTTTGTCTGCTTTCGTATAACCGGTTTCCATCCCGTAGGGCTGGAGGGGCAGGAACTTGTAAAGGGCGGAGAACTGTTCGATGACTTGCAGATTTTCATCTCCAAACTTAGCGGTCAGCTTGCACGTCCCGCTGTTGAGCAGAGCCAGAAGATTTACACTGTCGAAGAACTTGCCGAGGCCTTTGGCGTTTCAACAAAGACGGTTTATCGCTGGCGAAAGCGTGGTCTGGTCGCGCTGAAATATATTTTTGAAGACGGCCTAAAACGTTTCGGTTTTCTGCAGTCAACGGTCGATGCGTTCCTCAAAGCAAATCCGGGGCTTATTTCCAAGGCGACAAGCTTTACGCGGCTGACGGATGAGCAGAGAAAAAAGATTATCAGGCGTGCCGCCACTCTTGCCGCCAGGGGCGAAATGTCTCGTTCCGGCATAATCGACAAGATAGCGACTGAAATCGGCAAGACCAGCGAGACCGTCAGATACACAATATTAAACTACGAACAGGCCAACCCTGACAGGGCTGTTTTTGACAAACCATCGGGAGTAATTGACTCGGCCCGTGCCGCCGAGTTGTACAAGCTGTTCAAACAGGGCTGTGATATCAAAGAATTGATGAGTCGATTCGGTCGCAGCAAAAGTTCGATATATCGGATTATCAATAAACGAAGGGCTCGCGTGCTGTTGGCCGAAAAGATTGAGTTTATCGACAGCGAGGAATTTCTCGAAGGCGATGCCCGAGAGAAGATTCTGAAAGAGCCGATTATCAGCACAAAGCCGGTTGTCCGCAATAGCATAGACCCTTTCGATTTGGCCGGCGAGTCCCTTCTGCCGGAGTATCTTCAGATATTAAAGGACACGCCCGTGCTCAAGAGAGAGCGCGAAGTTGAGCTGTTTCGCAGATATAATTACCTGAAGTTCCTTGCCTGTTCCGCGCACCTCGGTATAAAACCATCTCGTGTTTCAAGCGCCCGGCTGCAGCAAATAGAAGACTACTTAGCGGAGGCTGAGATAATCAAGAAAATGATAATTGAAGCGAATCTTCGACTTGTTGTCAGCGTTGCAAGCAAGCATGTCAGCGGCCGAGCAAGTTTGCTGGATTTGGTCGGTGAGGGCAATGTCTCGCTGATGCGGGCGGTTGAGAAGTTCGACTATACGAAGGGTTTTCGATTTGGCACTTATGCTTCGTGGGCGATTGCCAAAGGCTATGCGAGGAAAATGCCCGCCCGGACGGCCCGTTCGCGCAAGGCAAAGGCCGCTTCTCTGGCGGACATACATCGCGATTTAAGAACCAAGGATGCCGCTGATTTTGTTGCTATCGAACGAGCGCGCCAGAGCCTCGCACAGGTCGTCAGGGACGAGCTTGATGACCGCGAGCAGTATATAATCCTGAATCGTTTCGGCCCCGTTGGCTTGCCGATAAAAAAGAAAACAAAAACTCTAAAGCAAATCGGCGAAGACCTGGGCCTGACCAAGGAAAGGGTGCGACAGTTAGAGCTGCTTGCACTGCAAAAGCTCAGGCAATCTCTAAGCGCCCGGGAGTTCGAGCTTTTGACCGGCTAATCCCAAAACCGCGCCCTGCTACATCGCCGGGATGACCTCGATTGCCTCGTAAATCACTGCAACGGGCGGCCGATTAGTTTTGCGCAGGTGGATTTTTGCTGGTTTTTTGGTGGACAGGGATTATGAAGATCGTATCTCGTGAAGCGTGAAGCGTATCTCGCCGGTTGAGGCCTAAAAAACAGGCGGTTTTTATAATAGACAAGCGGAGCAAAAAGTGGTAGATTAGGGGTATAAAGATTGCAGATATCAGAGAGACGCACCATAAGATAGAATCCGGCAGGTTCATTTTGAACGGCCGGGGCGTTGGATTCTTATACGGAAACCATATAAGCCTCCTAATAAGAAGGAGAACTGGCCTAAGCCATTTCCAAGGGCAGTGATTCCGCAACTTAAAATTTTTTGAGTTGTAACGTACTGTAAATCATACCACTTACAAAATTTTATCCTGATGAGCAAATTCGCATTCAAAAAATGCTTGACTTTTCTGTCTAAACTGATATAGTATTATATATCAG